>JAPKZA010000303.1 GCA_026394015.1 Acidobacteriota bacterium
GAATGGCCTGCTGGATCTGCCGCGTCCGGGAAAGCCGCCGACCTACGGCGCTGACTTTCGAGGTCGGGTTTTATCGTTGCTGGAACAGCCGCCGCCGACGGGTTTGGGGCAATGGGACGGTCGCGCGGTGGCAGATACCTTGGGCGCAAGCGTGCATGCCGTTTGGCGCCTGCTACGACGGGAAGGAATCTATCTGCAGCGACTCCGCACTTGGTGCGTGAGCACCGATCCGGAGTTTGCCGCCAAGGCCGCTGAAATCGTGGGGCTGTATCTGAACCCGCCGCTGAACGCCCTGGTGTTGAGTGTGGACGAGAAGCCGAGCATTCAAGCCATCCAGCGTCCGTCGGGCTACGTGGAAACCGAGAGCGGGGCGATCGTGCGGGCTATGAAAAGTACCTACAAGCGGAATGGGACGCTGAACCTATTCGCCGCGCTGGAGATCGCCAGTGGGCATGTTCATGCGGAGACCACGGAACGTAAGAAGCGCGAAGATTTCCGCCACTTTCTTGACGGCGTGGTTGCCGAATTGCCGACCGACAAAGAAATCCACGTGATCTTGGACAACTACTGCACTCACAAGCGGAATGAAGACTGGTTGGCCAAATTCGACGGACGGGTGCGCTTTCACTTCACGCCGACGTCAGCCAGTTGGCTCAATCAGGTCGAGATTTGGTTTGGCTTGCTTACCCGCAAGTCGCTTCGGGGGGCCAGTTTCGTCAGCAAGGACCAGCTTCGCGACGCCATTCAAGCGTTTGTCGCCCTTACAAATGAGCATCCCAAACCGTTCCGCTGGCGGAAGCGAGAGGTCAAAGGAAGTCAGTTGCGGAATACAATCGTCAATTTACGCAACTAGACGCTAGATATCGACGGCTTTGGCGTTGAGCAGGCGGCGGAAGCCCCAGCAGGTGTATTTGTGCTCTCCGGTCGCAAGGGCGGTGGAGGGGATCTGCTGGTTTAATCGGCCGAAGCCTTCGTAGTCATCTGGAGGGAGCACCTCTTCGATCTTGAGAATGCGATAGGGGGCTATCGCCTCGGCGAGCTGGATCGTGTAGATTTCTGCAAGGGCCATCCAACAGTCGATCATGATGGCGCAGTCGGGCCCCGCTAGTTCGGGGGTGCGTTTGACGAGGGCGACATTCTTCTTGAGGTCGATGCCACTCTTGGCATGGACGGCGCGGCCGTAGCCTTTGAGGTTTTTGTTGGTCTCGATTTCAACGGTGAGGGGGCGTAGCGGGCCAGAGGGGTCTGGCATCAAGGTGGAATCAGGGCCGCGTTTGCCAGTGTAGTGAGGGTAGATCATGATGGGACGGGCGACTTCCCGACTGACGCAGTACGATCGGGGATCGGCTGGACGGATTTGGTATTGACGAGCCGGACCCCGGCAATGCGGATACGCGGTTAAGGGGTGGTGGATTGGAGGAGGGTTCGTCTTTTCACTTCGTTCCCTGATAGAGTTTGGCCGATGTCGGAGGGCGGGCCTTAGCGCAAGTTGCGGGAGCGTTTTGCTGATTGCATCGGCAGGGTGGGAAGACTTCCAAGGAGGCGAGACCGCGGCTGGGATGGTGTTCCTTGCGCTTTGCCGACAGGGAGCGATGAA
>JAPKZA010000270.1 GCA_026394015.1 Acidobacteriota bacterium
TCTTGAGCGCAGCCTTCCGAGCCTTCACGTCCCGCGCCAGGATCATCTCCTGCACGATCGGCAACCGCTCTTCGGCAAAGAACATATGCTCGGTCCGGCAAAGGCCAATGCCCTCGGCTCCGAACGCGCGCGCCACGTTCGCATCCCGCGGAATGTCCGCGTTCGCCCGCACGCCGAAGCTGCCGCGGAACTCGTCCACCCAGGTCATGAACTTGCCAAACTCGCCCGTATTCGGGTCCGCTTCGGTCGTCTTCGCCTGACCCAAATAAACCTTGCCCGTCGTGCCGTCGATCGAAATCCAATCGCCAGCCTTCAGCGCCACGCTCTTGCCGCCGCTCTTCACGACAGCCGTACCCTTGCTCTCGTCGATGACCAAGTCACCCGCGCCCACAATGCAAGGCCGACCCATACCACGGGCCACCACGGCCGCATGTGAAGACTTGCCGCCAATAGCGGTCAAAATGCCCTTCGCCGCGTCCATGCCGGCGATGTCGTTCGGCGTCGTCTCTTTCCGTACCAGAATCACCGGCGAACTCTTCGCCGCTTCCACGGCAAGCTCAGCGCTGAACGCAATCCGACCCACCGAAGCGCCCGGACTCGCCGCAATACCCGTCGTCAGCACCGGCAGCGTCCGCAGCGTCGCCTGGTCGAACACCGGGTGCAACAACTGGTCCAACTGGTTCGGAGCGACCCGCAGAACCGCCTCTTCCTTCGAGATCAGGCCCTCTTCGTGCATGTCCACCGCGAGCTTCACCGCCGCCGGGCCGGTCCGCTTGCCGTTGCGCGTCTGCAGCATGTACAACTTGCCTTCTTCGATCGTGAACTCGAAGTCCTGCATGTCGTGGTACTGCTGTTCGAGCTTCTGCGTCGTCTCAAAAAGCTGCTTGAATACCGCCGGCATCACATGCTCAAGCTCAGCGATCGGCGACGGCGTCCGAATGCCCGCCACCACGTCCTCGCCCTGCGCGTTGATCAGGAACTCGCCGTAGAAAACCTTGTCGCCGTTGCCCGGGTCACGCGTGAAGCCCACGCCCGTGCCCGACGTATCGCCCAGGTTGCCAAACACCATCGCCTGCACATTCGCGGCCGTCCCGATGTTGTCCGGAATCTTTTCCATCTTGCGATAGTAGACCGCCTTGTCGTTCCACCAGGAACGGAAAACCGCATCGCGGGACATCTTCAGCTGTTCGCGCGGATCCTGCGGGAACTCTTTGCCGGTCTTCTTCTTGACGAGCTTCTTGTACTCGACCACGACGTTCTGCAGATCTTCCGCATTCAGGTCGGTATCGAGCTTCGCTTTCCGCTTGGCCTTCTGCGCGTCGAAAATGTGGTTGAACTCTTCCATGTGGATTTCGAGTGCAACTTCGCCGAACATCTGGATAAACCGTCGATAGCAGTCATAGGCAAAGCGTTCGTTGCCCGTCTTGACCGCCATCCCGACCACCGACTGGTCGTTCATGCCCAGGTTCAGAATCGTGTTCATCATGCCCGGCATGGAGAACTTGGCGCCGGAACGGACACTGAGCAACAGCGGATCTTTCGCATCGCCCAACTTCTTCCCGGTCTCTTTTTCAAGACGGGTCAAAGCGACTTCCATCTGGTCTTCAATCTCTTGCGGAACAACGTTCTTGTTCTCGAAGTAGATGTTGCAGACCTGGGTCGAAATCGTGAATCCCGGAGGACACGGAATGTCGGCCTTGCACATTTCGGCGAGCCCGGCGCCCTTGCCGCCGAGCGTGTCCTTCATCTTGCCGTTGCCTTCGGTCTTCTTACCGAAGCTGTAGACGTGTTTCTGCATCAATATCTCCTAAAGCGATTTGGTGACAATCTCCGAGAAGTCGGCGATTGAAGAAAACTCAGTTATGAGCTGGTTGAGCAAGCGCAAGCGATTGTCGCGGACAACAGGGTCCGGGTCGTTCACCAGCACCTCATCGAAAAAATGGTCGATCGCGGGCCGCAGCCCCGCAATCCGTTCGAGCTGCGCCACATAGCCGCCATCTTTGATGGCCGCCTGCGCCGCCGCCGCGGCCACCCCCGCCTCGGCCTCGTTAAAGAGGCTCGCGTCCGGAGCGCCCTCAGGCAGTGTGCCCGCCTGCGTAAGAATATTTTTGATCCGCTTAAACGCCGCCGCCACCGGCTCGAAGTTCGGCGTCGGCCGTACCGCCGTCACCGCTTCCAGCCGCGCCAGCGCGTCTTTCACATCAGCCCAGCCGACCGCCAACACGGCCGCGATCTCATCGTAAGCCGCGCCCTTCACTTCCCGGAAATAGTGCTTCAGCCGTTCGACGAAAAACTCTTCCAGCTTCGTATCGCCCGCGCACAACTCCCGCAACGAAGGCGTCAACTCGCCTTCCATCAAAATCTTCACGACGCCCTGCGCCGCCCGGCGTAACGCAAACGGATCCTTCGACCCCGTCGGAATCATATCCACCGCGAAACAACTCCGCAGCGTGTCAATCTTATCGGCCAACGCCAGCGCCTGCCCGGTCGCCGTCGAAGGGATCGAATCCTCCATCGACAACGGCTTGTAGTGCTCGTAGACAGCCTTGGCAACGTCCGCCTTGCCGCCCTGCGCCGCAATGTACAGGCCCCCGATGATTCCCTGCAAATCGGTGAACTCTTTCACCATCTCCGTCGTCAAATCGGCCTTCGCCAGGTACGCCGCCGCCGCCGCGTCCTCGCCGCCCAACTCCTGCGCCAAAGCCACCATCCGCGTCGTCTTCTCAAGGTACGACCCGATCTTGGCCTGGAACGTCACGTTCGCCAAATCCGAAACCCGGTCCGTCAACGTCCGCTTCTGGTCCACATCGTAGAAGAACCGCGCGTCGTTAAACCGCGCCCTCAGCACCCGCTCGTTCCCGCGCACCACATGCCCTTCGGGATCGCTCGGAATATTCATCACCGCAATAAAGTTCGGCGCCAGCGAACCATCCGCCGCACTCACCGCGACGTACTTTTGATGGAA
>JAPKZA010000417.1:0-23182 GCA_026394015.1 Acidobacteriota bacterium
AGCTGGTGAAGACTTTGCGGGGGGACCATATCGTGGCGGAGTTTACGGATATGTTGAATGATTATGTGGAGTCGCACTACAGCGTGCTGACGGTTTGACGGCGCGGGAGGTGGCGTTTGACGCCGCTGTGCGGGTAGAGAACGGGGCCTGGGCGGAAGAGATTTTGCGGAAGGCGGTGGCGAAGCTGGACATGCGGGATGCGGATCTGGCTTGGGAGCTGGTGTTTGGCCCGCTGCGGGTGCAGGCGCAGTTGGACCATCTGATCCGGCTGTATTCGGGGAAGACGGGGAAATTGGACGTGGAAGTGCGGGTGGCGCTGCGGATGGCGATTTACCAACTGCGGTATTTGGATCGGGTTCCGGCGCATGCGGCGGTTTCGGCGGCGGTGGACCTCGTCAAGCGGGCGAAGAAGCGTTCGGCGATGGGGTTTGTGAACGCGGTATTGCGGAAGGTGAATCGGGAGCCGGTGGTGTGGCCGGGGCGGGAGGTGGAGTTGTCGGTGCCGGGTTGGTTGTTGAGCCGGTGGACGGCGGCGTTTGGGCGCCCGCGGGCGGAAGAGATCGCGGCGGCGGCATTGGTGGCGCCGGAGGCGGGGGGGCAGGATGTGGGGGCGGCGTCGATTGTGCCGTATTTGGGGGTGGAGCCGGGGATGACGGTGCTCGATGTGTGCGCGGCGCCGGGGAACAAGACGCGGCAGTTGGTGGAGGCGGGGGGGATTGTGCTGGCGGCGGATCGGAGTTTTGCGCGTTTGCGGCAGGTGACGGGGGTGGAGCGGGTGGTGGTGGATGCGCGGGAGCCGTTGCCCTTTGTAAAAAGATTTGATCGGATTCTGGTGGACGCGCCGTGCAGCGGGACGGGAACTTTGGGGCGAAATCCCGAGATAAAGTGGCGGATTACGCCGGGGGACCTGGTGGACCTGGCGGGGCGGCAGACAGCGATATTGGGCAATGCGTTGGCGGTTTTGGCCCCCGGGGGGCGATTAGTTTACTCGACATGTTCGCTCGAAGCGGAGGAGAATGAGGGGGTAGTGCACGCGGTTTGCAGGGACCGGGTGGTAGAACAAGGATATCGATTGCCAGGGCAAGAACCGGGGGACGGCTTTTGGCATGCCGTGATAGCATGAGAACTGCGTTCCAATGGTCGAGATTCTTCCATCTTTACTAGCTGCGGACTTTGCCCGGCTGGGTGAGGAGATTGCGCGCGTCGAACACGCGGGCGTCACGATGCTTCACGTCGATGTGATGGACGGCCATTTTGTGCCCAATTTATCGATGGGGCCGCCTGTCGTGAAGAGCCTGCGGAGGGTGACGAAGGCGCATTTGGACGTTCATTTGATGATTACGGATCCGGATCGGTTTGCGGCGGCGTTTGTGGAGGCCGGGGCGGATAGTGTTTCGGTGCATCAAGAGGCGTGTCCGCATTTGGATCGAAGTTTGCGATTGATCCAGAGCGAGGGAGCGTTGGCGGGGGTGGTTTTGAACCCGGCGACTCCGGTATCGACTTTGGACGAGGTATTGGAGTTTGTTGATTTTGTGCTCGTGATGAGCGTGAACCCCGGTTTTGGGGGGCAGCGGTTTTTGCCGCGCTCTTTGGAAAAGATTCGCCAGTTGGCCGAGCGGCGCGAGCGGTTTGGCTACGGCTTCAAGATTGAAATTGATGGTGGCGTGGTGTTGGAAAACGTCGCTGAGATTGCCCGGGCTGGAGCCGAATGGCTGGTTGCGGGTTCGAGTGTGTTTGGGGCGCCGGATTCCGGCGCGGCCGTGCGGGCGCTGCGGGATGCGGCGCGCGCGGGGCAGTTAGCTTAAACAGAGAGATTAGTAATTTATGCTTGTTTCGCGCAATACGATTTTGACTTTGGTGGTGACGGCTCTGGCGTTCACTTCGCTGACGGGTTGTTTTCGGAAGAAGAAGTACGAGAACCCGATTTCGAAAGACACGCAGCAGCCGGATAAGGTGCTTTTCGATAAGGCCGTGAAGGACATTGAACGGGGCCGGTATGAGGTGGCGCGCATCACGTTGAACACGTTGATGAACACCTACGACACGTCCGAATTTTTGGCGAAAGCGAAGCTTGCGATTGCCGATAGCTGGATGCGCGAGGGCGGATCGAACGGCATGGCGCAGGCAGAAGCGGAGTACAAAGACTTCATTCTGTTCTACCCGACGATGGAAGAGGCGGCGGAAGCGCAGCAGAAGGTCTGCATGATCCATTACAAGCAGATGGAGAAGCCGGACCGGGACGATCGGCATGCCTATAAGAGTGAAGAGGAGTGCCGGACGCTGTTGACGCAGTTCCCGAACTCGAAGTTTGCGCCGGGGACGCAGCAGTTGTTGCGGAACATCCAGGAAGTAATGGCGGAGAAGGAGTTCCGGGTGGGCACCTTCTACAACACGAAGGGTTCGAACCCGGCGGCGAGCAATCGGCTGCAGACGGTGGTGGACCAGTGGCCGCTGTTTTCGAAGGCGGATGAGGATTTGTGGTTGTTGGCCGATAGCTATACGAAGATGGGGCCGCGGTTTAAGGCTAAGGCGGGTCAGGCGTATCAGCGGTTGGTGCGGGATTATCCACTCTCGGGATACGCCAAGGCGGCGGGCGAGAAGCTGAAGGATCTGGAGATGCAGGTTCCGGAGGCGGATCCGGTGGCGGTGGCGCGGATGAAGTATGAGGCGGAGAATCGGGTGAAGGCGTCGACGGTCCGGAATACGCTGGGGATCTTCAGCAAGAGCCCGGACGTGTTGGCGGCGGCCAAGAGTGGGACTCCGGCGATGGGACAGATGAAGCCGTCGATTCCGGCGTCGGTGCCGTTGCCTTTGGGCGTGGCGTCGGGGGTGAACGATGTGGGCGGGCAGGTTTTGACGGGTGCTTCGGATTTGGAAAAGAAAGATGATGCGCGGTTGAGCGCGCAGACTCCGGGCGGGACGGGGAGCACGACTGCTGCTCCGGCGGCGGCTCCGGAAGCGCCAGCGGCGGCGGCCCCGGCGGCGACGCCTTTGCCGACGAATCGGCAGGGTGTGCCAGTGAACGGCAAAAAGCCGAAGAAAGAGAAAAAAATCAAGGTTAAGAATTAGTGGCGGGACGGATTCTGCTCGCCGACGATAGCGCGATTGCGCAGCGACTTGGCGAGCGTATGCTGCGGGAGGAAGGGTTTGAGGTTGTCTCGGTCACCGACGGAGAGACGGCTTTGTTGCGTCTGGCGGATGTGGATCCGGACGCGATGATTGTGGACGCCTTTTTGCCGAAGAAGTCGGGGTTTGAGTTGGCGAAGTTCGTACGGGAGACGGCGACGCATCGGCACATTGGGGTGTTGCTGACGGGGAGCATCACCGAGCCGGTGGACATGGCACAGGCGGAGGCGGTAGGCGCGGACGGGGTGGTGCAGAAGCCGTTTGGCGTAACGTCGCTGATGGATGTCTTGCGGCCGTTGCTCGAACGGGTGGCCGAGCGGCGATTGGAAGGCGAATATGGGGCGGAGGCGCCGCCGGTGCCGGTGGAGCCGATATCGGAAGAGGAGCGGGTGCGGGCGGCGGTGACGGTGGCTTTAGACGAGGTGATGCCGGCGATGGTGCAGTTGATTACGCGGGAAGTGTTGCGAACGCTGCGTCAAGCCTGACATGATTTAGTCAGATATGGCTGATAACAGTTTTGACATCGTCTCGAAGGTCGAGATGCCCGAAGTGAACAACGCGATTTCGCAGGCGCTGAAAGATATTGGGGCGCGCTACGATTTGAAGGATGCGAAATCTTCGATTGAGCTGAAGGAGAAAGACCACAAGATTCTGCTGGCTTCGGCGGATGAGTACAAGTTGGGGGCGGTGGTGGACATTCTCCAATCGAAGCTGAACAAGCGGGGGATCTCGTTGAAGGCTTTGACGTATGGCCCGGTGCAGCCGGCGTCGGGGATGAGCGTGCGGCAGGAGATTACGCTGCAGGCGGGGATTCCGATGGAGAAGGCGAAAGACATAGTTCGGATTATTAAAGATTCGAAGATCAAGGTGCAGGCTTCGATTAATGCCGATGTGGTGCGGGTTTCGGGGAAAGATCGGGACTGCCTGCAGGAAGTGATGGCGCTGTTGAAGCAGAGCGATCTGGGGATCGATATGCAGTTTACGAACTACCGGGGATAGGGATGGCACGTCGGATTGAGAGCTGTGAGATCGCCGGCCCGGCGGGGAAGTTGGAGAGTTTGCTGGAGGAGCCTGAGGAGGGAGAACCGCGCTTTGCGGCGCTGGTGTGTCATCCGCATCCGCAGCACGGGGGGACGATGCACAACAAGGTGGTGTATCGGATCGCCCGGGGGCTGCGGAAGACGGGCGGGGTGGTGCTGCGGTTTAATTACCGGGGCGTGAATTTGAGCGAGGGGACGTACGCGGACGGGGTGGGAGAGTTGGAGGACGCGCGGGCGTGTTTGGCGTTTTTGCGGGGCCGATATCCGGAGTTGCCGTTTGTGGTGGCGGGATTTAGCTTCGGATCGCGGATTGCGCTGCAGTTAGCGGGGCAGGTGCCGGAGATGGCGCGGGCGATTGCGGTGGGTTTTCCGACGAAGTATCCGGACCAGGGGTATTTGGAGCCGTGTACGGTGCCGCGGACGTTTATCCATTCGACGATTGATGTGCATGGGCCGAAGGTGGATCTGGAAGCGCTGGTGGCGACGCTGAGTGGGGGGCCGACGCTGGAGTTTGTCGAGTCGCGGGACCACTTTTTTGTGGATGCGCTGGATGCGTTTGAGTCGGCGGTGGAGCGGGCGGGTCAGCAGATTGGGTCAATATAGGCCGGGGCTGGAAGTGCCGGGTTTTGAAGCTGGAATCCTTGCGGCTCCGGTGAGCTCCAGTCGGCGGCTTCGCTCCGTGAGTTTTCGATGGAGAGCTTCGACCTCGTCGGACCTAAACCGGAGCCGCCGCTGGCTGACGGCCTTGAGTTCTTCCGGGCGGCAGCCTGCTCGCATAATGCCAGTGGGGCGGTGAGCGGTGGAACCGAGAATGAGATGGGCTATCTCATGGACCATGGCGTAAGCGAGGACTTGATCGATGCTGGCGTGGAAGGGGTAGGCCCTGGTTAGCTCCGCGACTTTTGGGTACACCACGCCAGCGTGGTTTCGCTGGCCGGAGTAGACCATGGCGAAGCCGAAGCCGGTATCGCGGAGGAACTCCGGGGACTTGGTGACCAAACCCATGCTGAAGACGAAGGGATCGTCGATGTCCTGGCACGGTGCCGCTCCAGCGGGATCGCCGTTCTCGGAGCCGCAATGGACCCAGTTGAGGTTCACGCCCGCCTTGCCGAATATCCAGGAGGCTTCGGATTTGGCTTTGTCCAGTTCGGTAGCGGTGACGCCGGCGAGATTGACGACTTGCACGGTCAAGGTGGGGGGAGTGGTCGGCTTGCGGTCCGCGGCGGTCGAGGGCGCTGCCGCGACGATGTAGAGGGTGCCGATTGCCAAAAAACGAAGTGTGGTGGCGGTCATGACCCGAGGTTGGGACCATGGGGCGGCTACCTCGATACCGGCGGCCTCACATGGTGCCCAAATCGAGGTAGAGGGAGGTCACAGCGCTACATCACAGCGCAAGTCATTGAATCCACAGGACGCGAAACAGAAGTGTTACTCTATTGCGGAAGGAGCGGGCAACCTGTGTCGGGTCATTTAGCTGCCGCAATAATTCGATTTGGAGCGTTCGAGGTCTTCCCGCGTCGCCGGGAACTGCGCAAGCACGGGATTCGAGTCAAACTGCCGGAACAGTCCTTCACGATTCTGGTGGCGTTGCTGGAGAGCTCTGAGTTGAGCGTCAGCCGGGAAGAGCTGAGGAAAAAGCTTTGGGATGACAACACGAACGTGGATTTCGATCATGGGCTGAACGCGGCGGTGAACCGCCTGCGGGAGGCTCTGGGTGATTCGTCGACGGAGCCGAAGTTCATCGAAACGCTACCGCGGCGTGGTTATCGGTTCATCGGGGTGATCGAGAACGTTGCCCCGCCGGTGGAAGTGCCGGTGCGGAAGCCAGAGCCGGTGCGGCCCCGTTGGGGAGTTGCCGTGGCGGCGGGTGTCGCGCTGGCGGCTTCGGGAGGCTGGCTGGTGTGGCAACGGACGAGGGTTGCGGTCCCCGCGCCCTCGGTACATGTGTTGACCTCGTATAATGACGCGGAGAGGCAACCTGCCTTTTCGCCCGATGGCAAGCAAGTGGCCTTCGTCTGGAGTGGCCCGAAGCGGGACAACCTTGAGATCTATGTGAAATTGGTGGGTGAGGAGAACGCGTTGCGCCTGACAACGGGTTCCAAGGCAGCGGTGGGGCCGGCTTGGTCACCGGATGGCAAGCAGGTGGCTTTCCTTCGGGGTACGTTTGGATTGGCCCCGGTGGTCGGCAGCGCGGACGCGGCGGTGTACCTGATCTCTCCATTGGGGGGAAGTGAGCGGAAAGTGGCGGATGTCCCGGGCGCGGGATGGAACCCGTTGTCCTGGTCGGCGGATGGGAAATGGTTGGCTTTCGCGCGCCCGCGGGGGAAAGACGCCGGGATTTACCTGCTGCCGGTGGAGGGTGGCGAACCGCGGCAGATGACGCACCCGGTTGCGCCGGTGGAGGATGGTTATCCGGTCTTTTCTCCGGACGGTCGGCGGTTGGTTTATTCGCGCTGCGCCAGCGCTTTCGCGTGTGACCTGTATGTGCAGGAGTTGGACTCGGCGCAGGCCCCGCGGGGCGAGGCACGCCGCGTCACGAAGCAGCAGAGTTACATTAGCGGCATCACCTGGGTTGGCGACTCCGTTGTTTACAGTGGATCGCTGTCGGTGGGTCTGCTCGGCTATCTGTGGCGGGTGGAGGCGAACGGAACGGGTGCGCCGGAGCGGTTGGAGATCGCTGGGGTCAATGCGAGTTTCCCGGCTTTTTCATCCGCGTCCAAAAGGCTTGCGTTTACGAGAGGGTATCGAAACCGGGATATCTGGCGGTACAAGGCGGACGGCACCCATGAGATTCTGATTTCGTCGTCGCTCGATGAAGATTCCCCGCAGTTTTCTCCGAACGGAGAGAAGATCGCCTTCGTTTCGAGCCGAAATTCTCAAAGCTATGATATTTGGGTGGCGAACGCCGACGGATCGAACCCGGTTCAATTGACGCACCAGATTGGGCGTTTTCAAGGCTCGGCGCGATGGTCTCCGGACGGTCGGCGGATCGCTTTTGATTCTATGCCGGGGGATGGCAAGCAGTTAATTTATGTGGTCGACGCGAACGGAGGGCAGCCGCGCAGGCTGGAGTTGGGACCTTACCAGAATGCGGTGCCGAGTTGGTCGCGGGATGGCCGATGGATCTACTTTTTATCGGATCGGACCGGTAAGCACGAGATCTGGCGGGTGCCCCCCGAGGGCGGCCAACCGGAAAAGCTGACGGACAATGGCGGGCACAACGCGCTGGAATCGGTGGACGGAAAGACGCTTTTTTACGCAAAAGCGGACATAGGGACGCCGCTCTTCGCCAGATCGCTGAGCGGGGGCCCGGAACGAGAGGTGCTTGACTTCATTGGCCCGCCGCGGGAGTTCCCGGTATTCGAGGACGGCATCTATTACGGCGGACGGCTGGATAAAGCGGGAGCGGTGCCGGTGCTCTTCTATCAGTTTTCGACCGGGAGGAGCCGTTTGATCATGAAGATCGAACGATTTGCGCAAAATGGGCTTACGGTTTCGCCGGACCGCAAGACGATTCTCTACACACGGACCGCTTCGGCGGGCGCGGATTTGATGGTGATTGAGAATTTCCGGTAGGGCGCGCGACGCGGATACCACGGTGAAAGTTCGGTATGGGCATCCGGGAGATGCGAGGGCGACTTCGTCGTCGGTTGGCGGATGGTGATGGAGCGGGCGGGTCAGCAGATAGCGTGAGTGACTTCGGGGTGGTAATCCGCCCTAGTCAGTGACGCTATGAAACTTGCATTTGTCATTGGCTGGGTGTTTTTTGCGCTCGAGGTCATTTTCGTGGCTTCGTTGTTTTATTCGAAAAACGACGGGAAGGTAGTGGCGACGGGGTTTGGGATGGTGCTGCTGCCGGTGCTCTTGCTGGCGGGGGCGTTGTTGCTTTGGGCCCAGATGTCGAGTTCGGCGGGGCTGAAGTATGCGGGTTTAGTGGTGGTTTCGATGCCGTTTTTGCTGGGGGCGGGATCCTGGACGACGGATTTTGTGAAGGCGCGGATGAGCGGCTGGAGCCGAGACCAGGCGGGGCGGTTTCGGGATGCGCGGCTGAATCAGGTGGCCCGGGCGCTGGACCGGAAGGACTATGCGGCGCTGGAGGGGCTGGTGAAGGGGGGGGCGGGTTTGGATTGGACGGCGACAGATGCGCATGGGAAGACGCTGGTGGAACATGCGGTGACGCGGGTGTTGGCGGATTATAGCGGGGACGTGTCGGTGGAGGGGGTGAGGATTCTCTTGAAGAATGGTGGTCCGGTTCCGCGTGGCGAATTGGTGAATACGATTTTCGAGGGCAATTCGCCGGGGTCGGTCGCTTTACTGGAGGCTGTTTTGGCGGCGGGGGTGGATTCGAATTCGAAAGACCATTTTGGGGAGCCGCTGGTGCATGTTACGCATGTGTTTCGAGGGCGGGAGAAGTTGGAGTTACTGGCGCGGCACGGGGCGGGTTGGAAGGTTTATAGCAATCGCACGGATCGGGTGCGATGGACGGCGTTGATGACGGCGGTTTATATGGGGAGTTGGGAGTCGGCGGTGTTTTTGCTGGAACATGGGGTTTCGGCAGCGTACACGGCACCGGATGGCAAGTCGGTAGCGAGTTTGTTGGCGGATCGGGAGGTAAGAGAGGCGGGGTGGAAGCAGGTGCCGGAGGAGGCGTTTCTGACTTTACGGCGTGAGCTCGACAAAGCTGGCCGTGTCGGACAATAATCGGGCTACTGTTCGCCGTTACTCGTCTTTTTGCGTGGGTAGCTGGACGAGGAAGCGGGATCCTTGTCCGGGAGTTGATTCGACCTCGATCGCGCCGCCGTGAAGCCGGGCGATCCATTGGGCCAGGCTGAGGCCGAGGCCGGAGCCGCCGCTGGACCGGGAGGCGTCGGCCTGGAAGAACCGATCAAAGATGCGGGCCCGATGCTCTTCGGCGATGCCGCAACCGTCGTCCTGGACGAGGAAGGTCGCGCGATGCCCGGAGACTTCGGCGGCCAGATGAATGGTGCCGCCGGGTTCGGTAAACTTGATCGCGTTATCGAGCAGGATTGCGAAGAGGCGGCGGAGCGAGGCGGGATCGCCGGCGATTATGATGGGCGACAACCGGGGTTGGATGATGAGGCGCACGGGTTTGAGCAGGGCGCGGGCGTTGAATTGGCCGGCGACTTCCTCGATGAGGGCGGAGGCTTCGAGGGGCCGGAGAGGGAGCGCGCCGCCGGCGTCGGCGCGGGCCAGGGCGAGGAGATTTTCAATTAATTGGGTCATCTCGCTCGACTGCGCGGCGATTTGGCGGAGCGTTTCGCGATAGTGCTCGGGGGTGCGCTCCTGACGGAGAGCGAGTTCGGCGGAGGTTCGGATGACGGCGACGGGGGTGCGCAGTTCATGCGAGGCGTCGGCGGTGAACTGTTGCAGACGGCCGGCGGAATCTTCCATGCGCGCGAGCATTTCGTTCCAGGCCTGGCAGAGGCGCTGCAATTCGTCCTGCTGGGAGGGGACGGGCAGGCGGGCGGCGAGGCTTTGGAGGCTGGTGATTCTGGCGGCCTGAATCAATTCGTCAATGGGTTGGAGAGCGTTTCTCGAGACCCACCAGCCACCGGCGAAGGCGGCGAGCAGAACGACCGGGACGAGTCCGACCATTAGCCAGAGCAGCCTGGCCAGGACGAGTTCGGTTTCGGCGCGGGATCGCCACAACTGGAGGTTGTAGCGATGGCCATCGACCATGGTGGCCTTGGTTGCGGCCGTAATGGGTACACCGGGAGGGGGCCCGTTTTCGGGGCGTTGAAAGAGGAGGCGGCCGTTTTCGGAGAGGATGGAGATGCCGCTGCCGATGGGAAGGCCGCTCGAGAACTCGCGGGCTTCTTCGAGAATGGCGGCTTCGCCGTGCCCGCGCAATTCGCTTTGCAAGAAGCGTTCGAGCCCGGCGGCCTGACTGTCGACCCAACGCGCGGAATCGGAGCGCAGGGTGGAGCGGACGCCGAACCAGATGAGGGCGGCGAAAATGAGCATTCCGACGAGGAAGAAGGCGGCGTGACGGAGGAGGAGGCGGGCGCGCAGGGATAGGTTCAATTTGTTTCGTCTCCATCCCTCAGCCGGTAACCGACTCCGCGGACGGTCTGGATGCGGCGGGAGTCGGGGTTGGGGTCAACTTTGGAGCGCAGCATTTTCATGAAGGCGTCGAGGGTGTTGTTTTCGATCTCCCGATCGAAGCCCCACACCTCTTCGATGATGGATTCCCGGGGGACGACATGGCCGCGTCGGCGGACGAGCAGTTCGAGGATGGAGTATTCGGTTCGGGAGAGGGGAACAGGTACTCCGGCGCGGGTGACTTCGCGTCGAGAGGAGTTCATGATCAGGTCGCCGATGGGGGTGAGAGGGGTGAGCAGGGCGGGTCCGCGGCGGGCGGCGGCGCGGACGCGGGCCAGGAAGACTTCGAAGGCGAAGGGTTTGGTGAGATAGTCGTCGGCTCCGAGATCGAGACCGCGGATGAGATCTTCATTGGCATCGCGAGCGGTGAGCATGAGGATGGGGGTGAGTCGGCCGGAATCACGCAACCGTTTCGCGACTTGGAAGCCGTCGAAGCCGGGGAGCATGACGTCGAGGACGATGACGTCAAAGGTTGCGGCTAGGGCGAAAGAGACGGCGTCGGGGCCGTTGTGAACGACGGTGACAAGATAGCCTTCCTCGCTGAGACCGCGGGTGAGCAGGGGGGCCAGGCGAAGATCATCCTCGACGACAAGTACGCGCATGGTTACTTCTCATCGTAAGTAATTTTGGACTGGCGGCGGGAGTAGCGGAGATAGAGAACCGGCATGACGAACAGATTAAGGAGAGTGGAGGTGAGCAAGCCGCCGAGGATGATGACGGCCATGGGGTGTTCGATTTCCTGGCCTGGTTTGTTGCCGCCGAGAGCGATGGGCAGGAGGGCGAGGGCGGTGGCCAAGCCGGTCATGAGGATGGGGCTGAGCCGCTCTTCGGAGCCCTGGGAGACGAGATGCTGGCTGAAGGGGATGCCCTCTTCGTCTTCCAGATGGCGGTAATGGCTGACGAGCATGATGCCGTTGCGGGCGGCGATGCCGATGACGGTGACGAAGCCGACGAGGGAGCCGAGGGTGAGGGTGCCACCGGCGAGGAGGGCGGCGGCGACGCCGCCAATCAAGGCAAATGGCAGACTGAGAAAGACGAGGGTGGCGAGCCGTCCGGACTGAAAGTCGGAGTAGAGGATGAGGAAGATGCCGAGCAGGGCGGCGATGCCGAGGATGTAAAGGCGCTCGCGGGCGGCTTGGCGAGCGGCGTATTCGCCGAGGAATTCGGGATGGTAGCCTTGGGGAAACGGGACGGCTTTGGTGCGGGCCTCGATCTCGCGGGCGACGCTGCCGAGGTCGCGTCCTTTGACGTTGCAACTGACGTCGATGCGGCGGGAGGTGTTTTCGTGTTGAATGACGTTGGGCGCGGGGACGATGCGGACTTCGGCGACGTCGCTGAGAGGGATGTTGGCGCCTGAGGGGGTGTCGATGCGGAGGGAGCGAATGGCGTTCTGGTCGGCGCGTTGTTCGGGCGCCGTCCAGACGGTGACGTCGACGATTCGCTGATCCTCATAAATCTCGCCGACTTTGGTGCCGCGGAGCATGGTGAGGGCGGCGCGGCGGATTTCCCCGGAGTTGAGGCCGTAGCGGGCGGCCGCGTCCTGTTTGACGCTGACTTCGATTTGGGGTACGAGGATTTGGGGTTCGACTTGGAGGTTGGTGATGCCGGGGATGTCCTTGATGGCGTCAGCGACGAGGCGGGCTTGTTTTTGGAGATCTTCGACGCCGGGTCCGAAGACGCGAACGACGATGGCTCCGCTGCCGCCGCTGAGCACTTCCTTGATCCGTTCTTTGAGATAGGTGAGGAGGTCGCGGTACAAGCCTGGATAGCCATCGACGACGGATTGGATACGGGCGATGGTTGGCTCGTAGGGAACGTTGGGATCGAGGCTGATCCAGAGTTCGGTGAAGTTGGGTCCGACGACTTCGTCGGCGACTTCGGCGCGGCCGATGTGGGAGCCGAAGTTGCGGACGCCGGGGATGGCGCGGAGTTCGCGACTGGCGCGGACGGTGATGCGGCGCATGGCTTCGAGAGAGGTGCCGGGTTTTTCGACCCAATGCATGAGGAAGTCGTACTCGCGAAAGTTCGGGAGGAAGTCTTCGCCGAGGAAGGGCGTGGCACCGGCGGCGGCGAGGAGGAGGACGAGGGTTCCCGAGAGAACGAGACGGGGCCGGTGTAATGCGGCGCGGACCCATCGGCCGTAGCGGGCGCGGAGCCAGGCGGCGAGCGGGGCCTCTCGGCGTTCGAGGGGAGCGCCTGGGAGCAGCAGCAGCGAGAGGGCCGGGGTGATGGTGAGGGCGACGCCCAGGGAAGCCATGACGGCGAGCATGTAGCTGAGGGCGAGTGGGCGGAAGAAGGACCCGGCCAGGCCGTCGAGGAAGAAGACGGGGAGGAAGACGAGGGCGACGATGAGGCTGGCGTAGACGACGGCGCTGCGGACTTCGAGCGAGGCGGTCAGCACGACCTGGAACGCGGAACGGGGGGAGGGGCTGGTGCGATTGAGACGGAGGCGGCGGACGATATTTTCGACGTCGATGATGGCGTCGTCAACGACTTCGCCGAGGGCGATGGCGAGGCCGGCGAGGACCATGGTGTTGATGGTTTGGCCGAGGTAGTGGATGACGAGGGCGGCGGCGAGGATGGCGATCATGATGATGGTTTTCATGGGATTCTATTTGATAAACCGCATCGTCTCCTGCTTCACGGCGGCGATCAATTTTTCCGTTCGCACGTCAGCGACATTTCGATGAAGGTGGCGGGGCGAAAGATGGTGGAATCGACTTCGACGCCGCGGAGACCGGGCCGGAGGGCGGCGAGGGCGGCTTCGACGCCTTTTGTGACATCAAGGGTATTGCCGGCGGGTTGCTTTTCGACGATGAGCAGGATGCCTTCGCGATCGTTGATGACGGCGTCGCCGATGGGTTGGGGATAGCCTTCGACGACGCGGGCGACGTCGCCGATGAGGATGGGCGAGCCCCCGCGGAAGGCGAGCGGGACACGCGCGAGATGTTCAGGTCGGCTGATGAGCGGGGGGGTGGGTGATGGCGAGCCGCTGGTTGGGGGTGTCGATGAATCCGCCGGCGGCGGGGGTGACGGCGTCGCGGGAGACCCGGACGACTTCGTCGAGGGTGATGCGGAGATCGCGCAGGCGATTCGGGTCGGCCAGGATTTGGAATTGGCGATCGCGCTGGCCCCAGATGGCGACATTGGCGACGCCGGGGACGGCCATGAGGCGGGGCCGGATGGTCCAGCGGGCGAGGGTGCTGAGTTCGACCTGCGTCATGTCTTTGGCGGAGAGCCCGATCTTCATGACGCGGCTGGTGGAAGAGAGGGGAGAGAGAATGACGGGAGGCCGGGAGACGGCGGGCAACTGGGGCGTTGCGATGGCCAGGCGTTCCTGGACGAGTTGCCGGGAGCGCATGAGGTCGACGCCGGGCTCGAAGATGAGGACGACGGAAGACAGGCCGAGGACAGACTTTGAGCGGAGGGTTTTGAGGCCGATCACGCCATTGACGGCGTTTTCGATGGGGGTGGAGACGAGGATTTCGACTTCGGCGGTGGAGAGTCCGGGTGCTTCGGTTTGGATTTCAACGAGAGGTGGGGCGAACTCGGGGAAGACATCGAGCGGGGAGCGTTGGATGACGCCGATTCCGCCGACGAGGAGAACGAGAGCCAAGGCAACGACAGCGACGCGGAGGCGAAGGGAAATTTCGATGAGCCCGCGCATTATTTGCCAACTCCGAACTCGGTGCCCCATAACTCGGCGGCACCGTCGGTGACGACGAGGGCACGGGGTTCGGGACCGCGTCGCAAAAACGCGATTCCGCCAGAGGAGTGATCGAGTTCGATGCGGCGTTTGAGGAAGCGATGATCGGGCTTTTGCTCATAGACCCAGGCCCCGCCGTGGATATCGAACAAGACCGCCGCGGAGGGCACCTGGATGAACTCGCGGGTGGACTGCCGGACGGGGAGTTGGACGAGAACGCGTTCGCCGGGGTGGAGCCGGGAATTGGTGTTGGGGATTTCGAAGTAGAGGTCGACCGTGGAGGCGAGGGGATCGGCGGTGGGCGGGGCCTGGACGGCTACGGCGGTGGCGATGGCCTGGCCGGCGAGGGAGCGGACGGAGACACTGGAGGGGGTGAGAAGGGTATGCGCTTCTCCGGCGAAAACGGGGGTACGGACCCACAAGCGGCGGAGGTCGGCGATTTCGAGGAGGGGCGCACCGCCGGCGATGACTTGGCCGGGGGCGGAAAGGACCTGACGGAGGACGCCTGCCTGCGGGGCGGTGATGGTGATGGAGACATCGGCGACGAGGGGCGCGCGCTGGATTTGTTCCAAGCGCGCGCGGGCGGCGTTAGAGGCGGAGGTAGCCAAGTCGAGTTCGTTTTTGGCATCCTCCTGCGCGCGCACGGTTCCTACGTCGTCTTTCAGCATTTTGTCGGCGCGCGCGAGCCGGAGATTGGCGGTATCGACGCGAGTTTTGGCTTGCTCGAGGTCGGCTTCGGCGGTGACGCGAAGATCGCGGGGCAGGGGCAAGAGGGGGGAGACGGAGTAGAGGAGTTGCCCGCTTTGGACCATTGACCCGACCGCGAGCGATGGCCCAGGGCCGGCGAGCAGGGTTCCCGAGACGGGAGCGACGACGGGCAAGCTGCGACCGACGGGGAGCATGAGGTCGGCGGCGAAATCCTTGTACTCGGGGGCAGCCCCGACAACTACGGCGGCGGTTTTGATGCCGAGCCTTTGTTCGGCTTCGGGGGTGAGCACGAGCGAGGCGAGATCGGCCTCGGTGCCCTTTTTTCCCTCGATCTTGGCGGGCGGCATTGGCTTTTCCGCAGTGCTCTTCGGGGAAGGAGCGGCGCAGCCGGCGAGGATGGCGAGTAGCGGCCAGAGGCACATGGCGAACTTCATAGTTTTTTTCCTACCGTCCTTTCGAGCTCCGCCCAGGCCCGATGCAGGGTGGCTTCGGCATCGAGTTCGCGGAGCGCGACATCGTATTTTTGGCGCGTTGCTTCGAGGACGTTGAGGAGTGATATATCGCCGTTGCGATAGGCGCGTTCGGCTTGCTCGATCGAACGGTCGACGGTGGGCCGCAGGGAGTTTTGGAGGGTGTCGAGGGATTGGCTGGCCTGTTGGAAGCGGCGGAAGGCTTCGCGGACTTCCTGTTCGACGCGGTCGCGCTGGGCGGCGTAGCGCCAGGCGGCCTGTTCGACTTCTGCATCGGCACGGGCGATTTGTCCCTGGTTGCGATTGAAGATTGGAATTTCGACTTGGCTTCCAGGGGCGCTTCGGGTTTTGAGAGGGCTTCCGGTTGGCTTCACGCTGAGGATGCCATTGATCAGGCCCAGGATGCGGGTTCTTTGCCATTTGGCCCGCCGGGCGGCGGCTTCGATGGCCAGTTCGGCGGAGCGAAGATCGGGACGAGCGCTGTGCGCGGAGACGACGAGGGCAGCTTCGGCCAGATTGGCGGTGGGGAGACTGGTGCGGCGGGCGGTAACGTTGGCGGCCTCTTGACGGACGCCGAGGAGTGCTCGTAAACGCGAGTTTCCGATGTTTCTGTCGCCGGCGGCGCGGATGGCCAATTCTCTGGCGGAGGCGGCGTCGGCCCGCGCCAGGGATACTTCAAAGCTGGAGGCGTCGCCGGCCTCCAGCCGCTTTTCGGTTAAGGCGGCGATTCTTTCGCGGAGTTGGGCCCCTTGTGAGAGGACTTCTTCGCGCGCGCTGGCGAGCCAGAGATCGGCGTGGGCTAAGCTGACATCCCGCACCAGATTGAGACCGTTTTGTTCGAGCCCGATGGCGACGAAGTCAAAGTTGGCTTGCGCCGCCTGGACACGCTTTTTTCTCTGCCAGAGCTCTTCGATAGGCCAGTTCAGGAGCGTTTCGAAGGGTTTGGGGCCGACCGGGAGGAGGCTCCAGAACGTGGGATTACGGAGGAGTCCGGCGTCGAGCAGGTCGGCGCGGGCGAGTCCGAGGCCGGCGAGATCGGCTTCCAGGCCGGTGTTATTCCAGAGGGCGATGGCAACGGCGTGCGAGAGAGTTAAATTTTCGGTCGAGTCGATACCGGGGGGCCAGGAGAATTGGACCGGTAGGCGGGGCGGGTTGTTGCGTTCGATTTGGCCGGTGCGGCCGGCGATAGCTTTGGAGACGGTTTTGTGATCAGCCGCGAATGCAAGGGCAGCGAGCGGAAACAGGCAAAGGGCGAGGGATCGGCAGCGCACACCGTATTGTGAACGACGAACCTGAAAGCTGACTGAAAGCCGGGGGACAGGTTACTTGGGCGCGGGGGAGAAGCGAAGGCGGAGCCAGATTTGCATGCCTTTGGGATGGGCTCCGTAGATGGGGGATAGGTTGGCGGGCAGGTTGAAGACTTGAACCTGGCCGCCGAGAGCGGGGCGGAGGAAGCCGCCGACGGCGGGTAGTTCGTAGCTGTAACCGGCCGTGTAGGCTTGGATGCGGGTATAACGGTACTCTTCGAGTAAGCGGAGGTAAGGGGCTTCTTCGAATAAGAGGAGGGAATCTTTGTCGGTAAGTTCGGCGCGGGTCCAGAGCCAGTGTTTGTTGCGGAGTAAGATGGTGGATTCGGCGGTGTAGGAGTTGTAAGTCTGGCCCTGGACGCGGGTGGGAATGAGGACGATGTGCTGGCGCTGGACTGCCTTGAGGGTGTTGAGAATGTTGCCGTTGGGCTGTTGGGTGTAGGGCAGGTCCTGGCTGCGGCCCCAGATGAGGGTGGTGGCCCAGTGGCCGCCCGACCGGGGGCGCACGTAGGTGGCGGAGGCGGTTTGGCGGAAGGTGTCGCGGTCGGGGTGGGTGGCTTCGCGGTTGTTGATGCGGCCGAGGGAATACTGCATGGCCCAGCGGGAGGAGGGGGTGACGGTGAGGCGGGAGGCGAAGGAATCGATTTTGCCGAGCTCAATGCCCCAGCGCTTTTCGTCGGGCTCGCGGCCGTGGAAGCCGCTGGCTTCGAGGGTGACCCAGCGGTGGGTGAGGCCGGCGGTGACGACGCTGCCGGCGATGTGCGTCGAATCCTGGTAGTGGTGGGCGACGACCGCGATGGGGTTTTCCGAAGTGGAGACGCGATGGGGGTAGGCGGTGGGACCGATCGCCGGATCGCCGCGCAAGCCTGCGTAGAGGTTCAGAGTCAAGTTTTCGCGCAGTTTGTACTGGTAGGATCCGCCGAGTTCTTTGACGAAATCATGGGGGTGTTGTCCGTTGAGGATCGGGATGTTCTTCCAAGTCTCCCCGCCCTGGAGCAGCAAGGGATAGCGACCGTTCGTTACCGTGAGGGGTTCGATCGAGAACATGGAGCGGAAGGTGAAGACGCCGCCGGCGAGGCGTCGGCTGGCCATGGGCATGACCCATCCGGCTCCGAAGGTCTTGTCGCGGCCGCGCGGGCCGCCTTGGTTGGTATAGATGCCCCAGAGCGTTCCGTGGAACATGAGGTTCCAGTCGCCGAGACGCCGGTGGAGCATGTTCATGGGCCGGACGGCGGGGGATTGGCTGGTGCCACTGACGTAGGCACCGCCGTACGGTGCCTGGCTGGATGTCATGCCGGCGGACATGCCCGTGTCCATGGTCGAGAGCGTGATGTCGCTGAGTGGGATACCGGCGAAGATCCCGTCGCCGGCTTTCCAGCCGTCGTAGCAATCGCCACAGACTCCTTTCGGTTCCGCGGGCTTCCGGCCGTTTTTTGCCGGGGCGGTCGCCGCCGCCAGATCGCTGCCGCACGGGCACTCGGCTTCGAGCGCACACTGTCCACAACCCCCTTTCACGCAACAGAGAAAGCGCTTCTCACTGACGAGGGTCTTTTTGCCGCGGAGCAGAGCTTGCAACCCTTCGCGCAGCTCCGCTGGAAGTTCGCCGGGCCCGGGCATCTGCTGTTTTTCGGCGGGGTAGAGCAGGACGCGGTCCGCTTTCACGCCGGAGAGGGATCCGCGCCCGCTCTTCCATCCGGCGAGGCATTCGCCGCAGGCCCCGAGGCCTCGCATGACGTTGCTGGCACAGGCGCAGGAGCCATGCTTTCGCATGCATAAGTCACAACTGGGTTTGACGCAACACGCGTAGCGGCCTTTGGCCTGGAGCTGTTTTTTTGCGGCCGCTAACTTGGACGTGGCCAACTTCAGGTCGCCTTCCGCTTTGGTGGGCTTCGTGTTTTTCCGCCCGCCCTCATGGCCGAAAAGAAGGCTTACCGTTCCTAATAGAGCCGTCGCTAAACGCATGTCTAGGGTTCCTCGGCAACGACCGTAAACGGTCCGGTTTCGATGACTCCGGCGCGCTGCAACTGCACCCAGGCGCGGTACCGACCGGGTTTCGGGAAACGGGCCAGGAAGGCGAGGTTTCCTTCCTTGCCTGCTTTCGGGTCCAGTTCATCGGGATGGGAGTGGACGAAGGTCTGGCCGTCTTCATGAACCAAAATTAGATGCCCCAGGGCACCGAGATAGGGTTCGAGGTCATTGACGAGGGCGTTGGTTCGAGCGTCTCGAATCAGGCAGGAGAGGCGCAGCGTTTTTCCGGAAGCGAAGCGAGTTTGGGCGAAGGTTACGCGGACCGATCCGGAGGTTGTTTCCCCGGTCAGCTTCTCGGCTCCGATCACAAAGCGCGGAGTGCTCTTGCCTGCCACGCGCAATCGGAAGGGCATCACCTGCCCTCCCGCTCCCTTCGGGGCGGCGTCGGCGAACAGGGTATATTCGCCCGCTTCGGGAAACGAGTAGCGCAACCGAAAGCTTCCATCGGCTTCGAGGGACGGATGCTCATGCGCGAAAACGCCGAGGTCCTGGCGAACGACGATGAGATGCATGAGGCGTTCGTGTTGGGTATCGAACTCGGTTACCCGCGTCTTTCCCTTGATCCGCGAAAAGATTTCGATGTGGAGATCCACCGGTTCGCCGGCCTTAGGGCTTTTCGGCGTCGTGCGGATCTCCGCATAGAATGGCCGCGGTTTCGCTTTCCGGTCTTTCGACGCCACGGCGTCACCGACCTGCAAGGGAAACTGGACCTCGAATTCCCGATCTCCGGGTGGGGTGACGAACAGGCGAAGGCGATACTCTCCTCCATGCGGGAAGACCGGGTGGACGCCGTATTCGCCCGGCACGCCTTCGGGATGGACGCTTTCGAGGAGCTTGGCCATACCGGGCATGGCGGGCATTTCGATGACACTGCGGGCTTGAGCGCGGATGATGGGGGAAGCACCCATGACGGGGTCGACGCGGGAGGAATCGACGACGCGGTACTCGATCTGCATTTCCTCCTGGGCGGTCAGGCCTTCGACGGGCAGTCGTAGGCTGACCTGATACTTGCCGGCCTGCATGGAGGGCAAATCGGGTTGCGCCCATAATGCGCCGGTAAGAACCGCGATGAACAATCTGATCAACAAGAGACGCACTACTGCACCGCCACGAGCGCCGGGTTACTCCGCTGGCGGTTGACGCCAATGACGAGTTCAAGGGCATTGCCGATCGGTCCGTCGCTGGGCACCTGGATATTCGCCTGGGCCAAACCGACGAACCCGGGAGTTAGTCCGAGGAATAAGATGGGGGCCGGGCGTCCGCCGATGGTGGCGGACGATTCGAGCGGGGTTCGGAGCAGTCTGTCCGCTGGCGCGGCGACCCCGGCGGCTAGCTCGCCATCGAGGGTGCCGATGCCGGTTAGGTAGACGGTCAACACTCGGCCGCGGCTCTCCGCGTTTTCCTGGGTATTCAGCGTGAAATCCTGATTGATCGCGACCGCTCTGCTTCCGCCGGCAATCTGAAAGATGCCGGGGGCCGCGGCCGCGATGTTGATCGTCTCTTCCGCGCTGGCGCCCTCGGAACTCGTCACGGAGATTTTCGCTTCGCCTTCCGGGATGTCGTAAGGCAATTGCGCGTTGATCTGATTCGGTGAGACGAAGACTAAAGGCATGCGGCGGCCATTGACCAAAACGGAGGTACCGGCCATCTGGGTGGGCAAGGGAAGCTGACTGGCCTGCACTAGGCTGGAAGAAAAGCTGATGCCGAAAACGGAGATGAGCGTGCCGGGCGCGATGGGCACGGGAGCGGGAAGGAAGCTTGCAGCGTTGACGACTCCGCCCGGGGAGATCGCGGGGCGGACGGCGAAGCTGACCTTGCGGATCAGGTAGTTTTGCCAGTCTGCGATGAGCAGGTCACCGTTGTTGTCGATGGAAACCGAAGAGGGAAAATTGAGGGGGCTCTGCAGGGCGGGGATGCCTTCGGCACCGCGTCCGATCTGCCCGTTTCCGGCGACGGTTGAGATGGTTCCGTCGACCGCAACCTGCCGAATGCGATGGTTGCCCATGTCGGCGATGAATAGGTTGCCCGCGGCGTCGACGGCGACGCTGGCCGGTTGGTTCAACTGGGCGGCGGTGGCTCGGGCGCCATCGCCGCTAAGCCCGGGGGTGCCGTTTCCGGCGATGGTGGAGATTGCCCCGGCGGGAGTGATGCGCCTGACCCGATGATTCCCCCGTTCTACCACCAGCAGATTGCCGTTGCGGTCAAACGCGATGTGGGTGGGGTTCGATAGGGTACTGCGCGTCGCATCCGGCCCGTCCGCGCCAGCGCCCGGTAACCCGGTTCCGGCGATCAGTTGAAGGCGGCCGTCGGCGTTGACGCGGGCGATTCGA
Source organism: Acidobacteriota bacterium (assembly GCA_026394015.1). Lineage (GTDB taxonomy): Bacteria > Acidobacteriota > Terriglobia > Bryobacterales > Bryobacteraceae. The sequence goes on from JAPKZA010000417.1 coordinate 20,839, forward strand.
TTGGAGTGAAGTTCGGCCAGATAGATGCGGCCATCGCTATCGACAGCGATCGAACTGGGCCAATCCATCGGCGTCAGGTTAGCGGGAATATTTGGGGCAAAGAAAGAGTGTAGATTGCTGCCCACTACCGTTGAGATAACTCCAGCGGGCGATACCAGCCGAATTCGATTATTCTTCTGGTCGCAGATCAGCAGCGTGCCGTTGGGCAGAGCCAGGGCTTGCGAGGGCCCGTAGAGTTTGGCTGCGGCGGCGGGTCCGCCGTCGCCAGCCTCGACGCCACCGCCCAGAGGCGAACAGCGATCCCGGTCGACGGAAGGCCGTTGCCCGCTCCCGGCGACGGAGGTGATGACCCCATTGGGGGCGATCCTTCGGATCCGGTTGTTGTTGGTATCGGCGATATAAATGTTACCGGCGCGGTCTACCGAGAGGTGATTCATCTCCTCAAACCGGGCGGGATCGCACTCATTTTGGACGTTCGCGAGCGTAAGGGCGGCTTGGGCGGCCGGCCCTCCATCCCCTGTTGTGCCGCGAGTCGTGCCCGCAATGGTTGTGATGATACCGGTCTGAGAGAAGAGAAGCGCGCTCGGGCAGAGCAGCGCTAGATTGACCAAAGCACGCAGTGAAAAGTAATGCATTTTCTAACCTGAATCGACTTAGGCCGCCCTCTGCTTCCCATTCTGCCATAGCTGCCAAAATTCCTGGGCCGAGCAGAAGTGAATTTTCAGGCGGTGGCAGGCGCGTCAGTCAGAACTCGGGCTGCTTCCGCCCTACGCCGACGCGAGCATCGCTCTTTACGAAGTTGGAACTGTCCCTAGCGTGAGATAGACGAAGGAAAACACCTTTGGTTTCCGTACGGTAATCAGTATGCAACGGCTCTGGATTGGTTTTTACTTGCCTTCGCACTCGGCGCGCACTGCCCGCAGTTCCCCTCACTACCGGTATGCCCGTCTCCGCCCGCTCCTGTAACTCCTCCCGCTCCCGTAACTCCGCCGACTCCTACCCCGGGGCCGACTCCGCCTCCTGTTCCTACTCCTCCGGAGGCAACTGGGCCCGTGACCACTTCGTTGCTCCTGAGCGTAACGGAGGTATTTCTTGAGGCGGTAACGGGCAGCGACGCGGTTATAAGTAGCTCGTTCCCCGTTATTTTTCTGGGCGAAGGGCTGTATTGGAAGACCGACGTCAAGACCGCTGATGGGGGCTCGTTGCTTTCGACGATTCCTTATCAAGGACTGGACGATGTTGATCTTCGGGTGCGGGCCAATGTGGGCAGCTTGAAACCGGGTCCCCTATACGGTGAACTTTGTTTCGCCCGGGGCCATCAACACCCCCGGCGTTTTTCGGGTCACACTCCGCGTCCGCGATCCCATTCCGGCCACGATGCGTGTGGGCGCGGCCAATCTCGCGTTTACCGCTCGCGAAGGGGATGCCGGCAACCCGGCCAGCCAGAAAATTGCGCTGCGGATGGAGGGTGAATCCAAACCAGACTGGACTGCTTCGGCTACTTCGCTGAACGGTGGCACCTGGCTCAGCGTCTCTCCCGCCAGTGGCAAGGGCGACGGCGAATTAACGGTGACGGCGCGCCTCAGCGATTTGCCTTCCGGAGTCTACGTCGGCCGCATCAACCTCGAATCGCCGAGCGCCTCTAACCGCTCGTTGCAGGTTCCTGTTTCTTTTACGATCAGCCGCCAGCGGAGCCTTCTCAGCGCCAGTGGGGTGGTGAACGCTGCCACGTTGCAACCGGGGGCGATCGCGCCGGGGCAGTTGATTACCCTCGGCGGTGAGCGTCTCGGGCCTCGGCTCGGCGTGGCGGCTAAGCCGAATGAAACTACCAATCGGCTGGCGTCTTCGCTGGCTTGCACGCGGGTTCTCTTCGATGGGGTTCCCGGAGCGGTTTTATTCTCCTCGCTCAATCAGGTGAACGTCCAGGTTCCGTTTGAAATTGCCGGTAAGACTTCGGTCAAGGTGATCGTTGAGGCTGCTGGCTTCGATCCCTCGACGCCCGTCGAAGTTCCAGTGGCCCCAGTGTCGCCTGGCCTTTTCTCGATCGACGGGGTCCGCGCCGCGGCGCTGAACCAGGATTCGACGCTCAACGGGGTGACCTCCCCGGTTGCGGTCGGCGAAATCATTCAGCTCTTTTTTACCGGTCAGGGCCTTACCACGCCGCGGGTAGAGACGGGAGAGCTAGCGCCCTCCGTGGCTCCGTTTGCCCAACCCGATAACGAGATCGCCATATTCATCGGCGGGGTTCGGTCTGAGGTCCTCTTTGCGGGGCTGCTGCCGGGCTCGGTGGGACTGTTGCAAGTGAATGCTCGGATTCCGGCTACGGTCGCGCCCTCCCCCAATG
>JAPKZA010000417.1:23194-36924 GCA_026394015.1 Acidobacteriota bacterium
CTCTACTGTTTCGATGATGGAAGTCCGACAGATTGCCGTGAAGGCGGCACCGCCGGTTGCTCCCGTCGAGTAGGGGCAAGACGGTCATCGTGCCCCTCAAGATTCTGGCTGCGTTGACGCTGCTCGGCGCGGTGCTGCGGGCGTTTCAACTGAACTCCGACTTGTGGCTGGATGAGGTGGTGTCGCTGGTCACCTATTTCCGGTTGCCGCTGCGGGAAACGGTTTTTGCGTACGAATCGCCGAATCAGCATGTGCTCTACTCGGCGCTGGCATCGTTGAGCCTTTCGTGGTTCGGCGAATCGGCGTGGGCGGCGCGGTTGCCGGCCGCGATTCTGGGGGCGGCATCGGTGCCGGCGATTTATTGGCTGGCGCGGAAGTTGACGTCACCGCGAGGGGCTCTGCTGGCGGCGGCGTTGCTCGCGTTGTCCTACCACCACATCTGGTTTTCCCAGAGCGCCCGCGGGTATAGCGGCAAGGTGTTTTGTACGATCGTCGGGACCGCGCTGTTGCTGGAGGCGATGGAGTCTGGCGGCGTGCGGTGGTGGTTGTATGCGCTGGTCATGGCGATGGGAATCGGTTTTCTGCAGAACACGGTCTTCGTTTTGGGCGGCCATTTCGTGGCGGTGATTTTGGTCAGGCGGCGGGTGAGTTGGGCGCAGGTTGGGGCGACGTTTTCGGCGATGGGTCTGGGCGTTGTGATGCATGCCGCCGTCCTTCCGAAGATGATCGCGTTCTGGGCTACCGAGGAGCGAACCGGTTGGGGAAGCGGAATTGGAAGTCTGGAAGGGCTGGTTGGACTCATTGGGCGCGGCCTGCAAGCCGGGTTCTTGCTTCCCGGGGCGATCGTGCTGGTTGCCTTTGCGGGATGGGCGGGGTGGAATCTATGGAGGACTGATCGGCGGATTGCGGTGCTGTTTGTGATGCCGTCGCTGTTAGGGTTTATCGCGGTGTTAGTGCTGCATTACGGCGCTTATCCGCGAGCGTTTCTGCATGTGTTGCCGTTCGTGTTCGTGGCGATCGCTCACTTGGTCGAGTCTGGATCCGGGCGAGTTCGAATTTGGTTCGTGGGGACTCTGCTCGTCTGCTCGGCGATGTCCTTGGGGCTGCTGTACCGGTTTCCGAAGCAAGACTACTCCGGGGCGTTGGCCGTCGTCCGGCAGGCTGCTCAACCGGGCGAGGAAATCGCGGGCGCGGGGATGGCCGGGGGCGTTTGTAAAATGTTTTGTGCTCCGGATATGGAGGCGATTCGCACGGTTGAGGAACTGCATCGAGTGGAGGCGGGATGGCCGAAGGTGTGGGTGTTGTATTCATTTACCCGGGACATGCGGCTTCGGTTTTCGGATTTGTATGACTATCTCGAAGCGAACTACGAAACGGTGAGCATCCACCGCGGGACGTTGGATGATGGCACGATTTATGTGGTTCGGCGGAAGATGGACCGGCGTTGATGGCGATAGAATATTCAGGTGCGAACTTTACTCTTTGTTCTCTTCGCGGTAGCTCTTCAAGGCGCCGACCCGCAGTACGTTTCGAAGGCGGTGATGAAGATCCCGCAGGGGTATCGGGATTGGGTGTTTGTGGGGTCTAATCTCGGCATTGGCTACTCCGAGGGGAAGCCGACCGATGCGAAGCAGTTCAAGAACATTTACATTACCCCGGAAGCGTTCCGGGCTTATAAAGCTACCGGGAAGTTTCCGGATAAGACGATGCTCGTGATGGAGATTTACGAGGAGGCGACGAAAGCGGAGCCTGCGAAAACGGGTAGTTTTGAGGGGAAGTATGTGGGGATTGAAGTGGCGGTGAAGGACCGTCGGGCGGTGGATGAAGTCTGGGCTTACTATACGTTTTTCAGCAACGGGAAACCGTTGGCCCAGGCGAAGGCGTTTCCGAAAGCGGCGTGCCATGACTGCCATGCCAAGCATGGATCGGTAGACAATACGTTCGTGCAGTTTTATCCGCGGCTGCGGGATCGCGACTAGCGTTTTCTTCCCGCGGTTTCGATGGAGCCGTTGGGCATAGAACCTTCGTTGGCCAGGAGATTTCCATGCGCGTGGCGAAGAAGCTCGTTTAGTCCTCGCGTCGCCACCGGCAGTTTCAACCGTCGCCGGTTTCCGTGCCGAGGGGGGCGATTATTTCGTAGCGGCCGTGAGGATTCTGCTGGATGAGTGCCTGCCGATTGACTTTCGGCACAACTTGCCTGTTTCTCACAGTAGACCAAGGTGTCCCCCACCAACAAAATCTCGTCGAGCGAAAAATTGCCGTCCTGGTCATTCGCTCCCCAACCGATCAGATGGAGGATCTGCTGCCGCTCGTGGGAGCGATTCTGGCAGCGATCAGTGAGGTGCAACCGGGGGAGTTCGCCGTCGTTTCTTGACTGGTTCGACTCTACGGATCTCGCCTAGTGTGGGCTTCTTGGCGCCCCAGGATTTACAGGATTGATTCCCGCAGCATTTCCTCAGAGGAGGGACGCGGTAGCGTTGGCAGATGATCGTGAGTATGAATCCGGTCTTGCCTTCCCATCGACTTAAAACGTCGTTGCCTGTCCGTCGGGGCGGACGCGCCTCACCCCGTCGATACCGCCAATAATCACTTCCGTTGCCATGCCAAGGAAGAGTCCATGCTCTACCACTCCTACAACGCTGTCCAATCGCTCTTGCAGTTCCAGGGGAGAATGAATCACTCCGAATCCGCAATCGAGAACGTAGGCACCGCCATCGGTAAGGAAGGGTTTGCCGTGTGTATCCAGGCGGAGGGTGGGCTGGGCACCCATACGCTCAAGTCGATTTGCCGTAGACTTCCACCCAAACGGAGCCACGTCAACCGGGACCGAAGACCGGCTGCCGAGGCGGGCGGACAGCTTTCGTTCATCGGCAACAATCACAAAGCGATCACTTACAATGGCGACCAGTTTTTCCCGCAGCAAATTCCCGCCGCCGCCTTTGATAAGATGCAGCGGGCCGATCTCGATTTCGTCGGCACCATCGAGGGCAAGATCCAATTTGGGGAAATCATCAAGAGTGGCCAGCGGAATATTTAGCGTCTCCGCGAGACGCTTCGTTTTCTCAGAGGTCGCAATCCCGGTGATCTTCAGGCCATGCTTAACCCGCTCCCCAATGGCCGCAAGGGTGATCTCCGCCGTGCTGCCAGAGCCGAGTCCGACGAGCATTCCGTCTTGAACTAGTTCAGCAGCGACGAGAGCTGCCGCCTCTTTTTGCTTTTTGGTTTGTTGTGCTGAGTCCACTTAAACATGGTATCCATTGCGAGGCGAAGGTTCGGTTGCGCGGTCTTAGACGGTGGGGGACTGGTCGAAGCGATTCCGGGCGGCTTGGACGTCGGCTCCATGCTTTTCGGCCCAGAGCCAGATGCTGCAGACGGCCTCACTGAGGCTTTCGCCGAGGGGCGTTAGATTATAGTCAACCCGCGGGGGGACGGTGGCGTGGACGAAGCGGGTGACCAAGCCGTCGCGCTCGAGTTGGCGGAGGGTTTTGGTCAACATCTTCTGGCTGATGGAAGGGATCCGCTTTTGGAGTTGGGAGAAGCGGAGTTCCCCGTTGTGCAACTCCTCGATGACGTTCAGGGTCCATTTGTCGGCTACGCGGTCGAGAGTCTGCTGAACGAGCTCCTCAGTATCCATTGGGTAAGTATAGATCATTCAGGTGCCTACTTCCCATTGGATACCAAGGGCTGCATACTGGGCGTATGAAGAAACTTGGACTGGGTTGTATGGGGATGTCGGGCATGTACGGGGCATCGGACGACCGGGAGAGCGTGGCGACGATTCAGGCGGCGCTGGACGCTGGGATTTCGTTGCTCGACACGGGTGATTTCTATGGGAATGGGCATAACGAGTTGCTGATCGGGGAGGCGATTCGAGGGAGAAGAGAGCAGGCGGTGATCAGCGTGAAGTTTGGCGCGCTGCGGACGCCGGCAGGCGGTTGGGGCGGGGTGGACGCGCGGCCAGCGGCGGTGAGGAACTTCCTGGGCTATTCGCTGCAGCGGTTGGGAGTGGAGTACATCGATATCTATCGGCCGGCGCGGTTGGATCCGAATGTGCCGATTGAAGAGACGGTGGGGGCGATCGCGGCGATGGTAACGGCTGGCTACGTGCGGCAGATTGGGCTGTCCGAGATGGGGGCGGGGACGATTCGGCGGGCGCAGGCCGTGCATCCGATTGCGGATTTGCAGATTGAGTACTCGCTGATTAGTCGGAGCGTGGAGGAGAAGATTGTGCCGGTGCTGGACGAATTGGGGATTGGGATGACCGCGTATGGCGTTTTGTCGCGGGGACTCCTGAGCGGTTCGAAGCCAGCGGCGACGGGCGACTTTCGGGCGGCGCTGCCGCGGTTTCAGCAGGGGAATGCGGCGGCGATTCGGGTTTTGGGCGAAATGGCGGCGGAGCGGGGGGTGACGGCGACGCAGTTGGCGATTGCGTGGGTGATGGCCAAGGGAGAGACGGTGGTGCCGGTGGTCGGGGCGCGGCGTCGGGACCAGTTGGCGGAGATGCTGGGCGCCCTAGCAGTGACTCTAACGGCGGAGGATGTGGTGCGCTTAGAGGCGGCGATGCCGGAGGCGGAAGGGTCGCGGTATGACGCGCATCAGATGGCGATGCTGGACAGCGAACGCTAGTTGCGGCTGCGCATTTGGTGAACGAGTCGACGGGAGGCTCGTTCGCCGATCATGTCGGCAACTTGCTCGAGAAGTTCGGGCACGTTTTCGGGTTCGATGAGGAGCGTACCGGCGGCGCGGGCGGCGGAATACTGTTCGCGCCAGGAGGTGATGAGGGCGGTGGCGGGGCGGTAGTCCATCATGCGGGCGTGGGAAATAACCTGGAGACCGGCTTCCGGAGATTCCATGTTGAGCTCGCTGAGCACCAAAGAGTACTCTTCTGCATCAAGCATGCCAATGGCTTCGGCGGCGGTGGCGGCGGTGTCGACTCCGTAGCCGCCCGCTTGCAAAACGGTCCGGAGAATGATGCGCGCGGTGGGGTCGTCGTCCACGAGCAGGACGCGGGCCACTTCACGGGCACTAAACGTTGGGGCGGGAATGCACTTAGCGGTTGCCATCAAATCAACTCCATCCCCAGTGTAGGGTAAAGCCTGAGAATTCCAAGTACCAATTTAGTTTGGACCGGAGAGATGGAGGCCAAAATTTGGTGTTTCGACGCGGTTTTCAGTGGGGATTGCGTCGCTAAGTCTAATTATTACAGCAGTTGCGGCGGAGCGAAAAAAGATTTTCGCAAAGCTGAAACAGTCCCGCCGAATATTCTCTCTGCAGACGTCGGTAGTACTGTCTCTTTGAGGGTTCTAGCCCAAAGAGGGTAGGCTGTTGGGGCTACGTTACGCCCTTAGGGCGCGGAGTACGAGATCGATTTCGGCTTCGGTGTTGTAGATGTGAGGGGAGAAACGGAGCCCCGCTGCGTCGCCGGAGTCGGTTTTGGCGATGGCGATGCGGTGCTGGGTCCAGAGACGGTTGTAAACGGTGGCGAGATCCTGATTGGGGAGGTGTACTTTGACGACGGGTCCGGAGACGGAGGGGTGACCGCTGCCTTTGAGGGCGACGGTGGGAATCGCCGCGAGACCGGAGCGGAAGCGGTTGGAGAGGGCGAGGGCGCGGGCTTCGATTTGGGCCATGCCGGTGGAGGCGAGGAAGTCGATGGTTTTTTCGAGGCCGCGGAGTTTGGGGTCGTCGCGTTGGCCGAGGGTTTCGAACTTGCGGGCACCGGTGGGTTTATCGGCCCAGTAGTCGATGCTGAGGATGGCGGGGGTGAGTTCGGGAAGGCGGGCGGCTTTGACATAGAGCATGCCGCTTTCGAGGGGGCCCATGGGCCATTTGTGGAAGCTGCCGGAGAAGGAATCGATTCTGAGGTTGGGGAGGTGGAGGTTCATCCAGCCGAAGGTTTGGGCACCGTCGACGTGGCACCAGGCGTTGGCTTGGTGGGCGAGGTCGGCGATGGCGGCGATGGGGTAGAGGAGGCCCGTGGTGTTGGTCAGATGCGAGACGGCGATGACGCGGGTTTTTGGGGTGACCTTTTTCTGGAGGGTGGCGAGGAGTTCGTCGGGGGATTTGGCGTAGATGGGGACGTCGGCGACGACGACGGTGGCGCCGGCCTGCTGGGCGCGGAGTTGCCAGCTTTGGGTGTTGGAGGGGTGGTTGTGGGCGGTGAGGAGGATTTCGTCGCCGGGTTTGAGGCGGAGGCCCTGGGCGATGAGGTTGTTGCTTTCGCTGGAGTTGCGGGTGAGGGCGATTTCGTCGGGGGCGGCGCCGAGCAGGGCGGCGAGTTTGGAGCGGACCGATTCCGAGAGGGGTTTGTAAATCTCGCGGTTTTGGAAGGCGGGATTCTGTTGGAAGTCGGCGAGTTGTTTGAGGTACTCGTCGAGGGCGGCCTTGCCGCAGGGGGCGATGTTGGCCGCGTTCATGTAGACGAGGCCCTTGTTGAGAGCGACCAAGGGCTTGACGGCGGCGGCCGTCAAGGCGGGGCGGACGGCAGCCGCCGTGAGGAGAGAGCGCCGGGAAAGGGACATGGAATTAGCCTCCGAAAACGCGAGCGAAGATTTTGTCGACGTTGGCGAGCTGACGGTCCAACGCAAAGGACTGGTCGAGCTGTTCGGGGCTCAGGCAGGATTGGACTTCGGGGTCGGCGGAGATGGCGGCGCGGAAATCGCCTTCTTCTTCCCAGCTTTTCATGGCTTGGGTTTGCACTAGTTTATACGCTTTTTCGCGGAGCATGCCAGCGGAGGTGAGATCGAGGAGGAGTTGACCGCTGAAGATGAGGCCTTTGGTGAGGTCGAGGTTGCGGCGCATGCGTTCCGGGTTGACGCGCATGCCGTCGACGAGCCAGATGGTTTTGGCGAGGAGGTAATCGACGAGGCAGCAGGAATCGGGGAGGATGACGCGTTCGACGCTGGAGTGGGAGATGTCGCGTTCGTGCCAGAGGGCGATGTTTTCGTAAGCGGCCTGGACGTTGGAGCGAACGACACGGGCGAGGCCGGAGATCTGTTCGCAGGTGACGGGGTTGCGCTTGTGGGGCATGGCGGAGGAGCCCTTCTGGCCGGGGGCGAAGGGTTCTTCGGCTTCGCGGACTTCGGTGCGTTGGAGGTGGCGGACCTCGAGGGCGACCTTTTCGCAGGTGGCGGCGAGGAGGGCGAGGGCGGCGATGAAGGCGGCGTGGGAATCGCGGGAGATGACTTGGGAGGCGATGGCGGCGGGTTTGAGGCCGAGGCGTTCGCAGATTTTTTCTTCCGCTTCGGGTCCGATGTGGCCGAAGGTGCCGACGGCACCGGAGATTTTGCCGGCGCGCATATCTTCGGCGGCGGCGGCGAGGCGAGCGCGGTTGCGGCGGAGTTCGTCGAACCAGAGGGCGAGTTTAAGGCCGAAGGTGTAGGGTTCGGCGTGGATGCCGTGGGTGCGGCCCATTTGGACGGTGTCTTTGAATTCGAAGGCGCGGCGGCGGAGGATTGAGAGGAGTTGGTCGGTGGCGGCGAGGAGGAGGTCGGAGGATTGCTTGACTTGGAGGGCCTGGGCGGTGTCGACGACGTCGTTGGAGGTCATGCCGTAGTGGAACCAGCGGGAGGCTTCGGCGACGCCGGCGGCGGCCATTTTCTCGGAGACGGTGGTGGTGAAGGCGATGACGTCGTGTTTGACTTCGCGTTCGATTTCGAAGAGTCGTTCGACGTCGACGGCGGCGTGGGCGCGGAGGGCCTGGGCGGCTTCGAGGGGGACGTCGCCGAGTTCGGCGAGGGCCTCGGAGGCGGCAAGTTCGACGGCGAGCCAGCATTGGTACTTGTTGTCGTCAGACCAGATGGCGCCCATGGCGGGGCGGGTGTAGCGTTGGATCAAGCGGAAGCTCCTGTAGAAAGGGTCAGGATAGCAAGGGGGGACGGTGGAATCGAGATGCAGGGCCTTAGTTGTCAGAAAATATTTCGCTTGATAGATCACTTGATAGGTAGTATCCTGATGTTGGATTCCACATTTCCACAGCTCCTACGAATCCGGTTATAGAAATAACGGTTTAAAAAAATGAGCAAAAATTTCTACCGAATCGTTCGGGCAGAATTTGTGGAGTCGTGTTTGTATTCAGTAGCGCCGACTGGGCGCTTTCATGACACATCCAGCGCTGGACCAACTTCGTATGCCTGCCAAACTCTGGAATCAGCTTGGGCTGAAATCCGAAAATACCTTCCGGAAGCTGACCCGAGAGCATTCACGGTTTTGGTGCTCGAGTGTCAGGTCAGTCGAATTGTTGATCTTACCGACTCAGAGGTTCGATTGGAGTGGGAGATTACAAAGGACGAACTCCTCTCGCTGGACCACTCCGCTTGTCAACGGCTGGCGCAACGATTGCGGAAAAAGAAGATATCTGTCGTCCGAACCTACTCCGCGGCCGATCCGCCCGACGGCAGAACTATCGTGGTGTTCTCAGAATGTCTAAAGCACAAGTCGCAGTTTCGGATAAAAGAGAAAGTTTCGCTGGTCCAGTTGTTGCCAAGCGCTCTGCTCTGATGGACCGGATTCGGTTGCTCCGAACCGACAATCAAATGTCGCAGGAAGAGTTAGCGCGCCTCCTCGGAGCCTCGTGGCCGTCGGTGTCTCGTTGGGAGCGGGGACTAGCGCGTCCTACCGAGGACTCCGTGATCCGGATGGAGCGGTTGTTGGAGATCGAAAAACGGATCAAGCCAGCGTTGCGGGAAGGTGCGTTCAAACGTTTTCTGTTTGCACCTCATCCGATGCTGGACAACTTTCCGCCCGCGGACCTCTTGCAGAGCGGGTACAGTTTTCAGCGTTTGTTGGGCTTTGTGGAGAACGCGCTGGGCGGGGACGTGTCGTAGGGGGAGCTCCGTATGGTAATTTGTGAGCAGGAATGCGATACTCCACAGTTTTGTTGATTGGTGTTTTCGGGGCGGCTAGCGCTTGGGCGCAGGTGGCTCCCGGCAAGGAAGTACAGGGGCGACCGGCGCGTCCGAGCCCGGCCGATTATCAGGCCAAAGCCGTCGCCGGCACCGTGACCATTGCGGCTGATTTTGTAGGGCATTCGGTGCCGACGGACCAGAATCCGCTGACGACCGAGGATTATGTTGTCGCCGAGGTCGCGTTTTTTGGCCCGGACGGGGCTCGCTTGACGCTGGCGGCGTCCGAGTTTTCGATTCGGATTAATGGAAAGAAGACGCCGACCCCGAGCCAGCCGTATGGGTTCGTTTTGAAGACGCTGAAAGATCCGGAATGGATTCCGCCGGCGCCTCCGGACGGAAGCGGCGGGAAATCGAAGGGCGGCTTGAGCAGCGGCGGGGGCGGGGGAGCGGCGGGCGATCCGAAACCGGCCGAGCCGAAGATGCCGTTTCCGCTGAAGCGCTTGATGGAGCAGAAGGCGCAGAAATCGGCGCTGCCGGAAGGCGACCGGGCGTTGCCGCAGGGCGGGTTGGTTTTCTTTCCGTACCGTGGCAAGGACGCGGGCATTAAGCAGCTTGAGCTGATTTATGAGGGGCCGGCGGGCAAGGCTACGCTCGCATTCGAGTTTTAGGTCTTAGTAGTCGAAGACGCAACTCTGTTTGCCGGGTTCGGCGACGTGGAGGCGAGGCTTCAGGCCTCGCTGCGCGAGCGCCTGTTCGGCCATCTGCTCGACGAGGGTGGGGTAGTTGTTGTGCTCGCTGAGGTGGCCGAGGATGAGCGTGGAGACCGATGAGTCCATGTCGGTGGTGATGTACTCGAAGGCGGCGTCGTTCGAAAGATGCCCCTTGCGGCCCATGATGCGCTGCTTGATGGACCAGGGGTAGGGTCCGACCTTGAGCATCTCCAGGTTGTGGTTGGATTCGAGCAGCAGGGCGTCGACGCCGCGGAGGTGCATCTTGATCGAGTCCGGCACGTAGCCGAGATCGGTGACGACGGCGCAACTGACGCCTTGCGAGCGGACGACGTAGCCGACGGGGTCGATGGCGTCGTGGGGGATGGTGAAGGAGCCGATGTCGAGGTCGCCGATGGTAAAGCCGGTGCCGGCCTGAAAGGTCTGGCGAGGCGAAGGGATGCCTTCCCAGTCGATGGCGGTTTCGGTGAGATGGGTGAGGTAGATGGGCTTCTTGTACTTGCGGGAGAAGACCCCTAGGCCGGTGACGTGATCGCTGTGTTCGTGGGTGACGAGAATGGCGTCGAGGTTGGCGGGATCTTCGCCGATGGCGAACAGACGGGCTTCCATTTCGCGGCGGCTGAGACCGACATCGACGACGACGCGGGTGCGGTCGGTGCCGATGAAGATGGCGTTGCCGGAACTGGATGAGGCCAGAACACAGAGCTTAAGAATGGCGATACTCCAAACCCTTTATGATAGCCGGATGAAGATCACAAAGGTCGAGGCGCTGTATCTACGGCAGCCGGAAGTGAAGGATCAGTGCGATAGCGGGCAGGATGCGGTGATTGTCCGGGTGGAGACGGACGCGGGGATCACCGGGTTAGGCGAGGTGGATTCGGCACCGTTGGCGGTGAAGGGCGCGATTGAGGGGCCGTATTCGCACTCGATCACGAGTGGGCTGGGGCAGTTGCTGATCGGCGAAGATCCCTTTGAAACGGAGTATTTGTGGCACAAGATGTACAAGGCGAACTCCTACTGCGGGCGGCGGGGGATTCTGATTCATGCCATTAGCGGGATCGATTTGGCGTTGTGGGACATCAAGGGGAAGGCGTTGGGGCTGCCGGTTTGGAAGCTGTTGGGCGGCGGGTTCCATAAGAAGATTCGGTGTTATGCGTCGAACCTTTTTGGGGCGACGCCGGGGCGGACGGAGGAGATTGCGCGGCGGTTGGTGGACGAAGGGTTCGGGGCGGTGAAGTTTGGTTGGCATCCGATGGGGGAGTCGCGGGAGTTGGATGAGGCGCTTGTGAGGTCGGCGCGGCGAGGGTTGGGGGCGGGGCCGGATTTGATGATTGACGCGGGTTTGGTGTGGGACGCCAAGACGGCGTTGCAGCGGGCGAATGCGTTTGCGGCGGAGGATGTTTTCTGGCTGGAAGAGCCGCTGCGGGCGGACGATTATAAGGGGTATCGGAAACTGGCGGGGGCGACGCCGTTGCGGATTGCGGCTGGGGAGCACGAGAGCGAACGGCAGAGTTTTGTGCAGTTGATGGACGAGGGTCAGGTGGACGTGGTGCAGGTGGATTTGACGCGGTGCGGCGGGTTCACCGAGGCGATGAAGATTGCGGCGTTGGCGTATGATCGGGGCCTGCCGGTGGCGAACCACGGCTTCTCGACGTACTTGAATGTGACGGCGGCGTTGCACTGGCTGAACGCGATTCCGAACGGATTGATCTGCGAGTTTGTGGCCGAGGAGTCGACGAATTTGCGGGAGCAGATGACGCGGCAGAAGCTGCGGGCAGTGGACGGGTACCTGGCGATTCCTGACGGGCCGGGGCTCGGAATTGACCTAGACGAAGACGCTGTAAGACGGCTCCGTATTCTCTGAGTCACACTTTTGTGAGAGGTTTATGACGGGTGTAGCACTAGTCAGCATACCTATGGCTGTCACTAAGCCTCGCAACCGGTTGGTTAACTTCCGGGTCAGCGAAGAAGAATTCCAGAACTTGCGTGATGCTTGCCTGTCAGGCGGAGCCCGCAGTATCTCAGACTTTGCGCGGTCGGCGGTGCTGAACACTTTCAGCGGCACTGCTGAAGTGGAGGGATTGTTAAAAGTCCGATTGACAACAATTGATCAGAAGATGGATGACTTAGATTCGAGTTTGCGGACGTTGTTAGTCCGCATGAATCCGCCAGCATCGCAGGCGACCCTCGATGTGATCGAAGAGCGCCTGCTGCACCATCATCACTCCTAAACTAATACCGGCTCTGGCTCGGGCGCGGCGACGCGCTCGGGCACGAGTTGCTGGGTTGGATCGATGCGGGTGTAAATGTAAGCGCTGAGCAGTAACATACAAGCCAAGGGGAAGAGGGCCTTGTTGTAATCGCCACCGAACCAGGTGACGAGGTAGCCGAACAGGACGGAGCTGGAGAAGCTGCCGAGCTGGCCGGCCATGTTCATGCTGCCGCTGACGGCGCCGGAGTATTTGCGGCCGATATCCATACAGATGGCCCAGGAGACGGGGAGCATGCAGTCCATGCAGCCATAGCCGAGGGCGAGACAGATGGCGGATGTTTTGCTATCGGCGACCTGGGTGGCTGAAATCATGAAAATGCCGGAGAGGGCGAGGCCGGTGGCTCCGATCGCGCAGCGGCCGATTTTGAGGCCGTGGGATTTGACGAGGCGGTCGCTGAGCCAGCCGCCGAAGAAGTTACCGCAGGCACCGAAGAGGAAGGGCAAGGTGGCCCAGAGGGTCATCTCTCGTTCGGAGAAGCCGCGGCCTTTCTGGAGATACGTGGAGAGCCAGCTGAGATAGAAGTACGAGCCCCAACAGTAGGTGTGATACATCAGGAGCAGGGTGATGAAGTTGCGGTTTCTCAGGACTTGGGCCCAAGGCAGGCTGACATGGGCCTCGGCGATTTTGGGAGTGCCGATGAAGGCTAGCTCTTCAGCGGAGATGCCAGGTTTTTCGCGAGGGCTATCGCGAAAATAGGCCCACCAGAGGAGGCACCAAATCGCGCCGACCGCGCCGTAGGTGTAAAACGCCGCGCGCCAGCCGAACTGGGAGGCGATCCAGATGGTCAACAGCGGGGCGGTGGCTCCGCCGAGACGGGCGGCCATCCAGGTGATCCCAGAGGCTTTGGCTCGTTCTACGGGCGGGAACCAGCGGGAGATGCTGACGGCGATGTTCGGATAGGCACCGGCTTCGCCGGCTCCGAAGAGGAAGCGGACGACGAGGAGGACAACGTAGTTGGAGACTGCACCTGTCGCGATGGTGAAGGCGGACCACCAGAGGACGATGCGGGTGACGGTGCGGCGGGGGCCATACTTGTCGCCCCAGGCCCCGGTGGGGATTTCGAAGACGGCGTAGGAGAGCGTGAAGAGGCCGACGACCCAGCCCCACATTTTTGGCGTGAGGCCGAGATCTTCCTGCATCCGCACCCCGAGGACGGAGATGCAGACGCGGTCGAGATAGGTAATCATCGACAGGAGGAAGAGGAGGCCGAGCATCCGGTAGCGATAGGGCATAGGTGGCTATTGTTTCATATGTTGAACGCGGTCAGGAAGGCGGGGTCTGTGGCGGTTTCGCAATTGGATTTGGGTTGTGCCGCACGGCAGCGGCTGTTATACTTCCGCCGATATGGAAACAGATTGCCTAGCCCACAGGCTCACGAACGACGAACGCGCCTTCTTCGAAACGAACGGGTATCTGATCGTCGAGAACGCCATTCCGGGTGCCCTGCTGGATCGCCTGATCTCGGTGGTCGACCGAGTTGACGCTCGAGAGCGCACCCCGGCCATGGACGGCAAGCTGCTCTCGATCTCCAACGTCGTGCAGGAAGACGAGGCCATGGTCGACTTGCTCGATTTACCCTCAGTTTTCCCCAAAGTATGGGGCATTCTGGGCTGGAATATCTACCTCTACCATTCCCATCTCGACGTCACGCCCCGGGAGAATGCGACCGCTCAAAACTGGTCCGTGGCCTGGCATCAGGACAGCATGCGCGTCAACGATGAGATTGAATCCAATCCACGGCCCCGGCTCTCCTTGAAAGTTGGCTACTACTTGAGCGATGTCAGCCAACCCGGACGCGGCAACACCCTGCTCCTGCCGGGCAGTCAGTCGTGGAATGAGATCGACCTTCCGCAAGACGGGAGATCCAGCCCTGACGGGTGCAT
>JAPKZA010000252.1:0-5868 GCA_026394015.1 Acidobacteriota bacterium
CTTCGCTGAGGCCACCGGCGTAGAAGGTCCGCGCGGTGTCTTCGTAGTCGGACATGCTGTCGGCGAGGCTGACCTCGACCTCTGGCGTCGGCTCTTCATCCGGGATGTCCTCGCCCGCGATTTTGACGCCGCGGTAGTAGTCCATACCCGTACCCGCCGGGATCAAGCGGCCCATGATGACGTTCTCCTTGAGACCGCGGAGATAGTCCACTTTGCCGTTGATCGCCGCTTCGGTGAGAACACGAGTGGTCTCTTGGAAGCTGGCGGCGGAGATGAAGGAGTCCGTCGAGAGCGACGCTTTGGTGATACCGAGCAAAATCGGTTTCCCGATAGAAGGCCGGCCACCGGCGTCGAGCACGCGAGTGTTCTCTTCTTTGAAGCGGAACCGGTCGACCACTTCTTCCGGAAGGAATTCGCTGTCGCCGATGTCTTCGATTTTCACCCAACGCATCATCTGGCGGGTGATAACCTCGAGATGCTTATCGTTGATGTTTACGCCCTGGAGACGGTAAACCTCTTGGACTTCATTCACGAGGTACTTCTGCAGTTCATTCTCACCGCGGACATGGAGAATGTCGTGCGGGTTGATCGGTCCGTCGACGAGCTGCTCGCCAGCGGTGATGCGTTCACCTTCCTGGACGGAAAGATGGGCACCACGCGGGATAGCGTACTCGCGCTGCTGGCCGTCGTCACCGACGATGTAGAGTTTGCGCGCGGTCTTGGTGACTTCGCCAAACTTGATCGTACCGGTGATTTCGGCAATGGCCGCCGGGTCGCGGGGCTTACGGGCTTCGAAGAGTTCGACGACGCGGGGCAGACCGCCGGTGATGTCCTTGGTTTTGGACGTGGCGCGGGGGAGCTTAGCGAGGACGTCGGCGGCGTGCACTTTGTCGCTATCGCGCACCATCAGGTGAGCGTGGGTCGGCATCATGTACCGCTTTTCGTCAACCTTGTTACTACCCTCCGGGCGGATGATCAGCATGGGCTGTTTCTTCGATTCCGGAGCATCGACAACTACCAACTGAGACAGGCCGGAGACTTCGTCAACCTGTTCGGCCAACGTGACGCCTTCTTCCATGTCCTTGAAATGGACAATACCGCTGATTTCGGTCAGGATCGAGAACGAGTAGGGATCCCAATCGAGGAGGACTTCGTTAGCGGTGACCGGTGCACCGTCGGCGAACCGAATGTGCGCACCGTAGACGATCTGGTAGCGCTCGCGTTCACGGCCCTTGTCGTCGACAACGGCGATAATGCCGTTGCGATTCATGGCGATGATCTCGCCCTTGAGGTTCAACGCCGTATTGACGCCGACGTACTTAACAAAGCCAGAGGTGCGAGCGTCCTGCGTGTTCTGCTCGGATGCGCGGGTAGCCGCGCCGCCGATGTGGAAGGTACGCATGGTGAGCTGGGTACCGGGTTCCCCGATCGACTGGGCCGCGATAACGCCGACCGCTTCGCCGCGTTCGACCAGGCGACCGGTAGCGAGGTTACGGCCGTAGCAAAGTTGGCAGACGCCGCGCTTGGATTCGCAGGTCAGCACCGAACGGATTTTGACGCGTTCGATACCGGCGCCTTGAATCTGGCTGGCCAGGATTTCCGAGATCTCCTGGTTCACGCCGACGATGAGCTTGGCTTCGAAGTCGAACTGATTTTCAAGAACCACGCGGCCGACGATCCGGTCGCGGAGGGGCTCGATGACTTCGCCGGCTTCGACGATCGGCTCGACGTAGATACCGTCGGTGGTGCCGCAATCGAATTCGGAAATGATGACATCCTGCGCCACGTCGACGAGACGTCGGGTGAGGTAACCCGAGTCGGCCGTTTTCAGTGCCGTGTCGGCCAGACCCTTACGAGCGCCGTGCGTCGAGATGAAGTATTGAAGAACGTTCAAGCCTTCGCGGAAGTTCGCCGTGATCGGGGTTTCGATAATCTCGCCGGAGGGCTTGGCCATCAGGCCGCGCATACCGGAAAGCTGACGAATCTGCTGTTTCGAACCGCGAGCGCCCGAGTCCGCCATGATGTAGATCGGGTTGAGGTAGCGGCCGGTACGGTCGTCCTCTTCCATAACCTTGAACATCTCGTCTGAGACCATTTCGGTAACGCGGGTCCAGATTTCGATGATCTTGTTGTAGCGTTCACCCTGGGTGATGGCACCGTTCTGGTACTGGCTCTGAACTTCGATAACCTGCTTTTCGGCGTCTTTAACCAGCGTGGGCTTCGATTTCGGAACGACCATGTCGTCGATTCCGATCGAGATGCCGGCGCGGGTGGCGTACAGGAAGCCGAGCGACTTAATGTCGTCGAGCATCGAGACGGTGACTTTACGGCCAAAGTTCAGGTGGCAGTACTGCACAAGCTGCGTCATGCCCTTCTTCTTGAGAAGGCCATTGATGAAAGGCATGTCGTTCGGAAGGACATCGTTTAAGATGACTCGGCCGACGGTGGTATCCATATCCTGCTTGTTGTATTCAACAGGCTCGGAGTGCATGACGTTCTGCTTGTCGAATGGGGGTAAGGGTCTCGACCTCGCCCATTTCCAGGGCGATCAAAACGTCGGCCATGGAGGCGAACTTCTTGCCTTCACCCTTGGTGCCGGGGCGTTTTTTCGTCAGGTAGTACAGGCCGAGAACCATGTCCTGCGACGGGATCGCGATCGGCGCGCCGTGAGCGGGGGACAAGATGTTATTCGACGCCAGCATCAGAGTGCTGGCTTCGATCTGAGCTTCCGGCGAGAGCGGAATGTGGACGGCCATCTGGTCGCCGTCGAAGTCGGCGTTGAAGGCGGTACAGACAAGCGGATGGAGCTTGATCGCCTTGCCTTCGACGAGCACCGGTTCAAACGCTTGAATACCCAAGCGATGGAGGGTCGGCGCGCGATTCAGCATGATCGGGTGATCGCGAATCACTTCTTCCAGGATGTCCCAAACTACCGGATCCTGCTGTTCAACCAGTTCCTTGGCTTGCTTGATGGTGGTGCAATGACCACGCTGTTCGAGGCGGTGATAAATGAACGGCTTGAAGAGTTCCAGCGCCATCTTCTTGGGAAGACCGCACTGGTGCAGCTTCAGTTCGGGGCCGACGACGATGACCGAACGGCCGGAGTAGTCGACGCGCTTGCCGAGCAGATTCTGCCGGAAGCGGCCCTGCTTGCCTTTCAGGGTATCGGAGAGAGACTTGAGCGGACGGTTGTTGGCGCCACGGAGGACGCGGCCACGGCGGCCGTTATCAAAGAGAGCGTCAACTGCTTCCTGCAACATGCGCTTTTCGTTGCGCACGATGACGTCGGGAGCGTGGAGTTCGATCAGCTTTTTCAACCGGTTGTTGCGGTTGATCACACGGCGATACAGGTCGTTAAGGTCGGAAGTCGCGAAGCGGCCGCCATCGAGGGGTACGAGAGGGCGGAGTTCGGGCGGGATGACCGGGAGGACGTCCAGAATCATCCATTCCGGCTTGTTCGAGGACTTGCGGAAGCTCTCGCAAACGCGGAGGCGCTTGGCGAATTTCAGCTTCTTCTGCTGGGATTGCTCGGTCTTCATCCGCTCGCGGATCTCTTTCGAGAGCGATTCGGTATCGACCTTCTTCAGCAGTTCCTTGATGCCTTCGGCGCCCATCATGGCGACGAACTTACCGGGGAACTCGGTATCAAGTTGGCGTTTCCGTTCGTCGGAGAGGACTTCGGCTTGGTTCAGGCCAGTGTCTTTATCCGCTTCGACGATAACGAACGCTTCAAAGTAGAGAACGCGTTCGAGTTCGCGAAGGGTGATATCGAGCAGGTAGCCGATGCGGGACGGAAGGCCCTTGAAGAACCAAACGTGGGAGCAGGGGCTGGCGAGTTCGATATGGCCGAGGCGTTCCCGACGAACCCGGGAGAGAGTAACTTCGACGCCGCACTTATCGCAGATCACTCCGCGATGTTTCATCCGCTTGTACTTACCGCAGAGGCATTCCCAGTCGGCGATCGGGCCAAAAATGCGGGCGCAGAAAAGGCCGTCGCGTTCCGGTTTGAAAGTACGGTAATTAATGGTCTCGGGCTTGGTAACTTCGCCGTGGGACCAGTTCCGAATCTTATTCGGAGAGGCCAGACTGATCCGGATAGAGTCAAAATCCGCAATCAGATTTGCACGTTCGTATGGGGAGGATCGATACATGGCTTAGGCTCCTGGGTTAGTCGGCGGCGAGGGCCGTGTCAGAAATGCTCTGTTGCTTCTTCATCAGTTCGACGTCGAGACAGAGGGATTGGAGTTCGCGGATGAGGACGTTAAAGCTTTCGGGCACGCCGGGTTCAGCGGCGGCCTCGCCTTTGACGATCGCCTCGTAAATCTTGGCGCGACCGTACACGTCGTCAGATTTGGCAGTAAGCAGTTCCTGGAGGACATACGCGGCGCCGTAAGCTTCGAGCGCCCAGACTTCCATTTCGCCGAAGCGCTGGCCGCCGAACTGCGCCTTGCCGCCCAGCGGCTGCTGGGTGATGAGGGAGTACGGTCCGATGCTCCGGGCGTGGATTTTGTCGTCAACCAAGTGAGACAGCTTCAACATGTAGATACAGCCAACGGTGACCGGCTGTTCGAACGGCATACCGGTCATGCCATCGACGAGCTGGATCTTACCGGAGCTGGGCAGTTCGGCTTCCGCCAACTGCGTCTTGATGTTCGCTTCGGTGGCTCCGTCAAAGACGGGGGTGGCGTAGTGACGTTTCAGCGTCATGCCGGCCCAACCGAGATGCGTTTCGAGAATCTGACCGACGTTCATACGGGACGGAACGCCCAGCGGGTTCAGGATGATCTCGACAGGCTGACCGGTGGGAAGATACGGCATATCTTCTTCCGGCACGATCCGCGAGATGACACCCTTGTTGCCATGGCGACCGGCCATCTTGTCGCCGACCGAGAGCTTGCGCTTCATGGCGACGTAGACTTTGACGGTACGAATGACGCCCGGGGGAAGTTCGTCGCCCTTTTTGAGCTTGGCCGACTTCTCTTCGGTGATCTTTTCGAGAACGGCGATTTGACGCGAAGTCATCTCTTCGATTTCGTCGATCGCTTCGTTCAAGCGGGGATCGCGGTCCTTCAGGCGCATGCGCTTCAGGTCGCGGCCGCGCATCTTTTCGATCAGATCGCGCGAGAGCACGCTATCTTTCGAAAGCAGTTTGCGGTTGGTCTTTTCGTCGTGGAGGTCGGCGAGTACAATGTGGCCGTCGAACATCTTCGACAGGCGCTTGGCGCGTTCGTCGGAGAGGATGCGCTTTTCGTCGTCCAAATTGCGGTGGAGACGGGCGATGTGTTCTTCGAGAATCTGCTTCGACCGTTCGTCGAGTTCGGTACCCTTCCGAGAGAAGATTTTGCAATCGACGACGACGCCTTCAATGCCGGGGGGGCAGTAGAAGGAAGCGTCTTTGACGTCGCCGGCTTTCTCACCGAAGATGGCCCGGAGGAGCTTTTCTTCAGGAGTCAGCTGGGTTTCGCCCTTCGGGGTGACCTTACCGATTAAGATGTCGCCGGGCTTGACGGAAGCACCGATGCGGATGACGCCGGAGTCGTCGAGGTTGCGGAGAGCGGCCTCGGGAACATTCGGGATATCGCGGGTGATTTCTTCCGGTCCAAGCTTGGTATCGCGCGCTTCGATTTCGAACTCTTCGATATGGACGGAGGTGTAGTAGTCCTCTTTCACCAGTTTTTCTCTGATGATGATGGCGTCTTCGAAGTTGTAACCGCGCCACGGCATGAAGGCGACGAGAACGTTTCGGCCAAGGGCCAATTCGCCCTGATCGGTACAAGGACCGTCGGCGAGCACGTCACCTTTCTTCACGCGACGGCCAACCTGAACGATCGGCTTTTGCGTGATACAGGTGTTCTGATTCGAGCGTTT
>JAPKZA010000252.1:5899-20909 GCA_026394015.1 Acidobacteriota bacterium
GTTTGAACTTCGTCAGGGTGTAGATGTCGGCGCCGACTTCGCGGGACATTTGACCTTCGTGAGCGGCGGAGCCATCCACACGAACGATGACGCGTTCGGAGTCGACCGAGTCGACGATGCCGGAGCGCTTACAGATGATGACCGCACCGGAATCGCGAGCGGTAACCATTTCCATGCCCGTGCCGACGTACGGAGCATCCGCACGCAGCAGCGGAACGGCCTGGCGTTGCATGTTCGATCCCATCAGGGCGCGATTCGCGTCGTCGTTCTCAAGGAACGGGATCAGCGAGGCCGCGACCGAGACGAGCTGTTTCGGGCTGACGTCCATGAACTGGATCTCATCCCGGTGCAGGAGGGCGAAGTTACCGGCCTGCCGGGCGTTGACAAGTTCGTCGACGATGTTACCGGCTTCGTCTAACTTGATGTTGGCCTGGGCGACGATGTACTTATCCTCTTCCCAAGCGGAGAGATAGTCGCCATGGGCTTCCAGCTCGGCAGGATGTTTGTCCTTGCCGACCTTCGAATTGGCGGTTTCAGCGACTCCACGAAGGAGGACCTGACCAACCTTATACTCGGTATCGCCAGGGTTGAGAACCTTCACTTCGTCAATAACGACGCCAGCGACGACGCGACGGTACGGGCTTTCGATAAAGCCGTACTCGTTGATGCGAGCGAAGCAGGACAGGGACGAAATCAGACCGATGTTCGGGCCTTCAGGCGTTTCAATAGGACAGATACGGCCGTAGTGGGTCGGGTGGACGTCGCGGACTTCGAAGCCGGCGCGTTCGCGAGACAAACCGCCCGGTCCAAGCGCCGAAAGCCGGCGTTTGTGGGTGATCTCGGACAGCGGGTTCGTTTGGTCCATGAACTGCGAGAGCTGGGAGGAGCCGAAGAACGCGCGGATGGCGGCCATGACGGGTTTGGCGTTGACCAGATCGTGCGGCATGGCCGTCGCGATTTCCTGGAAGACGCTCATCTTCTCTTTGATGGCCCGTTCCATACGGACGAGGCCGATGCGGAACTGGTTTTCGAGAAGTTCGCCTACCGCGCGGACGCGGCGGTTGCCGAGATGGTCGATGTCGTCGACGGCACCGATGCCCTTACGCAAGCGGAACAGATACTGAATGGTATCGACGAAGTCCTTGTGATCCAAGGTCCGTTTGTCGAGGCCAGTGGCCGCTGCATTGTCGTAGAGCTTGATGTTGAACTTCATCCGGCCGACGCGGGAGAAGTCATACTTCCGCGGGTCGAAGAACATGCCGTTGAAGAGCTGGGTGGCCGTGTCGACGGTGGGCGGATCGCCCGGGCGCAGCTTGCGGTAGATTTCGAGCAGCGCTTCGTTCTGCAGCTTTACGGCGTCTTTTTCGAGGGTGCGGGAGAGGACGTTGCCGACTTCGTCGCGTTCCGGGAAGAAGAGTTCAAAGCTCTCGATACCAGCATCGATGAACCGACCGATCGAGGCCGGGGTGAGTTCCTTATTGGCTTCGAGGACGATTTCGCCCGTCGACATATCAATGACGTCCGCAAGCGCGTATGCGCCTTCCAGGTCATTGGCGGCGATTTCGAACTGCTCGATTTTCGACTTGCTGAGTTCGCCCAGGACGCGGTTGGTGATCTTCTTGCCCGCGGCGATGACAGTTTCGCCAGCCTTGGTCGTAACAGCGTAGGAAAGCTTCATTTCCTTGAGCGCGTTACGGCCAGCCTGACCCTGCTGGGAGACCTGCCAGAAGAGCTTGTTGTCCTTACCGATCAAGACCTTGGAGGCCGTGTCGGTGTAGAACGTACGCAGGATCTGTTCGTCGGTCTTCAGGCCCATGGCGCGAAGGAAGACGGTCCCGTAGAATTTACGTTTCCGGTCGATACGAACGTAGAGAAGATTTTTGCTGTCGTATTCGAACTCAACCCAGGATCCGCGGTAGGGAATGATCTTACCGAGGAAGTAGCCTTGGGCCTGGACGCGTTCGAAGAAGACGCCGGGGGAGCGGTGCAACTGGGAGACAATGACGCGCTCGGTGCCGTTGATGACAAAGGTGCCGTTTTCGGTCATCAGCGGGATTTCACCGAAGAAGACTTCCTGTTCCTTAATGTCGCGGACGGATTTCGAACCGGTGTCGGGATCCTTATCAAAGACCGTAAGTCGAATGGTAACTTTGAGAGGGGCGGCGTAGGTCATCGAGCGCTCTTCGCACTCGGGGACGTCGTACTTCAGTTGCAGGCCGACCGGGTCGCCGCAACGATTACAGAACGTGACCACGTTCTTATTGAAGGTGCCGCACTTATCGCAAAGTACGTCGCCGGGGTGAAACGGGTCGGTTTTGATAATCGATCCGCAAGAGCGGCAGGTGGAGCGGAGATTGTGCAACCCTTTGAGGTTGCTGCATTTGCATTCCCAGTTTCCGATCGAATAGTCAACGAAGTCGAGTTGCGACAGACCGCGGAAATCCGAAATCGGGAAGACACTGGCGAAGACGGACTGCAGACCGGAGTCGTCCCGTTCAGTGGGGAGCAAGTCCATTTGCAGGAAGCGCTCGTAGCTTTGTTTTTGGACTTCAATGAGGTTCGGGATGGGTACCGAGGTCTTGATCTTGGAAAAGTCCAAACGTTGGCGCTGGGTAACGTTCGCAGGGCTACTCATGATTCACTCCTAAAAGACATGCACAAAAAAAGGCAAGCGGCAAAGCGTCGGGGGCTAGAGCCGCGGGTTTACAGCAAGGGTGTCGGGTACAGACGGGTCGGAAATACAGCAGATGAGCGCGTAGGGGGGTGCGCTAGGGGGAAGGCAAAAGGATGCTTGGCGGTCGTGGAGACGACTGCGAGAAAAGCAGCGGAAGGAAAGATTCACAGTTGGGATGTCCGGGCCCGACTCCGGATGTCTCCCAAGATAACAGATGAATGAATGGCCCGTCAAATGCATGGGTCCATCCCCATGGTGATACCGTATGTAAAATGAGAATTCTTCAATGCTTGTTGTTCGTGCTGGCGGGGCTCTCGCCCTTATCTATGGCCCAAACGACGTCACGCGTCACCCGTGACATTCCTTACGCCGAGCCGAAGAACGAACGCCAGTCGCTGGACATATACGCCCCGGCTGGGGGCAATCACCCGGTCGTTGTCTGGGTACACGGCGGTGGCTGGATGCGCGGCGGCAAGCATGAAGTGGACAGTAAGCCCTCGGCCTTCATGGAAAAAGGATTCGTCTTTGTATCGGTGAACTACCGATTCATCCCGAACGTCACGATGGATGCGATTGTCCGCGACGTGGCAAAGTCCGTCGGCTGGGTGCACGCCAACATAGGCCGGCACGGCGGCGACCCCAAACGCATCTTCCTGATGGGCCACTCGGCCGGCGCGCAACTCGTCGCCCTGCTCTCGACCGACAGCCGCTACATCGAGGCCGAAGGGGTCCCGCGCAGCAGCATCATCGGCTGCGTCCCGGTGGACGGGGACACCTATGATGTACCGCTGGAAATCGCTACGGCGACCGCCCGCCGAAAAAGCTTGCAGCAACCGCCTCCGAAGATGGGCCATGCGGAGAAGTTTGGCAACCCGCGCCAGCAGCGCGAACTTTCGGCGGTGAACCACGTCGCCCCGAACCGCGGCATCCCGCCCTTCTTATTGCTCCATGTCGCTGACCACACCGACACCTCGGCCCAAGCCCACCGGCTGTGGGCGGCTCTCGATCAGGCCGGGATCCCGGCGCAGATCGTCGGAGCCGACGATAGCGAGCATATGAAGCTGGACCGGGAGCTTGGATTGTCCACCGACCCCGCAACCAAAGCCCTCTTCGCCTTCACAAACCGCATCCTCAGCGAGATCCGCTGAGGTAGCTGGCAATCGCCTCCGCGGTCCGCAGATACCGGTTGAAGACATTGAGCTTCAAAACCGCCGGCGACTTCTTCAACTCTCCCAATCCCATCACATTCTTCAGATGCGGGCTGAAACGCCCCCAGCCGTACTGGCGGTGCTCGCCGCCATCATTAAACAGGCCGTTCGTCACAAAGCTGATAACCTTTGGTCCGCCATCGACGATCACGACGATATGCTGCGGCTTTCCGGCCGCGATCGACCCTGGATCCGACGCCCAGCGGCTCTCCGATCGGCCATCGGTCAGCGTCAACTCCACCGCGCCGCCCGCTATCGTCCGAAGCGCCAAGCCGGCACTGCTGAGCAACGTCTGGCCAGGGTCGAGACTGGCCAGGTTCACCCAGAGATCGAGGGAGAAACCGGCCCGCAAATCTTCCTTGCCGTGGTCGGCGCGCTTGGACCGCTGGTAGAACGTCACGTCGCCAACCTTGCCGGGAACGGGCCGTTCGGCGGCCCCCCAGAGTCCGGCCAGCAGGACCGGGTCGATCTCATGCACCCGCGCGACATCCTTCTGCGTCTCGGTCAAGTAGTATTTGCCGCCGTCCTCCACCAAATCGGGATAGCTCATCCGGATGATCGGGTCGTCATCGTAAAGCACAATCTCTGGCTGCGACCAGCGGATGATTTTGCCCGTGGGGCCATCGGCCTCGACGCCGCCCGACAGCCAGACCGGATTGCGCTCCTCATAGGCATTCGAGCGTTGGCGCGGATGTTCGCGAACGAAGCGGCCGCCATGGTTGTGGAACCAGTAAAGATACTTGCCGTTCTCGGCACGCCAAGCAAAATTGGCGGCGCGCGGATGCTTCATCGGGCGGCCATCGGCGAAACGCATATACTGCGATGGCTCCCAGGTGCGCCCGCCATCGCGGCTATAGGTATGCGCCGCATACCCGTCAATCGTACGGAAAACGCAGAAGATGGAGCCGTCACTCATCACGCTGAAGGAGTGCTCTTCGGCGATCGTACCGCCACCCTTAGGAGTCCGAATGCCGATCTCGCCATCGGGCAGGGTCTCCCACTTGATTTTGCTGGGGTCGCTCTCGGCCATAATGTTTGCGCTGCGGAGCAGCACTCCTTCACTCGAGGTGAAGAAGCCATCGCCGAAGCCGCCGACCTTGTGGAGCGGCACGTAGCCGGCGTCCTTGTAGGCGAACGCCTTGCCGACGGTCCAGAAGAACTTAATCTTGCCGCCGTAGGGATTCTTACGGTCGATTTCGAAATCGCGCTGGGGGATCTCGTAGCGCTGCTTGGACCAGGTGCGGCCGTGGTCGTCGGTGTACTTAAAGACGAAGTGGCCGAGGCTGTCGACGCGACGGTTGAAGCCGTCCGGGTAGGTCGGCTTATCGGCGATGACTTGGCGAAGGTTATCGGTGTTGTGGTTGTAGAAGACGTAGACGCGTCCGGAGTTCGACTTGAGCGTGACGGCGTAGGAGGCTTCAGGTCCGTCGTTCGGTTCGATATCAACGGCTTTTTCCCAGGTCTTGCCGTGATCGGTGCTCCGCAGGCTGACGACGTGCTGCCCGCCAGCGCCTTCGGCCCCGGGGCCGGTGGTGATCACGCAGAGCCAGGCGCCGTCGTTTGTTTTGACGACATAGGGTTGATCGGCGTAGAACTCGTCGGGGATCACGGATCCGGTCACAATATTGCGCGGATCATTCGGCTGACCCAGCACGGCAGAAGCGACGAAAGCGACAAGAGAGAAAAGGCGTGAGGTTCGCATGGTTTCGATGGCGTGGAAATCGTGTTTCCATCATAGTCGCAATCGGCACGCCGGGTTGCTCCGGACGGCAGGCCGTAGTAGTATGAATTCTCTGTTACAGGCACCCTCACTTGTTTCAGCTCCGTCACTCCAACGGCGCCTGAGTCTTCAGATCGCTCCTCGCGACTACGAGAAATTGATCCTGCTCTTTTTCTGCCTGGTCGCGGCGGTGAGTTGGCGCTGGGTGCTGCCGCTTGATGCCCAGTTGCGGATCGTAGCGATGCCGCCTCTGATTCTGGCGTTTTGGGCGATAGAAAAGGCCCATTCGCGGCCATGGACGCGGGTGGCGCGGGATTTTTTGGCTTTGGGGTTGATTGTGCCCGGGTATTGGTCATTGGGACTTCTCTCGACCGCGCAATTCTCCCCGTGGCAGCCGATTTGGATCGGCTGGGACCGAATTCTACTTTACGATTTCGGCATGAAGGCCGGGGTGGAGGGCTTGGGCTCGACGATTCCGTTTGTCCTGGAATTGGCCTATTTGCTGCTGTACGCCTTTCCTCCAGCGGCGCTGCTGACGCTCAACTTGATCCAGCAACGGAGCCGAATCGGGCGATACCTATTCGTCTTATTCCTGGGCACGTTTACGGCTTATCTGCTGCTGCCGGTGTGGCCGGTGTCGTCGCCTCGTTTGGCCTATCCGGGGGCGGACCTGCCGCTGTTTGAGGGCTTTCCCCGAAACATCAACGTGTGGATGCTGGACCACCTGGATATTCTGACGAGCGCGTTTCCGAGTGGGCACGTGGCGGTAGCGGTGTCGAACGCGTTTGGTCTTTTGGTGGCGGTGCCGAGCCGTCACAAGATTTGGGGAGCCGCGTTCGGAGCGGCGGGACTGGTGTACGCGGCGACGATCTATGGGCGCTACCACTACGCGATGGATGGGTTGGCCAGTATCGTGATCGCGACGGCGGCGTGGCGGGTGGGAGCGTGGCTGGATGCGCGCGGCAGACTTTCGTAGTAGCTTTGTGGGCGGGAGTTTTTTCGATGAACCGATTGCCGTTTTTCTTTCTTTCGCTGGGGATGGCCTGCGCGCAGACCCTGCCCGTTCAACTGGTCAACGACTGGGCTAAGCTGCCGCCGGGCGTTAACTTTGGGGAGACCTCCGGAGTGGCGGTGGATAAAGACGATAACGTGTGGGTGTTCCACCGCGGTAAGTCGCCAGTGATGAAGTTTGACCGGACGGGGAAGTTACTCGCGTCCTGGCCCGACGCGCCCATTAAGTCTTCGCACGGCATCAAGATCGATCCAGACGGCAACGTCTGGACCGTGGACGTGGTGGGGCATTCCGTGAAGAAGTTTTCGAATACGGGCAAGCTTCTGATGCAGATCGGGAACGCGGGTGGGGCGCCGGGGACGAATTCGACCAAGGACGCTTTCAACAAACCGACAGGAGTGGCATTTCTCCCCAACGGCGATTTCTTTGTCTCCGATGGCTATGAAAACTCGCGCGTTGTGAAGTTCAATAAAGACGGCGAGTTCATGATGCAGATCGGCGGCGTTCGCGGCAAAGGGCCGGGCGAGTTCGATATTGCCCATGACGTCGCGCTGGACGAAAAGGGCCGGATCTATGTGGCGGATCGGGAGAACTACCGGGTGCAGATCTTCGACCCGGCCGGCAAGTTAGTCCAGACTTGGGATAAGGTCGGTTCGCCGTGGGGGCTGGCCTATAGCGAAAAAGACGGGATGATGTACATCTGCGACGGGTACAACAATCGAATCGTGAAAGTGAACCAGGAAGGCCAGGTGGTGGGTTCTTACGGTAAGTACGGGAAGATCCCGGGACGATTCGATTTCGTCCATCACATGGCGATCGATTCCAAGGGCGCGATCTATGCGGCGGAGATCAAGAACTGGCGGGTGCAAAAGTTCGCTTGGCAGAACTAGGCGAGAAGTAGTATCGTGTCGGGCATGGATCGACGCGATTTTCTTGAACAGACGGCGGGATTGACGCTGAGTGCGATGGCCGCAACGGCAGCACCGGCGAAAGTGCGGACCGGGATGTTGGGTACGGGGCATAGCCACTTCAACGGGAAGCTGAAGGCGATGATGGACTCCCCGCTTTTCGAGATCGCCGGGGTGGTGGCCGAGTCCGCCGCCGCGGCGAAGAATCCCGCTTACGCTGGCTTGCGATGGATGAGCGAAGCGGAGATGCTGAACGATCCCTCGATCCAGTTGATCGTGGTGGAGTGCCGGGCGTGGGAGGCGCTTCCGTGGGGCAAGAAGGTGATTGCGGCGGGCAAGCATCTGCATTTGGAGAAGCCGCCGGGGAACGAGTACAAGCCGTTTCGGGAGTTAGTCGAAGAGGCGCGGAAAAAGAACCTGCGCTTGCAGACGGGGTACCTGTGGCGTTGGCACGACGGGTTGAACGCGGCCATCGAAGCAGCGAAGAAGGGCTGGT
This sequence comes from Acidobacteriota bacterium, assembly GCA_026394015.1. Lineage (GTDB taxonomy): Bacteria > Acidobacteriota > Terriglobia > Bryobacterales > Bryobacteraceae. The sequence continues at coordinate 13,918 of JAPKZA010000252.1, forward strand.
TGGGCGAGGTTTTCATGGTGCGGGGGACGATGAGCTCCGACCGCGGACCGGAGGAGCGGGCGATTGAGGCGCACTACAAGGGCGGCGGTTTGTTTGAGCTGAGCGGCCACGTGATTGACCGGATGATTGAGATTCTGGGGCGGCCGAAGGCGGTGAAGAGTTGGCTGCGACACGACACAAGCACGCCGGATAAGCTGGCCGATAACAACATGGCGGTGTTTGAGTATGACCGGGCGTTGGCGGTGGTAACGCAGGCAACGAAGATGGCCGGGTCGGGCGATCACCGGTCGTTTGAAGTACTGGGTACGGACGGGAGTTTTGTGATTTATCCGGAGCGGAATCCGCCGACGATGCGGGTCCATATGCGGAAGGCGCAGGGGCCGTATAAGGCCGGTTGGCAGGAGATCACGCTGCCGCCGCAGCCACGGTTTGTGGCGGACTTCGCGGAGTTGGGGCGAAGTATTCAGAGCGGGCAACCGTTGCGGCATTCTTACGATCATGAGTTGTTGTTGCAGGAGACGCTGCTGCGAGCGTCAGGAGAAATGGTATGAATCAAGTGACGAGACGGACGGCTTTGGCGGCGTCGATTGCGGCGAGCTTGGTGCGCGGGACGGCGCAGAATTCGGCGTTGCGGGTGGGGGTGCTGGGAACGGGCAACCGGGGTACATTCGTCGCGACGATGATGGCGAAGAACACGCCGGCGAAGGTCGTGGCGGTGTGCGACCTGTACCCGGAGAAGATGGAGGCGGCCAAGAAGTCGCTGGGCGAGCCGGATGCGCGGATGTACACGGACTTCCAAAAGATGCTGGCGAGCGATATCGACGCCATTCTGATTGCGACGCCGGTGTTCCTGCACGCCGACCATTTCGAAGCGGCGCTGAAGGCGGGCAAGCACATCTACATCGAGAAGCCGGCGTCGATGGACGTGGCAGGGTGCAAGCGAATCATGAAGGCGGCGGACGCGGCGGATCGAAAGTTGAACATCACGTTTGGCTTTCAGCGGCGGTACTCCGAGCTCTATTTGAAGGCGAAGAAGCTGGCCGACTCCGGGGCGGTGGGGCCGATTCATTTAGGGTTTGCGCGGTTCATCAAAAGCGACGGGATTGTGGCCGCGGGGCCACCGCCGACACCGCCGAAGAGTGAACGCGACAAGATTGCACAATGGGGCGAATGGAAGAGTTTGTCGGGCGATTTGATTGTCGAGAACAACGTCCATTCGATCGATGTTTTGAACTGGTTTTTGGGCGGAAGGCCGGTGAGCGCGATTGGCTCGGGCGGGTCGACGACGCCGCGGAAGGGCGACATGCGGGACCACAACTTTGTGGCCTTTGAGTATCCGAAGGGGATTCAAGGGCAACTCTCGGGGATGACGCTCGCCCCGCCGGGATACCGGGATGTGGTGGAGCAGTTCTTTGGCGAGACCGGGATGATCGAGACGTCGGAGAAGCACTGGCGGCATTTCCGGGGGCCGGGCAAGGAGACATCAGAGCTTTCGCCGCGGAACAATACGATTGATTCGGTGGCGGCGTTTGTGCAGCGGGTGACGACGGGCAAGCCGGAGAACGCGGGCGTTCGCGGGGCGGAGAGTACCCTGACGGCGATCCTGGGACGGATGGCGATGGACCTGCGGCGGGAGGTGACTTGGGACGAGATGATGAAGGGGTAACCGGTGTGATAGTATCTCCGCATGTTGCTTCGCTTTGTGAGTGCTTTCCTCGTTTGCACGCTTCTCGCATGGGGTCAAAATGTAACCGCGACGATTACAGGAACCGTCAAAGACGGCTCCGGCGCGGTTTTGCCCAATGCCGTCATTAAGGCCACGAATACCGGGACCCAGGCTCAGTTTGAAGCCTCGGCAAGTTCCGACGGGGCATATGTGCTCCGCAACCTGCCCGTAGGCGTTTACAAGATGCGCGTGGAGGTGAAAGGCTTTCAGCCATGGGAGCTCCGCGACCTGCGTTTGCAGGTGAATGAGACGGCGCGCGTGGATGCGTCGATGAGCGTGGCGGGGACGACCGAGAGCGTAACGGTGTCAAGTTCGGTGGTGAACGTGGACACGACGAGCGTGACGCTGAAGACGGTGGTCGACCAAAAGAGAATTGAAGAGTTGCCGTTGAACGGGCGGAACGCGACACAATTGATGCGACTGGTGGCGGGGGTCGTGGTGGACCAACGGGCCGACGTGACATCGGGAACGACCTACCCGGGGACGACGCCGGTATCGGTGAACGGTGGGCGGGCGAATGCGACCAACTACGTGCTTGACGGGGCGCAGAACAACGACCCGTATTCGAACGCGCCGAACCCGTTTCCGAATCCGGACGCGCTGCAGGAGTTTAGCGTACAGACCAACAACTTCAGCGCCGAGTTCGGGCGGCAGAGCGGCGGGCTGGTGAACGCGGTGACCAAGTCCGGGACGAACTCATTTCATGGCAGCGCCTTTGAGTTTGTGCGGAACCAGGCGTTCAACGCGACGGGCTTCTTCGGCCCCGCGGACCCGGCGACCGGCCGGCGGCGGCAAGACGGGCTGAAGCGGAACCAGTTCGGTGGAACGATCGGCGGGCCGGTCGTGCTGCCGAAGATCTATAACGGCAAGGACAAGACGTTTTTCTTTGCTTCTTATCAGGCGACGTTGTTGCGGGTGATTCCGGCGGAGGTGCAGCGGATTGTGCCGACGACGCTGCAACGGAGCGGGAATTTTTCGCAGATCACGCGCGGGTTGCGCGATCCGCTGGCCAACGCGCCGTTCCCTGGCAACGTGATCCCGGCCAACCGGATCAATCCGGTGAGCCGCTTTATCGTGGATAGCGCGCTGCCGGATGGCGGGGCGTCGGGACGGGTTTCGACGATTGTCTCGTCGCCGAATAACGACCACCAACTGATGCTGCGGGGCGACCATCAATTCGGGAATGCGAATCGGCTGTCGGTGCGATATTACAAGTCGTGGTCGGAGTCGACGGCGTTTTTGAACCCGAAGAACGTGCTGGAACAGACAAGCGGCGGGCAGTGGTTCAATAACTCGATTTCGATTACCGATACGCATACGATCTCGCCGACGCTTGTGAATCAGGCGCTGTTCAGCATCAATCGGACCGACGGCAAGTTTGTGCCGCCGCAGCCGGAAAAGAGCTTGGCGAGTTTGGGGTTGAAGTATTACAACGACCCGATCATCAAGTGGGATATCGACATTGCGGGTTACTTCCGGATTAACACCGGGGATACGAACGCGTTTCCGCGGACGGAGTATCAGTACCTGGATACGCTGCGCTGGACGAAGGGCAAGCATAACCTGACTTTCGGCGGCGAGTATGGCCGGGGGTCGAACGACATCATCAACAACTTCCGGGCGAATGGGCAGTGGAGCTTCAATGGCGCGGCACCGTTTACCTCGGATGGTTTGGCGGACTTTATGTTGGGATCGTTCAACTCGCTGACGCAGGGCATTGGCGAGTATAAGGGAACGCGGTTCCAGCGGATGGGCCTGTTTGTGCAGGATTCATGGAAGGTAACGAAGCGTTTGACGCTGGATATCGGGGCGCGATGGGAGCCGTTTTTCCCGTTCACGGATACGCTGGACAAGGTGGCGGTATGGCGGCCGAATGAGCAGTCGACGCGGTATCGGAACGCGCCGAAAGGGGTGATCTACGCGGGTGACCCGAACGTATCGCGAGGCACGGTGCCGACGACTTGGGGCAACCTGGGGCCGCGGGTAGGCTTTGCGTGGGACGTGTTTGGGAACGGGAAGACGGCGGTGCGCGGGGCGTACGGGGTGTTCTTCGATTCGTTCAACAGCATCGCGACCAACTCGCAGGCGAATCAGGCGCCGTTCGGGACGGTGGTGACGGTTTTCGGCTCGAATGCGAATAGCTTTACCGACCCGTGGGCGGGGACGACGAACCCCTTCCCTGCCCCGCAGAACCCGCCGGCGACGGCAGCGTTCCCGGCGTTTACTTCGCAGTTTCTGAACTCGGCGGATTTCCGCAACCCCTACATCCAATCGTGGAACTTGACGCTGGAGCGGGAGATCTGGGGCGGGTTCGTGACCCGGGCTTCCTATGCGGCTTCGAAGGGGACAAAGCTGATGGTGCTGCGGGAGTTGAACGCGGCGGTGTTTGCGCCGGGGGCGACGACGGCGACGACGAACCAGCGGCGTCCTTATGGCCCGGCGATGGGGTCTTCGACGATCGTGGAGCCAGTGGGCAACTCGACTTATCACGCGTTTCAATTGACGGCGGAGCGGCGCTTCAGCAAGGGCTTTACGATTCTGGCGAACTATCAGTTCTCGAAGTCGATCGATGACACGTCGGCGAACAAGGGGACGGGCCAGGTGCGAACGAACCCGAACAACCAGGCGTACGATAAAGCGCTTTCCGACTTCAACCGGCCGCAGGTTTTCAACTTCTCGGGGTTGTGGGAGTTGCCGATTCGGTTCCAGAATAAGGCCGCAAATTTCCTGATTGGCGGGTGGAATTTGAACACGATTCTGAACCTGACTTCGGGGCAGCCGTTTTCGGTGGCGAGTGGCGTCGACAATGCCCGGACGGGGACGGGCGGCCAGCGGGTGGATTACTCCGGTAACGCCGTGATTGGGGGCGACCGGAGCCGGAATGACGTCGTGAACGAGTACCTGCGGCGTTCAGTCTTCTCGCCGAATGCGCTGGGGACGTTTGGAACGATTGGCCGGAACACTTACTATGGGCCTGGATTGGCGAACGTTGATTTTGGGTTGGCGAAGAACTTCCGGGCTGGTGATCGGTTGACGACGACGTTCCGGTTGGAGGCGTTTAATGCGTTGAACCGGGTGAATCTGGGGAACCCGGTGAACGCGCAGAACAATGGGAACTTTATGCGGATTACGGGGGCTAATCCGCCGCGGGTGCTGCAGTTGGCGCTGCGGCTCGTATTTTGATGAGTTGGGCGGGGTGATCGGTTTGGATTCCGGTGGCACCCAAGGCGATGGCTTCGCGCCATTTTTCTTCGGTGTCCGCCGGGCCTAGCCGGTCGACGAAGATTCCCTTTTGGGCTTGGCGGGCGACGGCGATCACGTCCGGTTTGAAGTCGCGGGCGTCAAAGGCGATCACACGGACGTTCAACTCAGCGAGAATGCGCTGGGAGACTTCCACCGATACCGCCTCGGGCATAGCCAGATGGGGGTGCCCTTGGGCGGTGAGGTCCTTCAGCAGGTTGAAGCCGCCGTAGACGACCGCGCGTTCGAGCATATCGTGGCGTTTCAGGGCGGCGATGATGGAATCGGCCGCGATGCGCTTGGCGTCGAAGTAGACGCCGCATTTGCCGCGCATCGCCGCCAAGGCCTCATCCAAGGTTGGGATGCGGGTGTTCTTGAAACCAGGCTTATTGTGGCTCGCATCCAGCGCCCGCAATTCGTCAAACGTCAGATCAGCCACCTGGCCCTTGGCCCCGGTAGCGCGCTCGACGCCGCCGTCGTGCATCAGAACGAACTTGCCGTCCTTGGTGGTGCGGACGTCGATCTCGACCCAATCGACGCCCAGCGCGATGGCTTTTTCGATGGCCGGCATCGTGTTTTCCGGGCACTCGATGTGCTCGCCGCGATGGGCGATGACGTCCACACGATTCTTGGCCTGGAGGCTGAGGAGGGGGAGGCCGGCGAGGAAGAGTCTGCGTTGCATTCTAGGCCTATCTGGCGGCGGCGATGAGGCGGGCCGCGTCTTCGGGGAGGAGATAGCCGGCCTTGAGGAGTTCATTGGCGGCGGTTTCGACGGCGGCGGCGTAGGCGGCGGGGGTGGGGTAACGCTCCTCGATCGAGGGCCGGGGGTCGTTGGCGGCGAGGCGGTCGGCGCGGGTGGCGCGGAAAGGGATGTAGCTGCCGGTGAGGCCGCAGAGTTCGTTTTCGCCGAAGCCGGCGCGGCGGAGAGCCCAGCCGGTATGGGTGCCGCGGGGGGCTTGGATGGAAGGCGACCGGAGGCCGCCGAGTTCGTTGCCGTCGGCGTCTAGTTTGGGGACGAGCATCGTGTACGGCGCGCCGACGCGGGGCGGTTCCTGGCTGATGATGCCGGAGAGGCGGCGGGCGTCAAACTCGGCGCCGTAGTCGCGGACGTACATCGTGCTGAGGAGGCCGTTGTAGCGGATGCCGGGCAGGGCGGGCCAGTTTACGCTTTTGGCGTCCGGCGGAACGAGGGTGCCTGCGGCAAGGGTGGGGTAGCGGCTGGGCGGGGGTTCGACGCCGGTGAGGACCCAGCGTTCGAGAGCGATGAGGAGGGCGCGGCGGAGCTCGAAGAAGGGGGCGGGGTTTTGGAGCTGCTGGCACATGCCGGTGCTGTTGGAAGTGGTGGGGGTGTGCTGGGTACTGGCAAAGTGATAGAGGCGGACGAAATCGGGGAGGGCGACGTCGCGCTGGCCGAGGGCGTCGGTGATATTGAGCGACATGCGGCCTTGCCAGAATTCGGTGCTGGAGACGGTGTGGAAGATCTTGGGGCAGGAGAGGGTTTCGCGACAGGCGTCGGCGTTGCCGGCGAGGCGGCGGGCGAGCGGGTCGAGGGTCGGGGCCCAAGTGGGTGGGCTGTCGGGAGAGGGGTAGAGGGCGTTTTCGCGCTGGCCGGAGGCGCGGTCGGGCTGGCCGAAGCGAACGTTGACGGGGATGCCCTGGCCGGCGATGTGGGGGGTGGCGCCGTCGAAGACGAGGTTGCGGTATTCGTCCTGGTTGAAGCCGAGATCGAGGAAGGTGCGGAGGAAGCGGCCGGCTTGGGATTGGCCTTCGCCGATAGCGGCGGTGATGGCTCCGGCGAGGGGGTTGGGGGCGCCGGCGTCGTCGGTTTCGTTATAGCGAAAGAAGGAGACGAGGTCGCGGGTGGCGGCGAGGCCGAGGCCGAGGATGAGGGGGTCCTTGGCGGTGTAGATAAATTCGTAGATGAAGTCGGGCTGGAAGCCGCCTTTGAGGCAGAGCTGGAGTTTGGTGAGGGTGCCGGGGAAGGGGGTGGAGGAGCAGTCGCCGAAGGCCCAGTCAGCGGCGGGGA
>JAPKZA010000320.1 GCA_026394015.1 Acidobacteriota bacterium
GAGCCAGGTTCAGAGACCCGAGGTTGCAGACCGCGGTTTCGGCGTGATGAGTTACTTCGGTGATCTCGGTGCAGAGGTTCGACAGGTGAACGACGTTTTGCGGCAGGCCGGTTTGATTCGACTTCAGATTGCAGGCGTCCTTGAAGGTCATCCAGCCGTTGCCGGTTTCGGCCAGCGTCTTCATCATCCGGGCGTAGAGGTCGCGAGCCTTCACTTGGCGAACAAACAAACCCTGCGCTTCGGCTGCCTCATAGGCTTGCTCGAATTCGGCACCGAACAGATCAGGGAGAGCGGGGACCACTTTCGGATCGAACAGCGACCAGATTCCATCCGCTTCGAGCCGCTTCATGAACAGATCGGGGATCCAGTTGGCTAAGTTCAGATTGTAAGTGCGGCGAGCTTCGTCGCCGGTGTTATCCCGCAATTCGAGGAAGTCTTCGATATCGGCGTGCCAGGGTTCGAGATAGACGCAGGCCGCGCCCTTGCGCTTGCCCCCCTGATTGACGGCCGAAACCGACGAGTCCAGCGTCTTGAGCCAAGGAACAATGCCGTTTGAACGGCCGTTGGTACCCTTGAGTTGGAACGACCGTTGGTGCCGCGGATCAACGAGCCGCGCGCCCGGACCCGATGGTAAGCCAAGCCGATGCCGCCGGCGAACTTCGAGAGCATGGCGACATCTTTATACCGATCGTAGATGGATTCGAGGTCGTCCTCAGGAGAGTCGAGCAGGTAGCAGGAGGACATCTGCGGATGCATGGTGCCGGAGTTGAATAACGTCGGAGAACTCGGCATGTAGTCATGCGCCGAGATCAGGCGGTAGAACTCGATAGCTTCCTGCACGTTCTGGGACAGGCCGCAGGCGACACGGAGGAAAAAATACTGGGGGGTCTCGATGACGTCGCGGGTTTCCGGATTCTTGAGTAAGTAGCGGTCATAAACGGTTCGGATGCCGAAGTACTCAAATAAGTCGGTGTTCCGTTCTTCGAGGCAGCTATTCAGCTTGCGGGCGTTTTCGGTGACGAACCGATGCGCCATTTCGCCGACCAAGCCGAACTTATAGCCATGCTCCATCGACTGCGAGAACGAATAGATGTTCTGGTTGGCGACCTCCTTCTCAATGAAGTTAGCCAGCAGGCGACCCGCGAGGCGGGAGTATTCGGGCTCTTCGGAAATGAGCGAGGCGGCCGTCTGGATAGAGAGCTGATCCAGTTCCCGGGTGCTCGACCCGTCGTATAAGCCACCGATGGTTTTGATGGCAATCCGCATCGCATCGACCTGCGACAGACCGGCCGCGCTCCGCTGGACCGCCCGGATGATCTTTTCCACATGAACCGGTTCCAGCGAACCGTTTCGTTTCTTGACCCGCATGGCCGTTTCGGGCGATTGCGGTCGAATACCTGGAAAAAGCTCCTGCTCGGCGGCAGGTTTTGGAGTCGGAACGGACGAAGTTTGATGCGCGGTGCTGGCCATGAAGTCCCCGGGAGAAAAGACGCAAGTCCCCGCCTCGTCGCACGAGCACGACGCGGTCCGGGGAAGCAAAAAAGAAGCAAACCGGACGGATGTCCGACGCTACCGAACTACAGGGTCCAGCCTACAGGATACAGCGGTATTTCACCTTAGGTCAACTACTAATTGTGGTTTTGGACAGGAAATCCGCAGCGATAACGAAGTGGTTGATTCTTAGGAACTTACGGATTTCAGAAGAGAGTCGGCTGTCGGGACGGCACGGGTTTCTTGCGGCTTCCGTGCTTACCGAGCACTCGTTTGGCTTGGATCTTGGCTTCGGGTTGGCGGCGGAAGGCGGCCATGCGCTCTCTGGCGAGGCGGTAGGCTTCTTTGTGCTCGACAATCTTCGGCCCCGGGCCTTCGGGGAGCCAGCGGCGGACGAATTCGCCGTCCGGGTCCTGGTCGAGCGCTTGTTTATCGGGGCTGTAAATGCGCAGCGTATTGATGCCGGTGGTGCCGGACTGCATTTGAAACTGGGGGTAATGAATGCCGGGCTCATAGTCGGTGAACTGCCGGGCTAAGAAGGCGGCGGGGCGCGGCCAGTGGAGCCAGAGGTGGTAACTGGCAAAAGAGACGAGCATGGCTCGCATGCGGAAGTTGATCCAACCGGTGGTTCGCAGGGCCCGCATGCAGGCATCCACTAGGGGATACCCGGTTCGGCCCTCCTGCCAGGCGGCGAAGTACTCGTCGTTCCAATAGGGCTCGCGCATGCCTTCGAAGGCGGGGACGAAGTTCTGGAACTCGACACGAGGTTCGTCCTCCATCTTCTGCATGAAGTGGCTGCGCCAGTGGAGCCGAGCGTCGAAGGCGGCGAGCGGACGCTTCCATTCGGGGGCTGCGGCGCTGCGGCGGCGGGTGGCTTGGAGGGTTTCGCGCATCGAGATGGTCCCCCACGCCAGATGGGCGCTGATCCGGGAGCAAGCTTCAAAAGCGGTGACGGGGCTGGAAAGTTCCTTGTGATAGTTGCGGCCGCGTTGGTGGAGGAAGCTATCGAGGGTAGTCAGGGCGGCCGTTTCCCCGCCCTGCTGGAGGGCGGAACCGTGGTGAGGCACGTCGCCAAGCGGAACCCTCGCGGGGAGAGGCAAATCGGTGACCGGCGGCACGGGCGGGGCGCCCATCATCGCCTCCCATTTGGCCGCCCATCCGTTTCGACTGGGAAGCCGCCGGACCACTCCAGTTCCCGGCAGTTCCGTGAAGGGAATGCCTTTCTCCCGGGCCCAACTCCGAACGGCTCGGTCGCGCTGGTAGGCGATCCAGTTCGTCGTCTCTTCGTGGGCCCAGAGGGCGGCGATGCCGTGCTCCCCGCGGATGTCCTCGAAAACCGGCAGCGCCTCGCCCACGCGGACGACGACGGGCAGGCGACGCCGGAGGTCGAGCAGGCTTTCGGCGACGAAGTTCCAATGGCGGGGGTCAGCGTCGGGGGCGGTCCAGAGCGAAGGTTCGTAGATATAAAGCAGGAGAACCGGGCCCCGCCGCGCCGCTTCGAAAAGCGGCGCGTGGTCCCGGTTCCTGAGGTCCCGTTTGAGCCAAACGACTTGATGCACCCTAGAACTGATACTTCAAAGCGAACTGAAGTTGCCGAGAATCCACCTTGGTTGCGCTGATGACTCCGTAGTTGGCCGTCCGCAGCGTCGTGCCCGGGGGCGCGAAGATGGGATGGTTAGGGAGGTTGAAGAATTCGCTACGGAATTCGAGACGGTGGCGTTCGGTGATGGCGAAGACTTTGGTCAACGACGCATCGAACGAGGTCAGCCCGGGGCCGGTGATGGTGTTCCGTCCAGAATTGCCGTACCGGAAGTCGGTGATGGCGGCCGGATTCTGGCCGAGGCGGTCGACGAAGGCATCCGTATTAAAAAAGCGCTGGACGGTGCGGGTGCTGATGTTGTTCGGGCTTTGGCCGGGGACTACGTCAGGAGCGCAGTAGTTGCCGCCGTTTTGGATGTTGCCCGGGCCGCAGAAAGCCGTGAGGGGGAATCCGGTCTGGACGGTGAAGATGCCGCCGATCTGCCAGCCGCCGAAGATCATGTTGGCGACAGGGTGCGAAATCGCCATACGGCGGCCCTTGCCGAAGGGCAATTCATAGAGAAACGACCCGGTGAAGCGGTGGCGGAAATCGAAAGCGGAACGACCGCGTTCGCGACCGAGGTTGTAATCATCCATGGGAGTGAGCGGGTCGCCGTCCGTCGTACGAACTCCGGAACCGTTATCGATAGATTTACTCCAGGCGTAAGAGCCGAGGAGGGTGAAGCCATTGGCGAAGCGATGCTGCAAGCGGGATTGGAGCGAGTTATAGGACGAATGGCCGGGGGCGTTCATGACCTGGAACCCGCCGAACTGGGGGAAGGGCCGACGGGCGGTCTGGTTAGCCGCTCCGGGGGGCGCATTGTTGTAGGTCTGCAAGCGGCGAAGGTGGACGCCGGTGGAGCCCATGTAGTTCAGTTCGAGAGACATGTTCTTCGTGAGTTCGCGTTGGACACCGAAGCTCCATTGAGCAACGTAGGAGGTCTTTTCGCCGAACTGATTGATCAGGATGAAGGTGGGTGCGCCTTTCTGGGTGAACGGCACCTGCCAGCTGAGATTCGGCACGGTGGTGTTGCCGGGTTCGTTGCGGCGGATGGTAAAGGGCGCGTTGAATAGGCGAGGCCGAGGCGCGGGCCCATGTCGTTGCGGTCCGGCATGAAAGCGCCGCGACCGAAGCGGCCGTCGCGGGTGTACTTGACGTTGGCCGGCAGCGGGAACTGGGGGTTGCCCTGGAAGGGGTCGCCGGTTCCGGCGCGGACGTAGGTGGGTTCAATGGAGTGATCCCAACGGAAATCGATATTGACGATCGCATCGTGTTTGTCATACCAGGGGGATTCGTACTCCCAGCGGAGGCCATAGTTGAGGGTTAGCTTTGAAGTCACTTTCCAGGTGTCTTGGATGTAGAGCGCCATATAGTTACTACGCATGTTGGCGATGGGTGCCCCGACTTGACCTTCCGTGTTGGACATCGCGCCGAGGAGGTAGTCGGCGACGGCGTCGCCGCTATACTGGCCGCTGAAGGAGAAGCGACCGCGGGGGACGACGGCGCCGATCTGGTTGTAACGAACGCGACGATATTCGCCGCCGATCTTGACTTGGTGTTTGCCCTTGATCCAGGAGAAGTTATCCGAGAGCATGCCGGAGGTATTCCAGTTGACGAAAGGGCAGTCGTTACATTCGCCGACGTTGGAGTAGCCGGAGATTTGGAAAACTGGAATGCCCCAGAAGAGCGGGTTGCTGCGATCGATGTCGGGGATGTTGAGTTCTCCGACGACGTTGCGGACGCCGGCGCGGGTCTGCGAGTTGGAGCTCTTGAAGTAATTGACGCCGAACTTGAACTCGTTGATTTTGTTGGTGCCGAAGACTTTCGTGTGGCCGAGGACGCCTTGCTGGGCGTAGATCGAGGCGACGTTGCCCTGTCCATTGATGATGGACGGAATGTACTGGGGTTCGACGGTTTGGGAGAAGCGGAAGAAAAGGTTGGAGCTGGGCGACTGGACCCAATCGAGACGACCGGAACCCTGATTACCGTCGCTGCTGCGGCCCTCGTTGTTGATGTAATTATTGGCGAGGCCGGTGGCACCCGAGTTATTCGGAAGGGGGAAGAACTCGCTGAGGACTTTGGCCGAAGTTGCCTGGATGCGGTTAGCGGGGATGACGTTGTTCGGGAAGGGGACGCGACCGGTGGAGAAGGGGTCGACGATGGCGCGACCGATGTTACCGGAGCGGAGGGCGGCGGTGGGTAGGGTGCCTAATTGGGTCAGGTCGCGGCGCTCGCGGAGACCTTCGTAGTTACCCATGAAGAAGAGTTTGTCGCGGAGGATGCGACCGGCGACGGTACCGCCGAATTGGTTTCGCTTGAAAGCGGGCTTGGGAACGTTCTTCCGGTCGAAGTAGTTCTTGGCGTCGAGTTTGGCGTTGCGGAGGAACTCGAAGACGGTGCCGTGGAATTCGTTAGTGCCGCTTTTAGTGGTGGCGTTAACTTGGGCGATGCCGCGACCATATTCGGCTTGGAAGATGCCGGACTCAACCTTGAACTCCTGGAGAGCGTCGATGGACGGCAGGAAGAGATAGGTATTGAAGTTGGGGTCGGTATTCTCCATGCCGTCGAGCGAGTAGTGGTTGTAGTGAACGCGTTGGCCGGCGACGTTGAGGGCGAACTGGTTCCGGGCTCCGCCCATGCGCTGCTGCCCTTGCGAGGAGGCCGGGCCGTTGGTGGTGGCGCCGGGGATCAGCGAGGCGAGTTGGAGGTAGTTACGACCGTTGAGGGGCAGATCGACGATGCGTCGATTTTCGATGACGGTACCGAGGGAGGTGGTTTCGCTTTCGACGACCGGCGGGGCGGCGGTGACTTCGACGGTTTCAGCGACGTTGCCGACCTGCATGGCGATGTCGATTTTGGCGACCTGGCCGGTTTGAAGTTCGAGGGTATTGCGGACCTGGGTGCTGAAACCGGCTTTTTCGGCGCGGATGTTGTAGATGCCCGGGGGCAGCGCGGGGGCGCTGTAAAGGCCGAGTTCGTTGGATTGAATCACGCGCTGGACGTTGGTCGCAGGATTGGTGACGGTGACTTTGGCACCGGCGATGACGGCGCCGGAGGGGTCGGAGATGGTGCCTTCGATTTCACCGGTTGGCGTCTGGGCCAAGGCGCTGCTGGCGAGCAGGAAAACGGGGAAAAGCGAGTATGCGAGACGATTGAACATGGTCCCTCCAGTACGTCTATATGTATCAGATTTCACGCGCAGCTGCAAATCGGGGGGCGTCAGATTTATCCTCCCTAGTGAACACCGGGAATAGCCCGATAGAGATAATAGAGTATGCTCCGTTCTAGCGAATTTGACTATGACTTGGTCGTGATCGGTTCCGGGCCCGGTGGGCAGCGGGCGGCGATCCAAGCCGCGAAGCTCGACAAGCGCGTGGCGCTGGTCGAGAAGAAGGCCGTTGTGGGGGGGGCCTGCATCAACACGGGGACGATCCCGAGCAAGACGCTGCGCGAGGCGGTAATGCATCTTTCCGGGTATCGGGAGCGCGGGTTTTATGGATCTTCCTACTCGGTCAAACAGCACATTACGATGCAGGATCTGCTCTTCCGGACGACTCATGTGATTTCGCACGAACAGGACGTGTCGCGGAATCAGTTGCAGCGCAACGGGGTGGAGATGCTCTCGGGCACGGCGAGTTTCGTGAACGCGAACACATTGCGGGTGCTGAGCGTCGACGGGCATGGGCATCAGGATATTTCGACCGAGAAGATCGTCGTGGCGGTGGGGACGACGGCAACCCGGGGGGACGATATCGATTTTGACGGAACGCAGATCTTTACGAGCGATGAGATTTTGTCGCTCGACCATCTGCCGAAGACGATGGCGATTGTGGGAGCGGGGGTGATTGGGACCGAGTACACGACGATTTTTTCGACGCTGGGGGTACGGGTGACCCTGATCGATAAGCGGCCGATTCTGCTGGATTTTGTCGATAACGAGATTGCCGATTCGCTGGCCTACCACATGCGGGAGAACCGGGTAACGCTGCGGTTGGGCGAGGACGTCTCGCGGATCGACAAGATGGAAGATGACGAGCATGGGAAGCGGGTGAAGATTCACCTGAGCAGCGGCAAGCAGGTGGTGACCGAAAAGCTGCTTTATAGTGTCGGGCGCACCGGCAATACGGATCGGCTAAACTTGGACGGTGCCGGGCTGCAATCCGATGACCGGGGCCGGATTAAAGTGAATCAGCACTATCAGACGGTCGTGCCGAACATCTACGCGGTGGGCGACGTGATTGGGTTTCCGAGTCTGGCGTCCACTTCGATGGAGCAGGGGAGATTGGCGGCGTGTCATGCGTTTGGGATTGCGGCGACGAGCGTTCCGTCGTTGTTCCCGTATGGCATCTATACAATCCCCGAAATTTCGATGGTAGGCCGGAGCGAAGAGGAGTTGACCCAGGCCAACATCCCTTATGAGATTGGAAAGGCGCGGTACCGGGAGATCGCTCGCGGGCAGATCATTGGCGACACCAGTGGGATTCTGAAACTGATCTTCCACCAGGACACGAGGCAGTTGCTCGGGGTCCACATTATGGGCGAGGGGGCCAGCGAACTGATTCATATTGGACAGGCGGTTTTGAGCTTTGGCGGGTCGATCGACTACTTCATCAATACTGTGTTCAACTATCCAACCTTGGCCGAGTGCTACAAGGTGGCGGCCTTTGACGGGATCAACCGGCTCGGGCTGTAGCGATTTCCGGAACGTGATACTTTATTAATGAGGCAAACTCTTTCGTGATTCGAACCGCCCTGTTGATGGTCTTCGCGTCGGTCGCTCTATTCGGGCTTGACCCGGATCCCGTTTTTTCGTTCGTGCGGAAGAATTGCGTTGCCTGCCACAACCAGAAGGTTTCGAATGGCGACGTGAACCTGGCGGCTTTGGATACGGCGCAATCGTTTGATGCAGCGCGAGATACCTGGGAGCGGGTGGTCGCCAAGATCAAGATGGGTGAGATGCCGCCTCCCGGACTCCCGAAGCCGGCAGCGGCCGAGGTGAAATCGGTCGCTCTGGTTTTGGAGACCGAATTTGCGCGACAAGATCGCGTGGCGAAGCCGGACCCGGGGCGAATCACCGCCCGAAGGCTCAACAAGACCGAGTACAACAACACCATTCGGGATTTGCTCGCGGTCGATATTCACCCGGCCGACAATTTCCCCAACGACGAGGCGGCGTTTGGTTTTGACAACATCGCCGACGCGCTCTCGCTGTCTCCGGTTTTGCTCGAGAAGTATTTGTATGCGGCCGAGCGAGCGGTTCGTACCGCGGTTTTTGGAGCGGAGAAATTCAAGCCGGCTTCGGTTCACTATTCGGCTCCGGTGAGGATTCCGGTGTTGCCGAAGGACCTGCATCATTATGACGAGTCGGGTTTATCGCTGCACCACGCCTTCCACGTTCTCCATCGCTTTCCGGTAGACGGGGAGTATAGCTTTCGTCTGGTCATGAATGGCCATCGGCCGGATCAGACCATGCCGGTGACTCCGGCATTTTACATCGATAGTAAATTGGTCCAGACGTTTGAGTACGACGGCACCGACCTGGAAGGCCAAGTGCTGGAACTTCGAGTGAAGATGACGGCGGGCGAGCATCTTCTGAGCGCGACGTATTTGAAGAACTATCACGGTTTGCCGCCGAAATATAACGGTCCGGAGCCCTCGCAGCGCAAAGACTTCATGAAGTTATCCGGGGCACGGGGTAAGTTAACGGCGGCGGATGAAGAGTTGCTGCGCAAGTACGGAACGAAAATCAAGCTCGACCGGGTGGAAGTTCGGGTAGATAACCGGTACGAGTCGATTGACATCGGTGGGCCGTTTACGCAGACCGAGGGCCCGTCGGCCGCTAGTCGGCAGGCGGTGTTCGTTTGCGGGCAGCAAACGGCGGCGTGTGCGCAAGCGATTCTGACGAATTTCACGCGGAAGGCCTTTCGACGGCCGGTGACGGCGGCCGAGGTGACTCCGTTTCTGAAGCTGTATGCGTTGGCGAGACAGCAGGGCGATAGCCATGCGGAAGGAATCGCCACAGCCCTGCAGGGAGTTCTCGTCTCGCCGCATTTTCTATTTCGGACCGAGCGAGACCGGGGCCCCAGCGGGAAACAGCCCTTTGCGGCGGTCAGCAATCACGAGTTGGCATCGCGCATCTCGTACTTTTTGTGGAGCAGCATGCCGGACGCGGCGTTGGCGGCAGCAGCCAACAACGGTACGCTGCGGCAACCGGCGGTGTTGGCGGCGCAGATGCGGCGGATGCTGCGGGACCCGAAGGCTGCGGCGCTCGTAGAGAATTTCGCCGGTCAATGGTTGCAATATCGGAATATTGACGTCATGAAGCCGGATATTGAGAAGTTTCCGGATTTTGACGAGAGTTTGCGGTCGTCAATGCGGCGGGAAACGGAGCTATTCCTGGAGAACCTGGTCCGGCAGGACGGCAGCGTGATGGATATTCTGGACGCCAAGCACAGTTACCTGAACGAACGGTTGGCTCGTTTCTACGGAGTTCCCGGGGTGACGGGACCGGAGTTCCGACGGGTGGATATGTCGAAAATGAATCGTGGGGGCGGCATCCTGGCGCAGGGGAGCATGCTGACGATTTCTTCCTATTCCACGCGGACATCACCGGTGCTGCGGGGGAAATGGATTATGGAAAATTTGCTGAACGCGCCGCCCCCTCCTCCTCCGCCGGCCGTGCCGGCGTTGGACGATACCCATGTGGGGAAGTCGGCCTCGCTGCGGCAACAGATGGAAGCCCACCGCAAAAATCCGACCTGCGCCAGTTGCCATTCGCGGATGGATCCGTTGGGATTTGGACTCGAGAACTTCGACGCTGTTGGCGCGTGGCGGACGAAGGATGGGGACTTTCCGATTGATGCGTCCGGGGTGCTGCCGAGTGGGAAGAGTTTTCAGGGACCGGCAGAGCTGAAAACACTGCTTAACGAAGACAGGGCGGCGTTCGTGCGGGGAATGACCGAGAAGTTGCTGACCTATTCGCTGGGCCGCGGCCTGGAACGGTATGATAAGCCGTTGGTGGCGGCCATCGCGGCGAAACTGCCGGCCAGCAACTACCAGTTTTCAGCGCTAGTCTTAGAGATTGTGAATAGTCTGCCTTTTCAGATGCGTCGAGCGGTGGTGCCGCCGACGGCGACAGGAGCCAAATCCGAATGACGATTCTTAATGGAAAACATGTGTCACGCCGGATGTTGCTACGCGGGGTCGGGGCGGCGATCGGATTGCCCCTGTTGGACGCGATGCGTCCCGCGCTGGCGGCGCCCGCTCGCAGCGCCAAGTCGGCGAGTCGGATTGCGGTCGTCTATGTGCCGAATGGCATCATCATGAAGGATTGGCAGTTGGCCAAGACAGGCGCCGATTTTGAGTTCACGCGGATTTTGAAGCCGCTGGAACGGTTTCGGGAGGACTTGGTAGTCGTCTCGGGCCTGTCGAACCATGCGGCGAACAAGGCCAAGGGCGGCGGGCACGCGAAGGCTTCGGGGAGTTTCCTTTCGGGCGCGATTCCGAAGTATACGGCCGGGGCGGACGTCCATTCGGGAACGACCTTCGACCAGATCGCGGCGGTGCGTTTTGCGCCGGAGACGCGGGTTCCGTCGTTGCAATTAGGCTGCGAAGATTCGCGGATGATCGGGAATTGCGATACCGGTTCGAGTTGCGCTTACACCAATTCGATTTCTTGGAAGAATCCGGACTCGCCGATGGCGGTGGAAGTGAATCCGCGGTCGGTGTTCGAACGGCTGTTCGGGACGGTGGACCCGAGCCTGGATGCGGCGACGCGGGCGCGTCGGGCCCTGTATAAGAAGAGCATCCTCGATATGACGCGCCACGATACCCAGGCCTTGGTTTCGACCTTGGGCGCGGTGGATCGGCGCAAGATGGACGAGTATTTGACCGCTATTCGCGAGGTGGAGACGCGGATCGCGAAGGCCGAAAACGATCCTGAAATACCGACCGGCGAGAAGCCATCAGGGATTCCGTTCTCCTACATCGAGTACGTCAAGTTGATGTTCGATTTGCAGACGATCGCGTTTCAGTCCGATTTGACGCGGGTTTCGACGATGATGATGGGCCGGGAGGGGAGTGTCCGGGTGTACCCGGAGATTGGGGTGCCGGATCCGCATCATCCGCTGACGCACCATCGGAACCTGCCCGATTTCATCGAGAAAGTCACGAAGATTAATGTCCACCACGTGGACCTATTTGGCTATTTCCTTGAGAAGTTGAAGGCAACGAGCGATGGGGACGGAAGCCTGCTCGACCATTCAACGATTCTCTATGCGGCCGCGATCAGCGATGGGAATCAGCATTCGAATCACAATCTGCCCTTGGTGGTGGCCGGACATGCCGGCGGGCGGAAAGGCGGGCGGCATTTCGCGGCGAAGGCGGAGACGCCGGTGACGAACCTGTTTGTGGACATTTTGAACCAGTCCGGAATTGAGACCGAGAGTTTCGGCGATAGTTCGGGTCGGTTATCTTTGACTTGATCTGATTTTCGGGGCTCAGGAGACGCAATTCCTATTTCTGGTATGATGGAAGTATGAGTATGGAGGGACCCGCCACCGACCCGGTTCGCTACGCTGCGATGTTTGCCGCGTTGGGAACGGAGTCGCGACTGCGGATCGTTCGATTGCTGTTGGCGGCGCATCCGGGTGGGCTGATCGTCAGCGATATCCAGACTGAGATGGGGATCCCGGCCTCGACGCTTTCGCACCATCTCGATAAGTTGCGACAGCAGGAGTTGGTGGCGGTGGAGCGAAAAGGGACGTTTCTCTGGTATCGAGCGAACGCTGTAAGGCTCCAGGAGTTGCTAGATTTTCTGTATGCGGAGTGCTGTACGCGTTCGAGCGTGGTGGAGCCGACCGCGTTGGTGCAGATCTGTAAATGAGGCGGTGGCGATGAAGCGAGTTTTGATTTTGTGCACGGCGAATTCGGCGCGAAGCCAGATGGCGGAGGGGCTGTTGCGGGCGCGCGGGGGGAATCGATTCGAGGTTCACAGCGCCGGGGCGCATCCGACGCGAGTGCGGCCGGAGGCGATCGCGGTGATGGCGGAGTTGGGGATTGATATCTCGGGACACTGGTCGAAGTCGACGGCGGAGTTTGTCGATCAGAGCTTCGATTTCGTGATTACGGTTTGCGATAACGCAAAAGACGTCTGCCCGGTGTTTCCGGGTGGGGCGACGTATTTGCACTGGAGTTTTGCGGATCCGGCGGCGCAAGAGGGCGATGAGGCGGCGCGATTGGAGGCGTTTCGGGGAATTCGGGACCAGATGGATGCGCGGTTTCGGAGTTGGTTGGGCGAGGTCTAGCGGATCCACTTCGGCGGGCCGCCGTGGACATGCACGACATCCGCGTAGTGGAGGAGCGGGGGGACGCGGGGGAGTTCGAGGCCCATCCAGGCGGTCATGTTGAGGTCCTTGATCTCGGCACGGGCGGGCTGGAGCGGCCAGGGGTCGTGCTCAATAGCGGAATAGACCAAGCGGCCACCCGGGGTCTGGGCGAAGAGGCCGTAGCGCTCGGTGAGCCAAAACTCGAGCGTCCCGGGGACGCTGCGCCGTACCGGACCGGTCGGTTCGTAACAGATATCCAGGGTGGCGGGGTCGGATCGCCAATCCTTCCGCTCCGATTGGTAATGGATCAGCGACCCGCTTTGGGTGGCCGAGATCTCGGCATCAAAGTAGGGGAGCGAATACGCCATGCGGGCCCCGCGGACACTGAGCCAACTGGTGGCGTCCAGGCTGAAGAACCAGACGCCGCTCACACCCTTGTGCTTCACATACGTCCGGACGTTGAGTTCGAGAAAGCGGCTCACCCCCGGTAGACGCGGGAGAAATCGAGGCGCGACGTTGGTCATCCGAAAGGGGACGACGCCGAGCCAAGCCTGGCCGTCGAAGGTGTCGAGTTCGAGGTCGGGCTGAAGGAGCGCCTGGAGAGGAGCGGCCGGCACGGGCCAGTGGGCGAATAGCAGTTGTTCCCAAGACATGCCAAGTACCCAGCCCTTCATACCCGTCATTATGAGCCCCGAAGGCGGAAGCGTCAAATTCGAAGTATCCGATTGCCTCGGGCCGCGTCTATAGGAGAGAGCGTCTGTTACACTAATGTTGAACCGCTCAGGAGGTCCTACCTTGAATCGCAAGCTTCAGTTCGCCATGATCACCTTTTCCGTGCTGCTCGTCGGCATGCTGCTTCTGGGTGCCTCCACGAAGAAGGAGTCGAGCCCGGAGGAGACCTATCGGCATATCGGGGTCTTCACCGAAGTCCTTTCCAAGATTAAGAGCGACTACGTGGAAGAGCCGGACATGAAGAATGTCACGCTGGGCGCGCTGAACGGTTTGCTGGAATCGCTGGACCCGTACGCTTCCTACCTCGGCCCGGACCAGTACAAGCAGTACACCAAAGCGATGAGCGAAGCCAAAGCTGACGTCGGATTGATTTTGGCCAAGCGTTTTGGCTACGTCGCGATCGTGGGTTCGATTCCGGGTTCGCCGGCCGACAAGGCGGGCTTGACGACGGGCGACATGATCGAGACGATCAACAATGTGAACACCCGCGACATGCCGCTGGCTTACGCCGAGATCATGCTGAAGGGCGACGCCGGATCGAAAGTTGAGTTTTCGGTGTTGCGTTTTTCGCGCCCCGAGCCGCAGAAAGTTTCTTTGACCCGGGCGGCGGTCGCGCTGCCGGCGGTGACGAGCAAGATGCTGGCGGACAACATTGGTTATGTGCAGGCCCAATCTTTGGCCGGGACGCGGAGCGCGGATGTGGCGACGGCGGTGAAGTCGCTCGAAAAGCAAGGGGCCAAGAAGTTCATTCTCGACCTGCGGAACTGCGCAACCGGCGACCCGCGCGAGGGCGTTACGGTGGCGAACCTGTTCCAGGATCAGGCGCTGCTGGGTTACATCGAAGGCCAGAAGCAGAAGCGGGAGAATTTCGAAGCGGATAAGGCCAAAGTGGTCACGCGGCTTCCGGTGACGGTGATTGTGAACCGCGGTACGGCGGCGGCCGGCGAAGTGGCGGCCGCGGCGTTGCTCGAGACCAAGCGGGCGGCGGTGGTGGGCGAACGGACCTACGGCGACGCGGCAGTGCGGAAGGCCATCAAGATGGACGACGGCGCAGCGGTGATCCTTTCGGTAGCGAAATATTACGGTCCGCTGGGGAAAGCGATTCAGGATACGGGCGTGACGCCTTCGGTCCCGATGCTGGAGCAGCAGGGCTTGCCGACCGGGGAAGAAGACGAGGACGCGCCGAAGCCGACGGTGGAGCCGAAGAAATCGACCGAAGACGAACTTTTGAAGAAGGCCATTGAGATCGCGACGAAGGGAGTGATTCCGGAGTCGCCGACGGCGGCCAAGACAGCGGGCAAGGATTCTGGTCTAGGCCCGCTGAACATTCCCACACCTAAATAGACATGCCGATTTACGAGTATTACTGCCCCAAGTGCGATCGCAATTTCGAGAAGCTACGTAAGTTCTCCGATGAGCCGCTGACGATTCATGACGAATGCGGCGGGCCGATCGACCGACTGTTATCCGCCCCGGCGTTCCAATTCAAGGGCACCGGATGGTATATCACCGACTACAACAAGACTGGGTCGAGCAGCCCTGCTTCGTCCGGCGGGAAAGAGCCCAAGTCGGAGACGAAGGCCGAAACCAAGTCCGAGACTAAGACCGAGACCAAGTCGGAAACCAAGACCGAAACGAAGGCAGCTCCGGCTGCTACGACGTCGACTCCAACACCAGCCAAAGGGTAGCGATTATGTCCTCCTCGCGCCGTAACTTTCTCCAGGCCGCCGCGCTTACGCCGGCGGCCGGTTTGTCTCAGGTGGTCTCACCGAACGACAAGATTCGCTTTGCGACGATCGGGATTGGCGGGATGGGCACCGGCGATACGGAATCGGCGCTGAAGACGGGGCTGACGGAGATGGTGGCCGTCGCCGACATCTACCAGGGGCGGCTGGACCGGGCGAAGGAACGGTTTGGGAACCATCTGTATGCGACGCGGGACTATCGGCAGGTGCTGGCGAGGAAGGATATCGACGCGGTGGTTATCGCGACGCCGGACCATTGGCATGCGCGCATTGCGACCGAGGCGCTGGCGGCGGGCAAGGACGTTTACGTCGAGAAGCCGATGGTGCAGAAGGTCGACGACGGGATCGCGTTGGTCGCCGCGGCGAAAGCGAGCGGACGGATTTTACAAGTGGGGTCGCAGCGGGTTTCGAGCGTGGTGTATGCCAAAGCCAAAGAGCTGCTGGAGAGCGGGGCAATTGGCGAGTTGAATCTGGTGGAGGCCTGGTGGGACCGGAACTCGGCGATTGGGGCTTGGCAGTATTCGATTCCGCCGGATGCGACGCCGGCGAATGTCGATTGGGATCAGTTTTTGGGGGCGGCGCCGAAGCGGCCTTTTGAGCCGATACGGTTATTCCGGTGGCGGAATTATCAGGATTATGGGACAGGGGTGGCAGGGGACCTGTTCGTCCATTTGTTCAGCGGGATGCACTTCATCACGGGGGCGCAGGGGCCGAGCCGGGTGTACGCGACGGGCGGGCTGCGGTATTGGAAAGACGGGCGGGACGTGCCGGACGTGATGTTAGGGATGTACGACTATCCGAGCCGGGGGAAGATGCCGGCGTTCAATCTGGCGTAGCGGGTAAATTTCGTCAATGGCGCGGGGGAGACGAGCGGGTTTCGGTTTGTGGGGAGCGAGGGGATTTTGACGGTGGATGGCGGGGTGACCGTGAACCGGGTGACGCGGGAGACCGAGCCGGGGTATACGATCAACACGTTCACGAAGAAGGTGCAGGAGGAGTTCCTGCGGACGTATGCGGGAAAGTATCCTCCGCTGCGGCCTTCGATGGATTCGATGCGTCCGGTGGGGCAGGATTCGTATCGGCCGGAGCGAGGCTATAGCGGCCATTTGGATCATCATCGGAACTTCTTCCAGGCGGTGAGGAGTCGGAAGCCGGTGGTGGAGGATGCGCGGTTCGGTTTGCAGGCGGCGGGTCCGGCGCTGCTTTCGAATCGGAGCGTGTTTGAGAAGAAGGCGTTCACCTGGGACGCGGAGACGTTTACGGCGAGGGCAATCGGATGATTCGGCTAGCGTTGATCGGTGCGGGGGGGATGGGGACGGGGGACGTGGAGGACGCGCTGCGTTCGGGCGAGGCGCAGTTGACGGCGGTCGCGGACATTTACCAAGGGCGGTTAGACCGGGCGAAGGAGCGGTGGGGGAGCCAGGTTTATACTTCGCGGGACTATCGCGAGGTGTTGGCGCGGAAGGACGTGGACGCGGTGATTGTGGCGACGCCGGACCATTGGCATGCGGCGATTGCGG
>JAPKZA010000186.1:0-9833 GCA_026394015.1 Acidobacteriota bacterium
CCAACAAAACCGCCGCCAACAGCCACTGCGGAGGCGCCGGATACAGCCATCCCAGCACCACCACCTGCCCCAAACTAGTCAACCAAAACGCGATCTTCACCCGCCACCTCGATGTTCAAAACGTTCAGCGCCATCAAAATCACCGTGATGCTGGAAACCGTCATCAGCAGCGCCGCCGTCACTGGATTCAACCACCCCGTCGCCGCCACCGCCATCCCTACCAAATTGTAAGTCAACGCCACGGCGATATTCCGATGCAGAGCCGCAACCGCCTGCCGCGCAATCCGCAGCGCCACCGGCAGCGCCCGCCAATCCGCGTTCAAATTCAACAAACTCGCCACCTCTTGAATCGCCGGCGAAGCCGTCGGTACCGTCATTCCCACATGGCTCGCCGCCATTGCCGGCCCATCGTTCAGCCCATCACCCAAAAACAGAACCAGACGCCCCCGCCCATTCAAATCGTCTATCAACGCTAACTTCTCCCGCGGACTCTGCCGCGAATACTGGTCCGCTATCGGAACCAACGCCGCCCGCGCCGCCCCGTCCCCCGTCGCCAAAACTAACTGCAACCGGTCCGCCGTCAACGAGTCAATCGTCTCTCCTAGCGCCGGACGCAGCGTCTCATCCAGATACACCGTCGCCGCCCGCCGCCCATCAATCGTCACCGCAATCGCATGCCGACTCTCGTCCGCATCCAACGCAATGACTAACTTATAGGTAAGGTCCCGATCCACCACCGTCGCCGCCAAACCCCTTCCTGGTAGTAACTTGATCGATTCTAAAAGCGCTGGCTCCACCCCGTCCCACAACGGGGCCATCGCCCGCGCTATCGGATGCGCGCTCGCCCGCTCCGCCGTAGCTAATAGCCGGAGGAACAACGGCTGTTGCGCCGCCCACTCCATCTCCAGGTCCAACGCCGCCGCGTAGGCCTCCGGAGCCGACAGCGTCCCTGTCTTATCGAACACCACCGTATCCACCTCCGCCAACCGCTCCAGCGCCTCCCCCGAACGGCACAAAATCCCTGTCTGCCGCAGCCGCGCAATCGCGCTCCATACCGTCAGCGGAGCCGCAAACCCCAGCGCGCAAGGGCACGAAATCACCAGAACCGACATCGCATGGCTCAATGCCACCGGCCACGGATTCGCCTGCCAGTGCCATAAGAAGGTAGCCACCGTCGCCGCCGTCACCGTCGGAATAAACCACCGCAACATCCGCTGAGCAAATTCCAACGACCGCCCCGGTCGCAGCAACCGATCCGCAATCAACGCCCGCACCTGCTCAATTTCGCTCCCCGCCGAACTCGCCGTCGCCTCCATCCAAATCGAAGCGTCAATCGGAAACGAACCCGCCTTCACGAAGTCCCCCGCCCCCATCGGCCGCGCAAACGATTCGCCAGTCAAGTTACGGTCCTGCACCAACGCCACGCCGCGTAAAATTCGTCCATCCGCCGGCACCGGTTCGCCCGGCAAAACCTGTATCCGGTCGCCGACCCGCACTGCCCCCCCGCCCACCGGAACCGCTAACTGCGACAACACCCGTTGCTGGCCGTAGCGCCCTACCTCTCGCCCGAGCGAGTAAATGAGCAGCAGCAATCCCGCCACGTCGAAATAGGTCCCACCAATCCCCCGGAAAAGCGAAAGCAAGCTGGCCGTAAAGCTAGCTGCGATCCCAGCCAAAAACAGAATCTCCAAACTCATTCGCCGCGCTCGCATCTCGCGCCACGCCGCCCCCACTAACTCGCCCCCCAGCAACATCGCAATCCCCGCCGAAATACAGCCCGTCGCCGCTTCCAGCGCAAAACGTTCGGCGGCCGTTACCTCGGATCCATTCACCGCCAATCCCAAAACCATGGCGTTGACGGCCAAAAAAGCCGCCGAACCCAGTCGCCACCACGCACCTGCCCCGGCACGAGGGTCGAAGCAGGCGCAAAGGTCAGCTCCCGTTGCCATCTTACTTGGCCGGCTGTTTCTTCTTGCAGTCACCGCAACAGTTCTTGCACGGTGCCGCTGGAGCGGTCGTACTCGGCAAAATAGGCAGTTTCATTTCGATTCTCCTTTAGTAAATGCAGCCAACGTTTCAGCCGTCCATGTGGTAGAGTTGGCGGCTAGTTCAGCCCGAACCTTGGCAACGATTTCTTTAGAAACCGGCGCAGCGTTATTGCCCCAGGTGTTACGAACATAGGTCATCACGGCAGCTAACTCTTCATCCTTGAAGTAGCTCCGCCAATTCGGCATTTCGCTCGAATAAGTGTTGCCATTCACGACAAGCGGCCCATTGATTCCGTTCATCAGGATCGCGGCCAACCGTCGCTCGTCGCCCGTTACATACTCGCTCCCCACCAGCGGCGGGTACGTCCCCGCTACTCCCTTGCCATCCAACTGATGACACTGTGTGCATGCACTGAAGACCTCTTTCCCCAGCAGCATTGGATCGGTCGGCGCCGGCGGCCCCGAAAAGGCCGTGTGGGCCGGCCTCTCGTTGTACTCCTGCCCGGACCAATTGCCGGGATTATCGGCGATGTAGTAACCGCCCCAAGCCGTAAAGAAGAAACACATCAGCAAAAAGGCCACCGGTGTCGCCGTGGAACCGTCCTTGGGCTCCTCCATCTCGCGCACCGCCTGCTCATGCATCGACAAAACGCGATCAGGTAAATCATCGGAATGCGAACTCATTGCTTAGCCTCCGGTAAGGGAAAGGTGCGATTCTGGGCCCGTAGATACTCCACTAACTGTTCGCCCCGCGCCGTTGGCACAATGTGGGTGCCCTCGGCTAGAAACGCCGGCGGCAGCGCAATTGCTCCCGAAGGAGCTAACTCGCCCGCCTTGATCGTCCGGAACAAATATTGGAAGCGAGGCATCACCGAACCCGCCGACGTGATCTGCGGATTGTAGAGGTGAAGATAGTGCCAGTCTCGCGATGGCTGCCGAGCCCCGATGTTCGCCAAGTCCGGCCCCGTTCGCATCGTCCCCAACAAAATCGGGTACTCATACATGTAGTCCCGGGCTACGGTCCGTCGATTGCCCCAGTTTCGCCGGATGTCTCCGCCGTATCCCTTCGCCCGCACCTGCTGCGTATGACAGTAAAGACATCCTTGGTCGACGTACACATCCCGACCCTGCAAGGCCATCCCAAAGTAAGGCACCGGATACTGGCTGCCGTCTGGGGCAGTGACTACTGGCTGATGTTCCTGAAACTGCCAGTTCGGAATTAGCACTAATCCGCTTAGAGAAAAGGCGATCGTTAAAAACACGCCGAAGATGACAAAGGGTGTTCGGTTCATGATTGCGCCTCCAATTCGGCCTGTTCGCGCTTCTCTTGTTCATTGACAAACTCGCGCCATGCCGGCCGGGTCGTCGTAAACAGCGTCGGTCCGCTCATTACAAAATGGTGGCGAGACAAGATCCGCCAAACCGAAATTGCGAAGGCGATATGCGCGATCGTCATTCCCGTGCCAGAGACACTTCGCATGATTAAGTACGGACGGATGTAAGCCACCGTGTCCAAAAACGGAATTGCCGGGTCGTTCATCATCACGCCCTGCCACCATCCCGCCCAACAAAGCCCGATCCCGTAAGCCAGCACCCCAATCGAAGATCCCCAAAAGTGAACCTTAATCAGCCGTGCCGAAGACCATTCATTGTTCGTGATCCGCGGAAAAATGTAGTACATCGCCCCAAACATGATCATCGAGAAAAACCCGTACAGGCCTAAATGCGCATGCCCAATCGTGTACTGCGTAAAGTGGGTAATCTCCTGATGGCTCCGCAGAGCCTCCAGCGATCCTTGGAAACTAGCCACCGTATACATCACCGATCCAAACACCGTGAATCGTAACGTCGGACTCGTCTTCAACATGTGAAATACGCCCCGCATGGTCATATGATGATTAATCGCCACCGTAATCACCGGGATAAACATCATCATGGATCCAACGACACCCACCGTGATCGTCCAGGCCGGCAGTGGCCCACCCGTTAAATGGTGGGTACCGGCCCAGTTATAGAAGATCGCCAGGGACCAGAAGCCCAACAGAGACAAATGATAACTATGTACCGGCTTCCCCGTCACCTTCGGAATCAGGTAGTAAGCCGTTGCCACAGCGATCGGAGTAACCCACAAGCCCAGCGCGTTATGTCCGAACCACCAGTTCGTAATTGCCTGCGAAACGCCCTGCACTAAACCAAAATAAGTACAACCCATCGCCGTAACATAAAGAATCGGCAGCCAAACCGTTGCCGCCAGCAGATACCATTGCGACACATAAGTGTGTTGACTCTCTTTGGTCACGTACATCTTCACGTTGGCCGCCAGCACCCCCAACGCCGGAATCGCGAAGAACGGCGCGCAGTAGGCCGGAAATTCCAGATACTCAATACTCGACCCATGCCCCGCCAGCACCGCCATCACCCCCACGCAAACCCCCACGTTCCAAACCATCGCCAAGCCGCTCAACAGCAGCGGCCAAGGCAACCGAACATGGCAAAGTCGCGCCTGCAACCAAAGCAGACATCCCACCGCCGCCATACTACTCCAACCAAAAAACACGATATCCAGATGCACCGGCCGAATCCGGCCAAACGTCAGCCACTCAATATTGCCCAAAAAGTCCGGATTGTGCATCTTCACCGAACTAATCAGGGCGGCCACCGACCCCATCAGCAGCCAAAAAACAGAACTCGCAAACCAGAGCGACACCGGAACGCGGCTCGAGTCATCAATGCGAATCCGCGAAATCTGCTGTAGTTTCGATTCATTAGGACCTTCCGGAAGACTCATCATCGCTTCGCTCCTGGAAAAAAGTCAGTCTGCTGCCCAATCGGTTCACCAGCGTCAAAAATCGACGCCGCACCTTGGCGCAAATTGCGGAACTCTCCGCGTTGTACGGCCCACGCCAGTGCCCATACCGTCATAACGGCTCCCAGCAAAGCCGTCGCCCAAATTAACATGGAAATGAGGAACATGCAGCCTCCGTATATTAGGATACAGAACTCCGAGAATATTTACAAGACAAAAACGTCCGGTTAAAGAAGTTTTATGGGGTGCTATCCTTGCCTTCATGGCAACGCTTGCCCAACTAGCGGGCATCGGGCCCGCCGCGCTCGGCGACTTCAAGCTCCTCGGCATCCATAGCGTGGAGGAACTGGCGCAGCAAGATGGTCATCACCTTTATCTCGAACTCCAGCGGATCACCGGAATCCGCCAGGATCCCTGCGTTCTCGATGTCTTCCGCTGCGCCATCGCCCAGGCCCAAAACCCCGATCTCCCCCTCGAGCAACGAAACTGGTGGTACTGGTCTAGCCTCCGCAAGGCGGGAAAGTGTTAGCCGTCCGCCTCTCCGAAGGCCAGGTCCAAGTCGAACAGACCCGCCGACCCCGCCGTCCCAAAGGCCATGCGTTGATCCGCGTCACCCTCGCCGGCATTTGCAACACTGACCTCGAACTCCTCCGCGGCTACTATGGCTTCGCCGGTCGCCCCGGCCACGAATTCGTCGGTGTCGTCGAAGAAGCCGATTCACCCGCCTGGCTCGGTCGCCGCGTCGTCGGCGAAATCAACCTCGCCTGCGGGAACTGCCCCACCTGCGCCCAAGGTCTCGGCCGCCACTGCCCCACCCGCTCCGTCCTTGGCATCGTCCGGCACCCTGGTGCCTTCGCCGAGTATCTAACTCTCCCTGAAGAAAACCTCCTCCCCGTCCCGTCCGCGCTCCCCGACGACGAAGCCGTCTTCTGCGAGCCCGTCGCCGCCGCCTGCGAAATCCACGAGCAACTCGGCAAACTCCAAGGTCAACGAGTCGCCGTCCTCGGCGACGGCAAACTCGGCCTCCTCATCGCCCAAGTTCTCCAAGTCGGCGGAGCCCAGGTCCATCTCTTCGGCCGCCATCCAGAAAAAATCGCCATCGCCGAGCGCCTCGGCGTGCAACCCGCCGCCACCGGCCTCTTCGATGTCACCGTCGACGCCACCGGTTCGGCCGCCGGGCTCTCCCAAGCCGTCTCCATGACCCGCCCCCGAGGCCGCGTCGTCATGAAGTCCA
Organism: Acidobacteriota bacterium; assembly: GCA_026394015.1. Lineage (GTDB taxonomy): Bacteria > Acidobacteriota > Terriglobia > Bryobacterales > Bryobacteraceae. The sequence continues at coordinate 6,029 of JAPKZA010000186.1, forward strand.
CCGTCGCCGAGCGGGTCCAACTCGACATGGCCCCCGTCATCGTGAATGAGATCAGCCTCATCGGCTCCCGCTGTGGCCGCTTCGCCCCGGCCCTTCGCCTGCTCGCCAGCAGAAAGATCGACGTCCGCTCCATGATCGCCGACCGCTACCCTTTGTCCGCCGCCCCCCAAGCCTTCGCCCGGGCCGCCGAACGAGGCTGTCTTAAAGTCCTGCTGGAGCCCCTGCTGGAATATTAGTGAGGCATCGGCATCGCCGTCGACGACTGCCAATACTGCTCGAACAGACCCTTCATCGCCTCGCCGAACCCGTTGTGGTCGAACACCACCGCCGTCCACGATGGCCGCGTGATTACCGGATCGAGCAAAGCCAGCAAACCCTTCCGCCCGTCAAATAAAGCCAGTTTCAAAGGCAGCGAAGGAACCTGATGAACCTCCACCCCGGCCTCGATAAACTCGATCAGTCGACGCCGATGCACATCGTCCAGCGTTCCCATTTCGATGATCAACCGGCACCGAACGCCCCGGTGCAGCGAGTCCCGCACCATCTGGTCGTCCACCGGGTCAATCGCATACGGAGGCCGAGAAAATTCCAGATAGTCGTGCTGCGCTTCCAGCATCATCCGCCGATACTCCGTCGCGGTTTGTAATGGCTCCGAAACAATCCGCAGGTAGTCCAACGTCCCTCGTCCGCCCTGCCCCTCGGAATAGGAAGTATTCAAGTCCTCAATCAGGTCCGTCGCATGCCGCGACTGCTCCGATAGCTCCGTCTGCATCGCCTGCGCCCGACGAGCGAAATAGCTGGGTATCGCCAGCGACGGCTCAACGGCCGAAAATAGTTTGGTCTTCTCCTGGACCACCTGGGCAAACCCTTTCTCAACCAACGAGTCGAGAACTTCGTAAATCTTTTGCCGCGGCACGTGCGACCGGGCGGCTAGTTCCAGTGCTTTGAACCGGGGGTGACCCACCAAAACCAGATAAGAGCGTGCTTCGTAAGCGTTTAGACCAATTTGTTGGAGCCGTTTCCAGAATCGCTGGTATTCTGCTTCGGGCAAATCATTCGGCATTACCTCCTAAAGATATCAAAGATTTCGGGTACCTGGATAGGTTTCGTGCATCAAGATGAGATATGGAACAGCTTCCCTCTACGCTGGGTGAATTAAAGAAGAGCGACTGGGCGCGGCGGTGCTCGCCCGATCGTTCAGTAAAAGACGAGTTACGGGAGAACCTCATCGCCAAAATTCGCTCCGGCGAACGCCTCTTTCCCGGCGTCGTCGGCTACGAGGATACCGTCGTCCCCCAGGTCATCAACGCCGTCCTGGCCAAGCATAACTTCATCCTGCTCGGCACCCGCGGACAAGCCAAAACAAAGCTGATCCGGATGCTCACGACGCTTCTCGACGAGCAGATGCCCTACATCGCTGGCTCCGAAATTCGCGATAATCCTCTCGCCCCCCTCTCCCAGCAAGCCAAGGAGCAGATCGCCGCCCTCGGTGACGAAACCCCGATCGCCTGGATGCACCGCGACGCCCGCTACGTCGAAAAACTGGCCACCCCCGATGTCACCATCGCCGACATGATCGGCGACATTGACCCCATCAAAGCAGCCAAGCAGGGCCGCGAAATCGGCAGTGAACTGACGGTCCATTACGGCCTCCTCCCCCGCGCCAATCGCGGCATCTTCGCCATCAACGAACTCCCCGATCTCGCCGGAAAAATCCAGGTCGGTCTCTTCAATATCATGCAGGAAGGCGACATCCAGATTAAAGGCTACCCCGTCCGCCTCCCCCTCGACATCGTCCTCGTCTTCACCGCCAACCCCGATGACTACACCGCCCGCGGCAAAATCATCACCCCGCTCAAGGACCGCATCGGCAGCGAAATCCGCACCCATTACCCCCACTCTCTCGACCACGGCATCGCCATCACCCAGCAGGAAGCCTGGACCAAACGAACCGGTGGCATCGCCGTCACCGTGCCCAAATTTATCCGCGAAGTCGTCGAAGCCATCGCCTTCATCGCCCGCGAAGATAAAAAAATCGACAAGCGCTCCGGCGTCTCCCAGCGTCTGCCCATCTCGGTCATGGAGTCCGTCGTTTCCAACGCCGAACGCCGCGCCCTCGTCGCCATGGAAGTCGATACCGTCCCGCGGGTTGTCGACCTTTACGCGGCTCTGCCCTCGATGACCGGCAAAATCGAACTGGAGTACGAAGGCGAACTAAAGGGCGGGGAAGCCGTCGCCCGGGAACTGATCAAGGCCGCCGTTGGCCGCGTCTTCACCCAGTATTTTGACGGCGTCAACGTCGGCATGATCGTCAAGTACTTCGAACGCGGCGGAGCCCTCAAGCTCGACGAAGGCACCTCCTCCGCCGACATGATCGCGCAGATGATGCCCGTCGACGGACTCTTCGACAAGATCGCTCCTCTCGGCATCGGAGTCGGCGAATCCGACGCCATGCGCGCCGCCGCCGCCGAGTTCGTCCTCGAAGGCCTCTACGCTCATCGGCGCATCAGCCGCAGCGAAGAACTCGGCTTCATGGGTGAGGATCGACGCGGACGCCAGGAAGAGAGCCCCGAAGAAAACCCCCAGCCCCGCAACAAACGTCGTCAGCAGTTCAACTAACCCATGCGCTCCATACGGTATTCGAAATTCACCGAAGAGGATTACGGCCTCACCGCCGAAGACCTCATGAAGGCGCTCTCCGAGTTCTTCCTCCAAAGCGGCTTTGAGGATCAGTATGGAGCCCCGCCCCCCGACCTGCGCGAAGCGATTCGTCAGGCTCTCTTGAGCGGAGATCTCGTCCCGCTTGAGGAACTCCAGAAGCTGACCGAAGAGCAGTTCGAGGACTTAGTTGATCGGCTCCTTGAGAAGTTACAAACCGAAGGATACGTCACCGCTCCGCCGCAAGGTCCCGGTAAGGAGGGCGAGCGCCAGGAGATCCAAGTCGAGGCCACCGACAAAGCCCTCGATTTCCTAGGCTACAAAACCCTCAAGGACCTCATGGGCTCGCTCGGCAAAGCCAGCTTCGGCGCCCACGATACCCGCGAACTCTCTACCGGCGTCGAGACCAGCGGTTCGTCCAAACTCTACGAGTTCGGCGATACGATGAACCTCGACGTCAACACCACCCTCTTTCACGCCATGCAGCGCGAAGGCGTCAAAGTCCCCCTTAACCTCGAGTACGAAGACCTCCACGTCCACCAGAGCGAGTACCAAAGCTCCTGTGCCACGGTGTTGATGCTCGACTGTTCTCACTCCATGATCCTCTACGGAGAGGATCGCTTCACCCCCGCCAAGCGCGTCGCCCTCGCACTCGCCCATCTCATTAAAACCCAGTATCCAGGCGATTCCCTCCGTTGCGTCCTCTTCCACGACTCCGCCGAAGAACTCCGCATGCAGGATCTCGCCCGCGTCCAGGTTGGCCCCTATCACACCAACACCCGCGACGGCCTTATCCTCGCCCAAAAACTTCTCCAACAGGAGAAGAAAGACATGAAGCAGATCATCATGATCACCGATGGCAAGCCTTCGGCCATGACCCTCGATGACGGGCAGATCTACAAAAACCCCTTCGGCCTCGACCCGATGGTCATCGCCAAGACTCTCGAAGAAGTCAGCCGCTGCAAACGCCAAGGCATCATGATCAATACGTTCATGTTAGCCCAGGACTATAACCTGATCAGCTTCGTCAAGAAAATCTCGGAACTCTGTAAGGGTAAAGCTTACTTCACGACGCCGTATACTCTCGGGCAGTACTTACTCATGGATTACATGACCCGGAAGAGCAAGATGGTTCACTAGGTTCCGG
>JAPKZA010000186.1:9848-10993 GCA_026394015.1 Acidobacteriota bacterium
GTTCGTACAACACGATTCCTCCCGCGGTCGCGACGTTAAGGGAGTGCTTGACGCCGAGCATGGGAAGCCGGATATGAACGTCCGCCCGCTCCGACAGCGCCGACTGGATCCCGTCCACTTCGTGCCCGAAAATCACGCAAACCGGAAACCGAGGCTGCCAGTCGAACAGGTCAATGGCCCGTGGGGTCGTCTCGATAGCCGCGATCTCCGTCTCCGGCGCTAAGCTCGCCAGTAAATCGACCGAATCCGCCGCGTAGCGCCAAGGCACGGTGAACTCGGCACCTAGTGCCGTCTTGGCGATCTGCTTTGGGTTCCGCTCCGGGGTCGAAGCGATCCCCGCCAGCAGGATCGCTTCAATCGCGGCGGCGTCCCCCGTGCGGAAGAACGAGCCGATGTTGTACATGCTCCGAACGTTATCGAGAAGGACCGTCACCGGGAGCCGATGAATCGCTTCATAGGGGCGGGACAGATGGGTGGCGGAGAACGGAAGACGGTCCAAATCGTTACTTCTTGAGTAGGTCGCGGATTTCGGTCAGTAGTTTGACGTCGTCCGGAGTAACCGGAGCCGCGGCGGGGGCGGGTGCTTCGACTGTCTTCATCGAATTCACCGCTTTCACAAGCAAAAACACGCAGAAAGCCAGCAGGACGAAGTTGATGGCCACGGTGATAAAGTTCCCATAAGCGACCACGGCCCCGCCCGCCTTCTTGGCGTCCGCGAGCGTCGCATACACTTTGCCGTCCAGCGGCATGAAGGTATTGGCGAAGTCAATCCCGCCGGTCGCGGAACTAATCACCGGCATAAGTAAATCACCGACGAGAGAGTCTACGATTTTGCCAAATGCCCCGCCGATGATGACGCCGACGGCGAGATCCATCACGTTGCCTTTGTTAATGAAGTCTTTGAATTCTGAAACCATTCCCATTGTGTTCTATTCCTTTGTTTTGGCTGATCGGTTGAAAATCGAGAAGCGCGTGAATTCCCGAAATCCCAGGCGATCGTACAGTTTTCGCCCCGCGGGACTCGATTGTAACACTGATAAACGACAGCCGAGATTGGTTTCAGAATATGCAGCCGCGTGACGCATTATTTTTTCTCCATAGCCGCGTCCCTGAAAATGGGGCAGCGTCCCAACCGAGTAGAAACC
>JAPKZA010000293.1 GCA_026394015.1 Acidobacteriota bacterium
AGTAGAGCACGCCGCGATAGAGCAACACGGCCGGGACATCGGGGAGCGACTTCTCATAGCGCCAGAGGACGTGAGTGTTGGTCACGTCGCCCTTGCCGCCGAGGCGGATGGCCATGGTCGCGTTGGAGGACGTCCGCCGCATCGAATAATACTGCCAGTCGCGCTGGTCGAACAGGGCGTCTTTGTTCAGATCCTGCATCTCCCAGTTGCCGGGGTGGATCGGCTTGGGGACTTCGTCCTTCGAAAGCTTGCCGTCGCCGTTCTTGTCGTGCAGCCGAAGCATCTCGGCGAAGGCCGGAAGCTCCATGCGCTCGCTGGCTTCGCCGCCGGGGGCCCAACCGTTGAAGTACAGCGTATCGCCTTCGATCACCGGGACGGACTTCACCTGGTACGTCAAACCGCCGACACGCCAGACCACCTTGCCGGTGGCGATGGCGTAGGCCTCGAGCTGGTAAGAGCCGGGCACGATCAGTTGATGATCATGTGCAATAGGTGTGGAAAAACTGTGGACGTTCTCGGGGCGATCAGCTTTCCAAAGTGTCTTCCCCGTCTTGGGGTCGACGGCGAGCAGGAAGGCGCCCTGGTCCTGATCGCAGATGAGAAGGAGCTTGCCGTCGGCGAGGACGGGCGACGCGCCCATGCCGTGGAAGTTCGTGAAGGGGCCGAGGGGAACGCGCCAACGTTCCACGCCGTCGGCGGTATAGGAGAGCAGTCCGTAGCCGGCGAAGAAGACGTAGACGTTGGAGCCGTCGCTGACGGGGCTGGGTGAGGCGGGGTCGTTGAGGGTGTGGCGCTTTTCGTCCTGATTGGAAGGCGCATCGTGCCGCCAGAGCAGGGCTCCGGTTTTACGGTCGAGGGCAAAGGTGACGAGCTTGCCGCTCTCATGTCCGGTGAGGAAGATGCGGTTGGAGGTGACGATCGGCGAAGACTTTCCGCGCGGGATCGCCTGCTTCCAGACGACGTTCTTATCGGGTCCAATCTCGCGGGGCAGCGGCGTTGACTCGGCAATGCCGGAACCGTTGGGGCCGCGAAAGCGGAGCCAGTCTTCCGCCGAGGCGGAGGACAGCGTGAGTAGGCACAACAGCGCGAATTTCACTTCTTGGATGGTATAGTGATATCGCGTCGACCGCCGACCGCCGCCATGCGATCGAGCACATTCTGGAGCCGGGTCCGCACTTCGGCGTTCTGCACCGGTTTGGCTTCCTTCGGATCCTGGGCCCAATTGACGAGGCGACCATTATCGTAGAGCTTCCATTCGCGGTCAAAGGCGTAGCGCTGCGTCCGGGTCCAACGCTCTTTGCCTTGGCCGGGGCGGGGGTCGTACCAGGAGTAGATCCAGGGGCGGGGAACGCCGATCTTGCCTTGGAGTTGCGGCAAGAAGCTGACGCCGTCCATGCGGCCCATGCTCTTGGTGGGAACGTTGGCGGCGGCGGCGATGGTGGGCAGGAAATCGCACGAATCGATGAGGTCGTCGTTGATCTTGCCGGCCGGGGTGACGCCCTTCCAGCGAACGATCATCGGGACGCGGGTGCCGGCTTCGGTGGGCATTCCTTTATCGCCTTGATACGGCTTGCCGTTCAGTTGGCTCGTGACGGTGTTGTTGGTGCCGTTGTCGCCGAAGAACAGGACCAACGTGTCCGCGGGGACTTGACTCAGTACGCGGCCGACGACTTTGTCCATGTACTCGACTTCGTCTTTGAAGAATCGATTGTCGGCCTTGAGACGGTTCGGGCCATTGAATTCCGGGCTGTCGGGAGTGGGGACGAACGGATCGTGGGTAAGCGCGAGCGGCCAATACGCGAACCAGGGTTTGGGGTCCGGCTTCTTGATGAAGTTGAGCAGGAAATCGGCGAAGAGATCGTCGCCGTACTTGTCCTTCAGCTTGGGCTCGAGTTTGCCGTTCGTATAGATGGTCGGGTCGCCGTAGCGGGAGCCCTTATCTTCGGTATGGGCGGCGTGCCAGACGCAGTGTTCGTCGAAGCCGGCGTCTTCAATCTTCTGGCCTTTGCCGCGCCACTCGGGTTCGAAGTCCGGCGGGTTGTAGCTCCAGAACTGCCACTTTCCGGCGATGGCGGTGCGGTAGCCGTTCTCGGTGAACAGATGGCCAAAGGTGCGTTCTTTGGGGTCCATGATGCCGAAGGCTTGCCAGTTGCGGAAGTTGTATTTTCCGGTCATCAACTGCATGCGGGTGGGGGTGCAGAGGGGCTGGGCGAAGGCGTAGCGGAAGCGCATGCCTTCGGCGGCCAGGCGGTCCAGGTTCGGGGTCTTGTAGCTGGTCCCGCCGTAGCAACCGAGGCATTCGTAGCCGAGGTCGTCGGCCAGGATCAGCAGAATGTTGGGTCGCTTCGGCTGGGCGGGCAGGGCGGCGACGGAGGCGAGGCTGCCGAGGAATTGCCGGCGGTTCATCCGAAGATCTCGGGAATCTCGCGGGAGCCGCTGGGGAACTTGCTTAGCCCGACTCCCATGGCTTTGTTGGCGGCGGCCATGTAGAGATCGGCGACGGTGCCGGTGGAGCGCGTGTGCAGGCCGGTGCGCAGACCGCCCGCGTGGCCGGCCACGATGGCGGAAAGGCCGTTGTTCTTATGGTCGTTGGCTTCGGCGTGTTCGTGGACGTAGATGAGGCACGTGCGGTCCAGCAGGTTGCCGTCGCCCTCTTTGACGGACTTCAACCGACCGAGCAGCCAAGCGAACTCTTCGGCGTGCCAGCGGCAAATGTCCCGCTGGATGCGCAGGCCTTCGAGGCCGTTGTTGGCCGCGGCCTTACCGACGTTGTGTGAATAGTCGTGGTGGCGGCCGTTGGTGTGGCCGAGCCAGGGGAAGCGAGACAGGCCTTGGCACTTCGTGAGCATGTAGGAGGCGACTTTTGTTTGGCCGCTGGCGAAGGCGTGGACGAGCAACTCGCTCTGCAGTTTCGCGATCCGGGGCCAATCCTTCATGTCGCCTTCGGCTTCCGGCGGGTCGACGCGACGGTAATTGGGCGGCAAGCTGGCGATGGCGCGTTCGACGTCGCGGATGGACGACAGGTGCTCGTCAACGCGCGTCGCGTCTTCCTTGCCGAGCGCTTTGCGCAAGCCCGCGGCGTCGTCCTGGACGGCGTCCAGGATGCTTTTCTTGCGGCTGATCCAACCGGCTTCCCGGGCTCCGAAGAGGCGGTCGAACAGCTTGTTCGGCAGCATCTCGGGCGGCAGGGCGCGGTCGTATCCGGCCCAGCTCATATTGCGTTGAATACTTTCGCCGAACGACTCTTGCGAGACGCCGACTTGCAGCGAGCGGAAACGCGTATCGCTGCCGACTTTGGCGGCGACCACTTGATCTATGGACGGGCCGCCGGCGCCGCGGCCGGTGAACTGCGTGCCGGTCATCAGCGACGCCATGGAACGGTGATGGTCGTTGCCGGGTCCGGGCAGGCGCGCGGAGGGGTTGTCGAGGCCGGTGACGATGTGGATGTCGTTGCGGAACGGAGCCAAGGGAGCCAGACACGGCGTCATCATGAACTCTGTGCCGGTTTCGGTGGGGATCCAGTATTTCTCGGGGATGCCGTTGCCGTTAAACCAAAGGACGAAACGGTTTGGCGGTGCCACCTTGGTGGCCGCGTAGGCGGTGCCGTTGGCGTTGAACATAGCCGCGAGCGGGGGGAGGCCGATGGCGACTCCGGAGAGGCTGCGGCGGAAGACATATCAGGACTCCGGAGGAAATACGCTCCACTTCAGTAGGCTGACCATCAACTCGCGGAAGTGGAATCCAGAGCTGCGGAAATCGGCAAAGGCCCGGTCGATAACGACGGCGTCACGCGCGTTCTCGTGACGGCCCGTATAGTAGCGGAAAAGCTGTTTGGCCACGCACTGCTGGCACTGCGGAGCAGCCGCTAAAATTTTACCAAGTTCGCGCGGCGTCGAGAAGGCCGAGTTCGCGATGCCGGAGACGTAGCCGCTCGTGTCGATGTCGAGCTCGGCCTTCACGACGTCGCCGTCTTCCTTGCGGGCCGGGCGAAAGGTAAGCTTTTGCTTCGGCCGGAACTGGCCGATGGCGTCGTACTTTTCGAGGCCCAGGCCGATGGGATCGACGAGGGTATGGCAACTGGCGCAGCTCTCGTTGTTCAAGTGCATGGCGAGGCGCTCGCGGTTGGTCATCGGCTTGCCCTTGTCGAGGTTGGGCAGATTCGCGTTCACCCCGGGCGGCGGCTGCGGGACTTCCTGGCAGAGAAAATGTTCACGGACGAAGAGGCCGCGTTGGGTGACGCTGGTATCGGCGGGCTTCGAGGTCGCCGAGAGGAACATGGCCTGGCCGAGGATGCCCGCGCGCCCGGTCTCGGCGGGGAGAGCCACGCGGTCGTACTCGTTCTTCGGGGCGGGCAGCTTGTAGAGCAGCGCCAGGCTCGTATTGATGAAGCTGTGTTCGGCGGAGAAGAGTTGCGTGAAATCCTGGTCGCGCCAGACGAGATCGGCGACCATGCGGCGGGTCTCTTCGGTCATGGCGACGGTGAGTTCGGCCGAATACATGGGGAACTCGCTGCGCTCTTTCACGGCGTCGAGGAGTTGATCGAAACGAAGCCATTCGGCGACGAACTCGTCGACGGTGACTTTAGCGCGCGGGGAGGCCAGCAGGCGCCGGGCTTGCTTCTCGACGGCCTCGCGGGAATTGAGTTCACCGCGAGCCGCGGCGCTGAGCAGTTCGGCGTCGGGCATGGAGTTCCAGAGGGCGTAGGAGAGGCGGCTGGCGGTCTCGTAAGGCCGCCAACTCGGGTCGGCCCCGTTCTCGGTGCGGAGGAGGAAGTTGGGCGACTGGAGCATCGCTTCGAGCGTCAGTTGCGCGCCGCCGAGGAACGACTTCTCGCTCAGAAACAGCTTTTCGTAGCGGGCGAATTCGGCTTCGAGCAGCGGTCGACGGAAGGCTTTGGCCCCGAAGGTCCGGAGAAACTTTTGGCGGCAGGCGGCGTCCTGCGTTTTGCAGGGGATGAGGCCGTGGGTATCGCCGCCGCGGAAGGCGGAGCGAGCCAATTTTTCAGCGGCAGCGCTGTAGGCTTCCGCGAGCAGCGGAGAGATGGATTGGGATTGGAACTGGTTGCGGTAGCCGCCGACGAAATCTTCCGGGGGGAACTGGTCCGCCACGCGGCTATCATCGCCGAGCAGATCGCGGGCGGTGTTGTTGTACTGCAGGTGCGTGAGCCGACGCAGCACCGGGCGGGCTTCGAACTTGCGTTGCCCGAGTAGGAAGCGGTCGTCCGGTTTGGTGTGGCTGGCGAGGTAGTCGATCCAAGTGCGGAGGGTGGCTTCTTCGGCCGAGCCCGGGGTGATCTTCAGACCGCCGCCATGGGCCACGCGCCGCGTGGGCTTGTTGAGCAAGAGAGACTTCGAAAGGTCGGAGCGATCGATGAGCTGGTGCAGCGATTTCCCGAAGAGCTGGAGTTCTTCCGCGCTGGCGCCTTCTTCGGGGAAACGGAAGCGCGTGCCGCTGGCGACGCCGTTCGAACCGTGGCAGTTTTGGCAGCCGCTCTTTTCGAGCACCGGTAAAACTTTGGCGGTGAAGTAGGCCTCGTTGGGCGTGTTGACGCTCTTCTGGCTGAGAAGCAGAAACAGAGAGGCAGTGACAATCAAAATGCGCAGGATCACTGCCCTCATATTAGTAGTTTTTAACGGCGAACGCTAACCCTCGCTTGGATAACGGAAATTGGCGAAGGCGTCGGGGTGATCGATTCGAGCGTGAAGCCATGGGCGCTGAGGAGCGCGCCATTCGGGGGCGGTGCGTTCCTTGCCTCCGCACATCACCATCATGTTGATATCCATGATGCGCGCCGGGATGGGGAGGTCTTCCTCCGGGACCACCTGTTCCAAGATGAGAAGTCGGCTGGACGGTTTGGCGGCGGCTCGAATCGTGTCAAGAATGCGACCGGCGTCGAGGTCGTTCCAATCGTGAAGGATGAACTTCATCATGTACGTTTCAGCGTCGGCCGGGACGCTCGAGAAGAAGTCGGCCTCGACGGCGGTGGCGCGATCCGAGAGGCCCTGGGCAGCGATGTCGGCTTCCGTCGTGGGCATGGTGAAGGCCAGGTCCGTGACGATGCCGCGCAGGACGGGCTGCTGGCCGAGGGCGGCGCAGAGCATGGTACCGTTGCCGCCGGCAACATCGACGAGAGTGCCTGTGGCCGGGAACTGGAAGCTGCCGAGAATTGCCGGGAGGACGGCGTGACTGAACTCGCTCATCGCCTGATTGAAGAGTCGGCCTTCGTCCGGGTTCGTTTTCGTGAAGTAGCTCCAGGCGTCTTTGCTGTGCAGGTCATCCAAGGCGGTAACCCCGCGTTCGAGGGAAGCGCGAAGGTTGCTCCAGGCGCGTAGATGAGCGCCGCCCAGGACCGAAGCCATGATTGCTTGCATCGAAGCCTGCATCGACCCGGGGACGCCGCTGCGCAGGGTTTCGCCTACCGGGGTCAACAGGAAGGTGCCGTCGGGTAGGGTAGACACCAAACCGATGGTGGCGCAGGCGCGCAGGAAGCGGTCTACAAACGGAGCGTGAGTGCCCGGAATCGACTGCTGGCCGGCGGCCAAGTAATCGGCGATGCGGAGTTCCGCAAACACTTGAACGAGCCGGGCGCGCATGAGGCCGAGGCCCAAATCGAAGATCTGATCTTGTGGGGAAAGGGTGTGCATAACGTGTCTCTACCGCAGTACGCGAAATGGGTTTACCCGAAAGGGTCATCCGATGTGGTATTGATTGTTTAGTCTTACTCGATGCTTATCCTGCATGCCGGCGTTCACGACGGCTTCTTTTCGATATGGCTGGAGGCATCGGCAGATCATAAACAGGCGAAGGTGGCCCCTACTGTGGCGCGTCCGCAGCGAAGCGGATCGCCGGAGTACCCCTTCGGAGCTCCGCCCGCCCTGTTGCGCGAAATTCTTTCGTCCCTGCCTTACTGTGGGGAATTGGCAAAGGCCCAGATGCAACGAGTCGTTCTCTGGGCGCCGGCTGCGCCCGAAGGGCCAGTGGCATCTAGCGCGTTGATCGCCGAGCATCCCGTTTATGAGAGTCTTGTGCTCTCTCCCTGGTCTGTTGCTTCCATGCAACTGGGGCCGAAAGAAACCGTGGATTTTCTTGCAGCTACTTTTGGCCAACGGATCATACGACCCGGGCTGATGGTGGCCCCTGACGTGCAATTCTGGGTGGCCGCCCTGCGCTTTGCGGGGGGCCTAGTGGCCCGGCAGCAGTTTTTGCCGGACATGGACGAGGTGGACGGCGATTTCGCCGCCAACTGGACCCCTGTTTACCCCGGTATCGAAGGTCACCGGCTGGCCGCCCTAGCGGCGGCGATGCCCGCCTCGGCACGGGCGATCACCTTCGAAGATAAGGCCGCGCCCTCGACGCCGGCCCGGATCGTGCTGGATGCGTTCGTCGCCTGGATGCTGGACGATCTCGTCCGCGGCAGCTACAACGGCGGCAAGCCCCCCCGGGGTAAGAGCCCCCATGAACGATGGTTGTATGCCCTCGCGTCGGAGGACGGACTAGTCGATGGTTATCCGGACGTGCTGGACCGGATTTCCAAGCAGGTTCGGCAGTGGCGCCGGCCGGTGGCCCTCACCGCCGATGCCCCGTTCCGGCTCTGCTTCCGGCTGGAAGAACCCAGCGAAACGAACACTGCCTGGACGGTCCGTTACCTCGTCCAGAGCGTCGATAACCCGGACAATGTTTTGCGCGCGGAGCACATCGGTACCGGCGAGCGTTTGGCGGGGGTGACCCGGCAGCCAACCCTGGAATTCCTGTTGACCTCGTTGACGCAAGCGACATCGATTGTTACCCGCATCGAAAGCTCTCTGCGTGCCAGTGTGCCCACGGGTTTCGATCTCGATACCAACGGGGCATACGAGTTTCTCAACCAGAAGGCCGTCGCGCTGGAGCAGGGTGGCTTCGCGGTGGAGTTGCCGAAGTGGTGGAGCCGCGACGGCACGCGGGCTCGCCTTAGCGTAAAGGCCATTGTCGACAGCCCGGTGAAGCCGCCCAAAGGCGGGCTTTCTCTGAATTGGATGCTGAATTTTGACTGGCGAATTGCGGTGGCCGGGGAGCTGGCGACGCGCGATGAACTGCTCGAACTGCAGCGGCTGCGGTCTCCGCTGGTCAAGGTTCACGGCCAGTGGGCGCACGTAACGCCGGACGAGATCGACTACTCGCTCGAATTCTGGCGCCGCAATTCCAGTGGCACCGCGACAGTGCGGGAAGTGATTCAGATGTCGCTGGGCAACTACCACTCGAACCACGAACTGCCGATTGAAGGCGTGATGGCGACGGGCTGGGTCCGCGACCTGCTCGACCAGTTGGAAGGGCGCAAAGTGTTTGAAGAGTTGAAGCCGCCGAAAGGCTTCAAGGGCACGCTGCGACCGTATCAAGTTCGCGGCTACTCCTGGCTGAAATTCCTGCGCAAATGGGGGCTGGGCGCGTGCCTGGCCGATGACATGGGTCTGGGGAAAACCATCCAGACGCTGGCCCTGCTGCAACTCGATAAAGAAGAAGGCACCACGATGCCGACTCTGCTGATTTGCCCCACCTCGGTGGCGGGCAACTGGCACAAAGAGGCGGCGCGGTTTACGCCGCAGTTGAAGGTGTTGGTTCACCATGGCGTGAGCCGTTCAAAGGGCGACGAGTTCATTAAGCAGATGCACAAATACCATCTGGTGATCACCAGCTATGGGATTTTGCAGCGGGACTTGGAGTATTTCAAGCAGGTAACCTGGAGCGGGGCGATCCTCGACGAAGCGCAGAACATCAAGAATCCGGATACGCGGCAGGCAAAGTCGGTGCGGGCTCTCGTGAGCGACTATCGAGTTGCCTTGACCGGTACGCCGGTCGAGAACAACGTCGGCGAACTGTGGAGCGTGATGGAGTTCCTAAACCCGGGCTTCCTCGGAACCCGCGAACAGTTCCGCCGCAACTACTTCCTGCCCATTCAAACCAACCGCGACAACGACGCGGCCAACCAGTTGAAGCGGCTTACCTCGCCGTTCCTGTTGCGACGTTTGAAAACGGATACGAAGATCATCGCGGATCTGCCGGAGAAGTTCGAGAACAAGGTCTACTGCTCGTTGACGCGCGAGCAAGTGGAGATGTATCAGCAGGTGCTGAAGGACGCCCACTCGAAGATCGAGTTCGCCGACGGCATGGCACGCCGCGGGGCGATTCTGGCAACTCTTTCGAAGCTCAAACAGGTCTGCAATCACCCGGCTCATTACCTGGGGGATGGTTCGCCGGTCGTTGATCGGTCCGGCAAGCTCACCCGCTTAACGGAGATGATGGACGAGGTGCTCATGAGCGGCGACCGGGCGCTGGTGTTCACGCAGTTCACGGAGATGGGCGGTATTCTGCAAAAGCATCTGCAGGATAGCTTTGGCGACGAGGTTCTCTACCTCCACGGCGGCACTTCGATGCGGCAGCGAGAGATGATGGTGGAGCGGTTCCAGAAGTCGCCGAACGGCCCGCGTGTATTCATCCTGTCGTTGAAAGCGGGCGGGACGGGCTTGAACCTGACTCGGGCCAATCACGTTTTCCACTATGATCGGTGGTGGAATCCGGCGGTGGAAGATCAGGCCACCGACCGGGCATTCCGGATCGGGCAATTGCGGAATGTGCAGGTACACAAGTACCTTTGCGTTGGCACGCTCGAAGAGCGGATCGACGAAATGATCGAGAGCAAAAAGAGCATCGTGAACGAAGTGATAGGCACCGGCGAAGGCTGGATTACCGAACTGTCGAACGAAGAGCTGAAGAACGTATTTGCTTTGAGTGCGGAGGCCTTGGATGAGTAAGCGGCCGGGCGGTGGCGGGGGCAATCGGGGCTCCTGGGGTAGGAAGAAGTCGGGCGATCGACGTCAGGGGGCACCGGCTGGACCGACGGGGCCGATAGCGGCCGCACCGCCTCCCGCTTCAGCAGCGCCACCGACCCAACGGACGGGAAACGGTGGCGGTGGCGGTGGCAATGGCAATGGACGAGGCCGCAACGATCGTGATTTCCGGGGGAACAACAATCGTCGCCGCGGTCCGCAGCGTCGGAGTGGCGGGTTCCGGGCCCCCGGTGGCGGCATTCGTTCGCAAACCCGAGGCTCCCACTTTGGAGAGAACTGGTGGGCTCGCCGCTGGATCGAAGTGCTGGAAAGCTTCGAAATGGGCTCGCGGCTAAACCGTGGCCGGGACTACGCCAAGAACGGCCATGTGCTCGCCATCACGATTGATGAAGGGCATGTGCACGCCCGGGTTCGCGGCTCGCGACCGAAGCCGTACGATGTCGACATCAACATCAACACGATCAGCGAAGAGGACTGGACCCGTATCAGCGCGAAACTGGCTGAGCAGGCCGTTTTCTCGGCGACGCTGCTGGCCGGCGAAATGCCGGGCGATATTGAAGAGATCTTCGAAGAGTTGGGGCTGTCGCTCTATCCGAAAAACGAGCAGGACCTCGTAACCCGCTGCACCTGCCCGGATA
Source organism: Acidobacteriota bacterium (assembly GCA_026394015.1). Taxonomy (GTDB): domain Bacteria; phylum Acidobacteriota; class Terriglobia; order Bryobacterales; family Bryobacteraceae. The sequence continues at coordinate 10,460 of JAPKZA010000293.1, forward strand.
CGGCCAACCCCTGTAAGCACCTGGCCTCTGTTTATCTTTTGCTGGGCGAAGAGTTCGATCGCGATCCGTTTCTGCTTTTCACCTTGCGCGGGATGCGCCGCGATAAGCTCCTGGCCATCATCGAGAAGAATCTTCCGCAAGCTCTGGATGCCGAAGCGCAGCGAGACGACGACGAAGTTGTACCCGTCGAAGATCCCAAGCAGGAGCTCCAACTGGATCCGGACATCTTCTGGAAAGGTGCCTTCCGGATGCCGGAAGATGCGATGGGAGACGTTGCTCCGCCCGCGATTGCTGCGGCTTTGCCCCGGCGTCTGGGGCCGTTCCCGTTCTGGCAGGGTCAGAAAACGTTGCTCGACACGCTCGAGCCCGTCTATCGACGGGCCTCGCAGCATGCGGTTGTTTTCTTACTCGGCGAGCCGTTGCCCGGGCCGACTAACGGCGGTTCGAACCAGACGTAGAGGCACCGTGTACCGATTGGTACTCTTCGTACGGTCCCTTGAAGTCTAGGATTTCGTTCTCGTCCACCACCCAGATACGGGTGGCGATCGCATCGATTAAATCATGATCGTGCGTGACGATGAAGACCGTCCCGTCAAACTTCTGGAACGCCACGTTCAACGCGTTGATCGCTTCGAGGTCCAAGTGATTCGTCGGTTCATCGAAGACGAGGACGTTGGGCTTCTCGATCATCAGGCGGCAGAAAATCAGGCGGGCCGCCTCTCCGCCGCTGAGAGCGTGAGTGGGCTTAGCGCCTTCTTCCCCGGTAAACAACATCTGTCCCAGCGTGCCCCGGACCTCTTCCCGACTCAGCTGCGGATCAAACATGTGCAGCCATTCGAAGGCGGTGGTGCCTTTCTCGATCGACTCTTTGTGGTCCTGCGCAAAGTAGCCGATGCTGGTTTCGTGGCCCCAGGTCACTTCGCCCGAACCGGTGGAGAGGTCCTTCTCCTTGGCTGAAGTCACTGGCCCGCTGTCGAGCATGGCGCGGAGCAGAGTCGTTTTACCGGCCCCGTTCCGGCCGAGAATCGCGATGCGCTCGCCGCGGCTGATGTGGGCCGAAAAAGGCTTGAAAACCAATTCATTGCCGTACGAGCGGGTCAAGTTTTTGATCTCAAGCGGATGCTTGCCCGACGGGCGCTTCGAGACAAACTTGATAAACGGCCGGGCGATGTTGGAACGCTTCAAGTCCGAGACTTCGAGACGCTCCACTTCCTTGGCGCGGCTGCGGACCTGACTGGCGCGGGTACCGGCGCTAAACCGGGCAATGAAGTCGTTCAACTGCGCGATCTTTTTCTCGCGCTGTTGGTTGTCGTTCTCAATCCGGGTGCGCAGTTGCGTCTTCGCCATCACCATATCGTCGTAGCCACCGTTGTAGACGATGATCGTCTGGTAGTCGATGTCGGCGATGTGGGTACAGACCGAGTTCAGAAAATGGCGATCGTGCGAGACCACGATCATCGAGCCCTTAAAATTATTCAGGAAGTCCTGGAGCCAGTGGATCGACTCCAAGTCCAGATGGTTCGTCGGTTCGTCCAGTAGTAGGCCTTCCGGGTTGCCGAACAGCGCTTGCGCCAGCAACACGCGGACCTTTTGACCGCCCTGCAACTCGCTCATCTTCCGCTCATGCAGCGCTTCCGGGATGCCCAATCCGCCCAGCAGAATTGAGGCGTCCGAGTCGGCCGAATAGCCGTCCTCTTCGCCCACCAGCCCTTCGAGTTCCCCTAAACGGATACCATCCTCGTCGGTCATGTCCACTTTGCTATAGAGCACTTCCCGCTCTTCGAGGGCGCTCCACAAACGAGCGTTGCCCATGATCACGGTGTCTACGACGCGGTAGGCGTCGAAGGCAAACTGATCCTGCTTCAGCACGGACATGCGCTTGGGCCGAGAGACCGTCCCCTTTTGGGCGTCGATCTCACCGGACAAAATTTTCATCAGAGTCGACTTGCCGGCACCATTCGGGCCAGTTAAGCCATAACGGCGACCAGTCGCAAACGCGACGGATACATCTTCAAAAAGTACTTTCGCGCCGAAGCGCATGGAAACGGAACTTACAGAAATCATGCAGCGGGGTTCGTCTGTAAGTATAGCAATCCCTATTGTTTGGGCACGCAACGCAGAGCAATTACCAGGTTTGCCATCTCCAGCGGAATGGGCAGAGGCCAATATCGAGTGGACCGAATTTCAAATTTCTCACGAAGCTCGCCGAGAACTTCGCTCGGTACGTTGACATGCTCTCGCTCAATAAACCACTTATAAGGCTACTTGTAACGCTTTTCGAAAATTCGTTGGGCGGAGATCCGGCGAGCCAGCGAGTAGGCCAGACTGCCCTCGCACGGGATTACGACCTGAAGAAATCCTTTCTGCTTATCCACAACCCGATGCAGCTCCCGCACCGCGGCCGGCAGATTCGGCAAGTGCTCCAGCACGTGAATCGCCAGCACCCGGTCGAAGTGGCCATCCGCGAAATCGAAGCCCTGCTGGCAGTCGCCGAGGACCGTCTGCACCTTGGGATACCGTTCCTGCAATTGCGCCAGCATATTCGCCCGGATATCGTTGGCGACGTACTCGCGCTCCTGCGCCGGAGTCAGCTTCTCGTAGTCGAGGTGTTCGCCCAGCCCAGCTCCAATCTCGAGCGTTCGACGGAATTCGCCCGCATCCTCCACCACCACGCCGTGATTAAATTTATCAATCATGCCGAACTTCTTCGGCAGCACCTCATGCCAATACTTCATGAAGTCGTCGCTGATCACCGCCTGCTCAGGGGTCAGCGGGGGGAAACTCTTGGGCCATTTGGAGGCAGTTGGCATCGTAACGCAGTATCGCAGATTGCTAAATGAGGCGCTTCAAGCGGAACACTTGCCCGGGCCCAGGGCGAACGAACGCGCCGCTCTTGGCGCCGGCGCGGGTTGAGCTCTCCCGCTCCCTGGTCAGTTCTAATTCACCGCTCACGAGCCGCCCGGTGAAACGGATCTTGGTGTCGTTGATCTCGTTGCCGGCCTGCTCGGCCAACACCACCACAAACGTCACCAAATCACCGGCGACGATGCCGGTCGCGATCGGCGTGCTCTGATAGTCGCCGTAGAGCTTGCCGCCGAGCGCCGAGCCCTTCTGCGTGAACTGAAACGCCATAGGAGTGGGATCGCGATCCGGCCGACCGGCACCGATCTCGCCGACCCAAATGCCGGTAAGATCGGCTGCGCACGCCGCAGTCGCGATCAAAAACAGCGCGAGACTACGCACGCAGCAACCCCGCCAGCGGGCCGGTGCTATCCGCGAAACGATCGACCGGAGTGCCAAACGCCTCCAGCATCGAAACGTAAAGGTTCGCCATTTGCGTGTCTTCGGCGTAAACCAAATGCTGCCCCGCATTGATCCGACCGCCGCCTTTGCCCGCCAGCACCAGCGGCAAATTGTGCGGGTAGTGCCGGTCGCCGTCACTGAGCGCGGAGCCGAACAAGATCATGGAATTGTCGAGCACGTTCGATTCGCCTTCCTGCATGTTCCGCAACCGGCGCAGGAGATAGGCGTACTGCTCGACGTGCCAGCGGTTGATCAGTTGATACTGACGCAGCTTGTCAGCGTCCTTCTGGTGGTGCGAAACGTCGTGATGCCCGGCGCTGACCCCTTCGAGAAAACGGAAGCTAACGTTGCTGACGGCGTTGCCAAACATGAACGTCGCCACTCGCGTGGTGTCCGTCTGGAAGGCCGTCGCGATCATGTCCAGCATTAGCCGGACGTGCTCGGCGTGGTCCGCCGGCCGGTCCGTGGGGATCGTCGCCCGTTGGACGCGCTCTTCGAGCGACCGCATCACAGATAGATACTCATCCAGGCGCACCCGGTCCGCCGTGCCGACCTGCGTCCGCAGGCGCTTGGCGTCGCCAAGAACCCGGTCGAGCAGCAGCGAGTCCATCTTCGCTTCGTTGCCCTGGGGGCCGGACGAAGCGCGAAAGAGTCGCTCGTAAACCGAACGCGGATTCAGTTCGCGGGCGAGCGGCATCGAGGGGCTGCTCCAAGCGATATGGGAGCCGTAGACACGGGTATAACCGACGACGGCATCGACGCCGATAGCCACCGGAGTCACCCCAAGTTCGAGCGACGGCAGCGGCGTTTGACCCGCGATGCGCTGGGCAGCGAGTTGGTCCACCGAAACCCCATTGGCGATATCTTCGCCGGGGGTCTTCTTAATCGTCTGACAGGTCAGCCACGCCGCTTCTTTCACATAATGGCCGTCGCCGCTCTTGGAGTTTTCATTCCAAAGGTTGGTGAGAACGGTGATGTGGCTCTTCAGGTCTTCCAGCGGCTGCAAGGTCGGCGAGAGCTTGAAATCGGCCCCCTTGCCCTCGGGCGTCCACGCCCAAGGGTTCACCCCGTTCGGCATATAGAGCATGGCCATCCGCTGGGGCGGCTTGCCGGTGCCGTCGATGGTGGGAAGCGGGGCGGCCATAGCTTCCAGCCAAGGCAGGCCGAGGCCGACTCCGGCTCCACTCAGAATAGTTCGACGGGAGATCTTCATAGGATCTTTTTCTCCTTGGGGCGCTCTTTTTGACGGAAAGGGGTACTGAGGACGATACTTTCAACCAGCGCTTGGGCGCTGTAATCTTTGATTTTGACTTCGGCGACGATCGCGTCGACGGTGCACGAATCGCGCAGAGTGAGGCCACGGCCCAGGGCGTAGCCGAGCAACTTCTTGGTCAGGTTCCGCACGAAAAGTTCTTTATGAACCATCAGTGCGGCCTTCAGTTGGGCCGGGCCCTGAATCTTCGTTCCGTCGGCCATTTCGCCCGAATTGTCGATCGGCTTCCCGCCGTCCACGTCGCGCCAGCGGCCGATGGAATCGTAGTTTTCGAGGGCGAAACCGAGCGGGTCCATCCGGGAATGGCATCCGGCGCAAACCGGGTTAGTACGATGCTTCTCTAAGCGCTCCCGGACCGATTTCGGTGCCGCGCCAGCCGCTGTCTCTTCGAGAGCCGGAACGTTGGGGGGCGGCGGGGGCGGCGGGGTGCCGAGTAGCGAATCCAGGATCCAGGTGCCGCGCAGAACGGGGCTGGTCCGGTAAGGATAGGACGAAACAGCGAGCACCGCCGGCATGCCGAGCAAGCCGCCGCGATTCGTATTCTCCGGCAGTTCCACCCACTGCGGCTGCTTGGCCTGATTCGCCCGCACAGCGAGCTTGAAGCCGAAATGCTTCGATAGGTTGCTCGTGCCGATCGTGTATTTCGAATCGATGAGATTGAGCACCGACATGTTCCGGACGAGCAGCTCGCGGAAGAATTGCTGCGGCTGAATGCGGATGTCGCCGCGCAACTCTTCGTCCGTCGAGTAGGTCGGGAAGAGCTTGGCATCAGGGGCCTTGTCGCCGGTCAAATCGCGTATGTGGAGCCACTGGTCAGTGAACCGCCGGGCCATGTTCCAGGAGCGATCGTTCTTCAGCATCCGCCGGGTGATCTGCCGCAAGACTTCGGGATCCTGCAACTTTCCAGAGGCCGCCAGATCGGTCAATAGTTCGTCGGGCTGGCTGCCCCACAGAAAGTAGGAAAGGCGCGCAGCGAGCGCGTAACCATCCACCATCTCCGCTGGCTCCGTCCGGAAGAGAAACAGTGGCGAGACCAACGCACCGCGCAAGGCAAAGAAGATGGCCGGTTCGAAATCCTGGCCAGCTTTGCGAGCGGCGCGGAACAGGTCGAGGTAGGGAAGCAGATCCGTCTCGGCCACGGGGCGACGGAACGCCCGGGGCAGAAAGGCCGCCAGGATCTTACGTGCGGCTTGGTCCGGGGTCACCCCGGGGCCGGGCTGGGCCACCAGGATGCGAGTGCGGGACTTGTGTTCCTTGGCCGCGAAGTCCATAGCGAGTTTGGCGGTCTCCATGTACTTCTCGGAGTGCAGCGGAGAAAGGAATAACGTCTCGGCGGCGTTATCGAAACCCTCGCCGCCCGCGCCGTCGATCGGCAGTGCGTGGCCGATGTCCAGGTGGATATCGAGCAGGTCTTGTATCGTGGCCGTGTACTCGTCGCGGTTCAGGCGCCGCAGGGGGGACGGCCCAGCCGTAATCCCGGAGGCGCAGGCGATGCTCCGCAGCGATTGATGAACGGAGGCGGCGAACTCTTCCCGAGCTTTAAGCTCAGGGGCCGGCAAGCCCTTCGGCGGCATCTCGCCATTGCGAACGCGCAGCGCCGCGCGGGTCCAGGCGTGGGAATCGGTCGCCAAACTCTCCGGATCGCTCACCTTCTCCAACCGAAAACCGCCCACCGCCGACTTGCCGGAGTGGCAATTCTTGCAATAGGTTACGAGGAATTTCTGCGTCGCTTCGAATTCGGGCGCACCCATGGCGTACACAGCGGATAGCGCGGCTAAGGCGAGCGAACGGATCACGGCACTTTTACTATATACCCGTTAAGGGACTTTCACAAACCGGTAACCGACGCCCCGGACCGTCAGCAAATGCCGAGGCTTGGCCGGGTCCGGCTCGATGTATTTCCGCAGCCGGACGATGAAGTTGTCGATCGCCCGCGTGTCGGTGTCCTCGTGCAATCCCCAGACCTCTTCGAGCAGGACTTTCCGCGAAACCGGCGAGCCTTCGTGCTGAATCAGGCACCGAAGGACGTTGGCCTCCATCAGCGTCAACGGGTACGTGCCGGAGCCGACGCGGAGCTCCAACTGGTCGAAGTCCACCGACTTATCGCCGAAGGTATAGCCGGTCGGTTTCCGCAACCACTCGCGACGGCGGAGCAGTCCGCCGATCCGCGCAATGAGAATCGCTAGTTCGAACGGCTTCGGAAGATAATCATCGCAGCCGGCGGCGAAGCCGTTCAGGACGTCCTCGGCATGGCTCCGCGCGGTCAACATCAGCACGGGGACGAACAGCGCCGCCGCCCGCAGTTCCCGCAGGACGGCGAAGCCATCCTTCCCCGGGAGCATCACGTCGAGAACGACCACATCGAAATGGGTTCGTTTCGCCAAAAGCGCTTCCAACGCCGCCTCGCCGGTTTCGACCACATCGACCCCATAGCCCTCGGCTTCCAGGTTGAAGCGAAGGCCCTCGGCCAGCGATCGTTCGTCCTCCACCACCAGAATTCTGCTCATGACTTCAGGGGGAATTCCACGACGAACGTGCTGCCGCTACCCGGCCCCGCGCTCTCCGCCCAAGCCTTGCCGCCATGCCGTTTGGCGACGGACCGCACAATGAACAGGCCGAGGCCGGTGCCCTTCACCCGTGTCGCCAGCGTGCCGGGTGCCCGGTAAAAACGCTTGAAGATCTGCTTCAATTCGCCCTTGGCGATCCCCGGGCCCTGGTCGCTCACGCGAAGTTGCGCGAACTTGCCGTCGACCACCTTCGTCTCCACATCGACCTGCGCTGGACTAACCGAATACTTGATCGCATTTTCGAGCAAATTCGAGACCACCGCCCGGACCTCGTCGGCATCGCCCCGCATCGCGATGGGCTCCGCCGGGGCGAACGAGAGATGAATGGCTGGCTCCGGGTGCATCGTGCGGAAACGGTCCAGACACTCCGTGATGATCGTGTTGAGGTCAAACGAAGAAAGGTTCAGCTTACGGCTGGCTCCCAAACGGCCCGTATGCAGCACCTGTTCGATGGTCGACAGCAGGCGATCATTCTCGGCCATCATGATCCGATAGAACTCCTGGCGCTTGGCTTCTTCCACCGGA
>JAPKZA010000321.1:0-11280 GCA_026394015.1 Acidobacteriota bacterium
TCAAAGTGGCGCTTACTCTACCGCTCGACCCCGTCGGGCTCGCCGAAATCAGATTCTAGGAGAGAGTAAGTGCTGTTTTGGACAGTAGTGAGCTCGATAGGGCTTCGGGGGATTAGGCAATGCCGGGTTTGGTGAGCCAACTGCGCATGACTGCGCGGGGGGCCAGTCCGGCCTGTTGATGGATGAGGTTGCCGCGGTAGAAGACGTGGAAATTGGGGATGGATTGGATGCGGAACTGGGCGGCGAGGGCGGGTTCGGCTTCGGTGTCGACCTTGAGGACGATGGCATGGCCCGCCATCTCCTGGGCGAGGAGTTCGAGTTCCGGAGCGGCTCGATGATCTCGGCGAAGGCGTCGGCGTCGACGGGGAGGGCTTTCGAGAGGGCGGGGAGGAGAGCTTTACAGTTGCCGCAGCGGCCGCGATGGGAGAGATGGGCGGCGGGGATGCGGTTGGAGGTGGCGCATTCGGGGCAGGCGGTGAGGATGGAGAAGGACACTATTGGTGGATTCCGGATTGCTGGAGGTCGTAGCGTTCCCATTCGGCCTTGGGTCCGGCGGACGACCATGGATGCAACGAATGTATCACTCGGCGAGTTGGCGCTGTAGGGCGGGGCGGGTGTCTTCGGATTGTGCGGTAGGTTTATCGGATGCCGCTGAGGCTGAGAAAGATGGAGCAGCAGCGGAAGCCGGGCCGGTAGGTGGAGAAAGTGAACGTGGAGAGGGTGGGTGGATCGACCCTTTTTAGATTGGGGGTGAAACGCCCCACTTCGGTGCCGGCGACGAGCGGAAAGGGCAGGGAAGGGATTAAGATCGCCTTTGTGACGTTCGTGAGCTCGGCCGAGGCGCCGACCGTGTATTTGCCGGTGTAGGAACCGGGATTGATTTTGACGCCGATGTTTTTCAAGCGAAGTAGTTTGCGATGGGCAGCGGCGGCGGGGGAGGAGGTGGTGATGTTCCCGGCGGAATCGATGGCAAAGTCGAAGAAAGATTCGGATTTGCTTTCGGCGAACGTGAGGCGGTAGGAGAGGCCGGGAATCAGGGAGAAGTTTTGTTTGCCCGAGAAAGGCTGGGGATCGTGGGAGGAGAGTTTGTAAGAGCCGAGATAGCAGGCGGGGTCGATGGTAATGACGACGGAGTTTAGGGCGATGGTTCGTTGGGAACAGCTGGCCGCGGGGGTGGCGCAGGTGACCGAGCCATCGGGGAGGACCTGAAAGGTGAAGCTTAAATTAGCGAGGGCGGCACCGGTTTCGAAGGTGTGGTTGCCGGGGGCGAGTTTGAGATTGGGGGCGTCACCGGTTCGATAATCGCCGGGGGCGATTTTGTAACGTCCTTTGTACTCGCCGGTCGAGATTTCGACGGCGAGGGCGGTGGGGACGAGGAGAAGGAGCTAGGCGAGGGGTAAGAGTTTCATTTAGGGAGTCCGGATTGATGGTCGCGGGCGAACTGGGCGTCGGCTTGATCCCAGAGGGTCGCGAGTTGTTTGACTTTATCGGGGAGGGTTTTCGCGAGGTTTTTGATTTCGCCGCGGTCCTCGCTGAGGTCGTAGAGTTCCCATTCGGCGTTGGGTCCAGCGGAGGCGAGTTTCCAGTTGCCGGAGCGGAGGCCGCGATTCGACATGTGGTGGAAATAGATAAAGTCGCGCTTGAGGGGGATGTCCTTCTGGAAGACGGGGAGGAGGTTGAGGCCGGGGAAGGGAGGCGGGGTTAGGCCGTTGTGCTTCATGACGGGTTGGGCACCGGAGAGGGCGAGGAGGGTGGGGACGATGTCGATGAAGTGAGCCGGAGCATGCCGGAGTTTGCCTTTGTCCTTAATGCCGGCGGGCCAGTGAACGATGAAGGGGGAGCTGATCCCACCTTCGTGGTTCCAGTGTTTGTGGAGCTTGAGCGGGGTGTTGGCGGCGGTGGACCAGCCGGGTCCGAGGCAGAGATAGGTGGCGGCGGAACCGGGTGGGGCGGACCGATCATGCATTTCGCCGCGAATTATTTGTTCGGCCGAGGCACCGTTGTCGGAGGCGAAGAGGACAACGGTGTTATCGAATTGTTTGAGGGCTTTGAGGCGGTCGACGACGCGGGCGATTTCCGAATCCATGCGGGCGATCATGGCGGCGTGGACCTCCATTTTCTGCGCTTGGAAGCTTTTTTCGACGGGGTTTAGTTGGGTCCAAGGGACGGCGCGGGCGACCTCGCCGGGGCCGATTTGTTCCTTCAGTTTGGCTTCTTCGAGGTTCCAGGAGGGGATGATTTCGGGGGTGAGGGGAGGGAGGGGGCAGTTGACGAGGCCCATTTTGGTTTGGCGCTGCCAGCGGCGTTGGCGGATGACGTCCCAGCCTTCGTCGTAGCGGCCTTTTTGGGCGGCGATGTCGGGGGCGGGGGCGTGCAGAGGGAAGTGGGGGGAGGTGAAGCAGAGATAGAGGAAGAAGGGGTCGGCTTTGTGTTCGGCGGCGTGTTGGTCAAGGAAGGAGATGGCCCGGTCGGCGATGTGGGTGGCGAGATAGAAGTTGGTATTGGGTTCGACGGGGGGGAGTAGTTTGTCGTCGAGGCGATGGCGTTTCGGGGCGAAGAAGCGGTCGTGGTCTTCGATGTTATAGGAGCGATGGAATTCGGCGTCGGCGATGGGGAGTTTGCCGGAGACGTGCCACTTACCGGAGTGGTAAGTGCGGTAGTTGGCGAGACGTAGGTATTGGGAGGTGTAGCGGGCCCAGGTGGGGAAGGGGTCGGTGGCTTTGTCGCGGCCGATTTGCTGGGGGTAGTAGCCGGTCATGAGGCAGCTACGGGAGGGCCAGCAGCGGGCGGTGGAGTACATTTGGGTGAAGCGGAGGCCGGCGCTCGCGAGGGAGTCTAGAAGGGGAGTGGGGATTTCGGATCCGTAGCAGCCGAGGTCGGAGAAGCCGAGATCGTCGGCGAGGATGAGGAGGATGTTGGGTTTGGGGGCAGCGGCGAGTGCAGAGGCGGCGAGTTGGAGGAATTGGCGGCGGAGGAGCATGGATGCAACGAATGTATCACTCGGCGAGTCGGCGCTGTAGGGCGGTGGCGATGGGCAAAGGGAGGCGGGACCAGAACCAAGGGGATGGAAAGGTTGCCGTAGCGGGGAGTAGCTGGCGAATATTTTCGAGGAGCCATTCAGGATCGAGACGGGCCAGGGCGGGGATGAAGGAGGGGGCGGCGAGAGGTAGGAAGGCGGCGCGGCGGAGGATGGGAATGGCGAAGGTATCGGCGGGTAGGGCGACGGTGGCGAGGGCGTGGGCAAGAGGGAGGAAATGTTCGGGGAGGGCTTCGAGAGCGGGAAGGATTTGAGTGGCGGTGAGGGAGGGGGCTACGGTGTCGAGGGTGGCGAGGGCTTCTTTGCGAACGGCGGGTGAGGGGTCGGTGAGGCAGATTAGGACTGCGGCCGCAATTTCGGCGGGGGGGCAGGCGGCGGATTGATAGGCGCGGACGACGCCGTCGTGAGGATCGACGGTGTCGCGGTCGACCCATACGGTGCAATCGGCGAGCTGTCGGCGGACGAGGGTGAAGGTGGACATTTGAGTAGGATATGCTAGGCGAGGCTATGACGAGAACAGCAGCGGTTTTGATGATGATGATGACAGGGATGGTTTGGGGGCAGGATCGGCCGATTCCGCCGCCGGGAGTGGCCGTGTCCGAAGCCGATCAGAAAGAACTGAAAGCCGGGGTGGAACGGCTGAGCGGCTTGATTGCGGGCTTGGGGAACCATGCGCTGCTGCCGGATGTGGTGATTTTTCGGGATGCGGTGAAGTATGCCGTGACCTACGGGGAGTTCTTCAAGGCCGATGAGCCGGGCAAGGCGAAGGCTCTGTTGGCCGAGGGAGTGGCGCGGGCGGAGGCTTTGCGGAACGGAGAAGCACCGTGGACGAAGGCGACGGGGTTAGTGGTGCGGGGGTATGTTTCTAAGATCGATGGTTCGGTGCAGCCTTATGGGTTAGTCGTGCCGCCGGCCTACGATGCGCGGTTGCCGCGGGCTTGGCGGTTGGATGGTTGGTTCCACGGGCGGGCGGAGACGTTGAGCGAAGTGAACTTTTTGGCGGAACGGATGAGCCGGGCGGGGGAGTTTACGCCGCAGGATGCGTTTGTGGTGCACTTATACGGACGGTATTGTAACGCGAATAAGTTTGCCGGGGAGGTGGATCTGTTCGAGACGTTGGAGGCGGTGAAGAAACAGTATCGGATTGATGAGAATCGGCTGGTCATGCGGGGCTTTTCGATGGGCGGGGCGGCGGCGTGGCACATTGGAGCGCACCATGCGGGGCTGTGGGCGGCGGTGGCGCCGGGCGCGGGGTTTAGCGAGAGCCGGGAGTTCTTGAAATTGAAAGAGATGCCGCCGGTGTGGGAGCAGAAACTATGGCGGATGTATGATGCGACGGACTATGCGGCTAACTTTGTGAATGTGCCGCTGGTGGCGTACAGCGGAGAGATTGATGGGCAGAAGCAGGCGGCGGATTTGATGGCGACTTACCTGGCGAAAGAGGGCATCCCGATGACGCACGTGATTGGACCGCAGACGGGGCATCGGTATCATCCGGAAGCGAAAGTGACGCTGAATGCGAAGTTAGATGCGATTGCGGCGGCGGGACGGGAGGAGTATCCGCGGCGGGTTCGGTTTGTGACTTACACGCTGCGATACAACAAGATGAAATGGGTGACGGTGGACGGCTTGGCGCAGCATTGGGAGAAGGGGATGGTGGAGGCTTCGGTGCATAACCAAGGCCGGTTGGAGGTGAAGACGAGCGGAGTGACGGGGGTGACGTTCGCGTTTGGGCCGGGCGGGGCGGCGGTCGAGTTAATGGGGAAGGCGGCGGTGGTGATTGACGGGCAGACATTGGCGGTGGGTGGGCCGGTTTGGTGAAGCAGGGGGGGCGGGGGGTGGTGGGTTCGGTGACGGGGTTGCGAAAGGTGCATGGTTTACAGGGGCCGATTGATGATGCGTTTATGGATAGTTTTTTGTTTGTGATGGGGAGCGGGAAGACGCTGGGGCGGATTGAGGAGGAGCAGCGGCGGGCGGTGACGGAGTGGCGGAAGCAATTTCGGGGGGAGGCGCGGGTGAAGAAGGATACGGAGGTGACCGAGGCGGATATGATGGCGCATAACATCGTGGTTTGGGGAACCCCGGCGAGTAACTCGGTGCTCGGGAAGATGGCGGATCGGCTGCCGGTGAAATGGGTGGGGGAGCAGGTGACGGTAGGCAAGGCGAGTTATGCGGCGGGGACGCATTATCCGGCGTTTATTTATCCGAATCCGGTGAACCCGAAGCGGTATGTGGTGGTGAATTCGGGGTTTACGTTTCGGGAGTTTGATTATTTGAATAATGCCCGGCAGATTTCGAAGCTGCCGGATTGGGCGGTGATTGATACGACGACGCCGGCGGACGGGAAGTATCCGGGGAAGGTGGTTTCGGCGGGGTTCTTTGATGAGGGATGGGGGCTCAAGCCGTAGATGGGCTCGGTTTTCGTCCAGTATTTTACGGCTCGCCTCGAGAGTGCGGAGGCTTTCGAAAGCGCGGTTGATTTAGGCTTTCCGCTGTAGGCCTTCCACGGAATGGTTTGCTGCGGCGAAGGGGGTGAAGAGTGGATATCACTGCAACGTGATCTGGGTGGCAAGTGCTGGAACGAGGTCTCCCCGTTGGGTCTGATCGACGGTGCGAACTCGTTCCCCCTCTTACGGCCCGACGCAAAAGTGGCGTTTCTTCCCGCTTGGCTCCTGGGGTCCAGGGAGAGCTTTCGGCGCGATTCCGAGGTTTTGGAGTTTACGGTGTATTGCCTGTGTCCAGGCGGAGTCCGGAGTAACGCGCGGGGGAGATGGATTACTGTATGGCGGGTGGACGCGATTGCGAAAACGAATTCCTCCGCCGAGTCGTGGCGACCGGCGAACTGAAGGAATTCCACCCAGAAGCGCGGTTTGGCTTGCCGTATTGGTGAGCTGTCTTGATCCGATCTGATATAGGCCCCTCGTTTCGTCCTGTGGTACCAGCGGTTGGCTTTGCGATCCGAGACGGCGATGTCAGGGCGGCCAGCTATGATCTTGTTCGCCGTCGCCGGGCCGATGCCCTCGCCTGCTTCGAGTTCGGTGTGGGGTAGCGTTGGTCAGGGGGCCAGAAGACGAGGATTAGTCTTGAGCGGTGGATAGGCCAAACGGGCCCCGTGAGCGAGACTCTCGTGCTCCCAGACGACGTACTGATGGAAGTGCATCGGTAGGGGCGACCTATTCGTTCGCCCTCACTCGCCAGTAAACCGCTATTCGCCGGGAGGCATCGCTTCGAGAAACGTTTTCAAACGGTGGCTGCGGCTCGGATGCCGCAGTTTGCGGAGCGCCTTGGCTTCGATCTGACGGATCCGCTCCCGCGTCACCGCAAAATACTGCCCCACTTCTTCCAGTGTATGTTCGCTGCCATCCTGCAGGCCGAACCGCATCTTGATAATCTTCTCTTCGCGCGGGCTCAGGCTCTTCAGCACTTCCGCCGTCTGCTCCCGAAGATTCAAGTTGATCACCGCTTCCGAAGGAGAAGCCACGCGCCGATCGATGATGAAATCGCCCAGATGCGATTCGTCTTCTTCACCTACCGGGGTCTCCAGCGAAATCGGCTCCTGGGCGATTCTCATCACCTTCCGAACCTTGCCCACCGGCATTTCCAAACGCCGTGCCAACTCGTCCGTATTCGGCTCCCGACCCAGTTCCTGCTGCATCATCCGCTGCGTTCGCACGAGCTTATTGATCGTCTCGATCATGTGCACCGGAATGCGGATCGTCCGCGCCTGATCCGCAATCGCCCGGGTGATCGCCTGCCGCACCCACCACGTCGCGTACGTCGAAAACTTATAGCCGCGCAGGTAATCAAACTTGTCGACGGCCTTCATCAGGCCGATGTTGCCTTCCTGAATCAGGTCCAAAAACTGTAGTCCCCGATTGGTATACCGCTTGGCAATCGAAACCACCAATCTAAGATTGGCCTCCACTAACGACTTCTTCGCCACCCCGGCTTCCGCATCGCCTCGATCCAGCAGATTCAACGTCCGCCGCAGTTCGGTCGAAGTCGCGCCGCACTCATCCACCAAACCCTGCAACCGCGTCGACAGAGCCTTTAACTCTTTCCGCAGTTCTTTCAACTGCTCGGCCATCGCCGAGTTCGTTTCGAACTCTTCCGCCTGGCGCTGCGTCCGAATGATGTCCTGCTCAATCGGCCGAATCTGATCGAGCGCCGTCCGCACCCGATTGGCGAGCCGACCAAGGACGAGCGAACTAAAGGGAATCTGCCGGATCTCCCGCGAAATCTTCACAAGCTGGCGGCCCAACTGCATCCGCAGCGCGCGATGCGCCTTCGGCTTGGGCGCCCGCGGCGTCAACGCCAACTTCTGCCGAATGCTCTGCGCCAAATTCGCATCGGCCTCGATTTTGGCAAAAGCGGCAAACAAATCGTTCTGCTGTTTGAGCAGATCCTCTTCGTCCTCATTGAAATCGTTTAACGTCAGGGCGTCGCGCAACGGCAGCGCGTTCGATTCAATGTCGGACCGCACATACTGTAATTCGCGAATCACCAGCGCCGACCGTGACAGCGTTTTGGTGATGACCCGCTGGCCCCGTTCAATGCGCCGGGCCAACTCAATTTCCCCATCCCTCGTCAGCAGCGGAACCGAACCCATCTCGCGCAGATACATCCGCACCGGGTCGTTCGTTTTGTCGGCAAACTCAGCCGCCGCCAACTCGGCGTCGGTGATCTCATCGTCGTCGCCAATCTTCTTGCCGAAGATAAGCTTCGTCTCGTCGAGCAGATCAACCTCTGCTCCCTCTAAATCCGCGAGGATATCCTCCAGATTCGCTCCGGTTGCGAGGTCGTCCGGGAGTGCTTCATTGACGTCGTCGTAGAGCAGGTAGCCTTTCTCCTTGCGTCCGTCCATGAGGTGATTTGCGCGGCCAAAAGTTTTTTCTGCTGCCACAGGAACCCCAACGATTGCAACCATTAGTCTACAACACGCCGTCAGGCCTTCTCTTGCCGCTCCAGCGCGTATATCTCCTCTGTCATCGCCAAGGCCTCCGTCATCGAACCGGATTGCTCAAGCGAGCGAATATGACGCTTCAAATCATTGATGCGCGCGCGCCGTCCCACCGCGGCGAATTGCGCCAGGCAGGCAGCTGCTTGCATCATCTCTTCTTGTTCGTCTGCTGTTCTATCGGCGAAAACCAGCCCAGCCATTAGTGTTTTCTCGGGAGCGCTCAAATGCTCTTCCAATAGGGAGAACTCGAGCGGCCCCTCCGCCGCCTGGCCGAGCACCTTTTGCCACATTGGCCAAGCCGGCGAACTCGTCAACGCGAAGTGCTCCAGCCGCTCGTCGTCCAGCAAAACCGGTGCGGCAAATTCGCAGATAGCGGGCGATTGCAACAGTAATTGCAGCAGAACCTTTTCCGACGGGGACAACTCCAGCACCGGTGCCGACATCCGTTGCTCGGTCCGCTGCACCGCCATCCGGCGAAACTGATCGAGCAGCATCGCCTGGTCCACTCCCAGTCGATTCGCCAACTCCGCGGCGAGCGAAGCGCGCTCCATCGGGTCCTGCACCCGGCGAAACGCCGGCAGCAAAAACTCCAGCGCCTGCACCTTCCCCTCCGCGCCTTTGGTGTCGAACCGCTGCCGCGCCCGCCCGGCCAGCCAATGGAAGTAGTTCTGCGCCTTGTCGATCCGGCTCACATAGGCCTCGGCGCCGTGCGCCGCCACATATTCATCCGGGTCCAAGCCGCCTTCGAGCGTCGCAATCCGGATCCGCATATGCTCTTCGAGCAGAATCGCAATCGATTTTTCCGCCGCGTTCGCGCCCGCATTGTCGGGGTCGAAGTTCACCACCACCAGCGGCGCATATTTGCTCATCATCTTCACCTGCTGCGGCGTCAGCGCCGTCCCACAGGGGGCCACGGCTTCTTTCACGCCTGCGGCCCACGCCCCAATCACGTCCATATACCCTTCGACCAGCACCAGCCGCCCGGTCTTCCGCGCCGCCTCCCGGGCCCGATGCAGATGGTATAGCACCAAGCTCTTCGTATAGATCGGCGTCCCCGGCGAATTCAAATACTTCGGCTCGTCGCCTTCGTACAAAGCCCGCCCCCCGAAGGCGATCACCTTGCCGCCCTCATTACAAATCGGGAACATCAACCGCCCCCGAAACTTATCGTAAAAGGTGCCGTCTTCGCGCTTGCCTACCAGCCCCGACTCCTCCAATTCCCCCGCTGCAAACCCCTGCGACTTCAAAACCCGAGTTAAATTTTGACCGCTCTTCTCGCTGAACCCCACCCCGAACTCTGCCGCCCGGCTCAACGGCAGCTTTCTCCGCTCCAGGTATGCCCGCGCGTCGCCCCCCGCCGGACCGTCCAAATTTTGCTGGAAAACCTTCGCCGCAATCTCGTGCATCGCCAGGACGGCCGTCCGCATCCGAGCGTCCGGATCGTTCATGGCGCTCTTCCTTTCCGGCATCGGAACCCCGAACTGTTCCGCCAGGGAAGAAATCGCTTCCTGGAACGTAACTTTTTCGTACTCCATGACGAACTTGATCACATCCCCCCCGGCCCCGCACCCAAAGCATTTGTAAAACTGCTGCGTCGGGTGAACATTGAACGATGGAGATTTCTCGCTGTGAAATGGACAAAGACCGATATAACTACTCGCCCCGCGCTTCTTCAGCGGAACGTAGGCACCGATCACTTTCACGATATCGACGGCGCTCTTCAACTGTGCGGCAAAATCCATGTGGGTATGATGTCTAGTATGACCCGCTTGTTCGCCGCGTCTCTAATTCTCCCCGCCCTCGCCCTGGCCGCCGAACTCAAATTCGAAGACTTTGCAGTCGATACCCCCGGCCTCTGGACCGTCAACGACGGTGTCATCACCGGCAAACACAGCGGCCTGAAGTACAACGATTTTCTCCGTACGAAGAAGCACTACGGCAATTTCCGGCTTGCTCTCCAGTTCCAACTCGTCGGTGGAATCGGCAACAGCGGCGTCCAGTTCCGGTCCCAACCGGTCCCCGATTCCCACGAAGTGGCTGGCTACCAGGCCGACGTCGGCGAAAAATATTGGGGCGCTCTTTATGACGAATCCCGCCGCAAGAAGGTGCTGGCCCAGACGCCGGTTCCCAATCTCGACACCAAAGCCTGGCACAAATACGTCATCACCGCCGACGGCGACCACATCACGTTGGAGCTTGACGGCAAGAAGACCGTCGACTACCGCGAAACCGAGCCCGGCATCGACCGAACCGGTTTCCTCGCGCTGCAGGTGCATAGCGGCCCCGGCATCGAAGTGCACTTCAAAGATCTGCAGATTACTGAACTTTCCCCCGGCCCGGCCCTCGGCGAAAACGTTTCGAGCCTGATCCCTAACTTCGCCGATCAGGTGGGGCCGAAGGGCCTGTTCGTCCTTTTCGTCCGCTCCGCGGATTGGTGACCGTACTGCAAAACTCAGCTCGTGGAGCTGGGACAACAGGAAGGAAACCTGCGGAAACTGGGCCTGAAATCCTTAGCCGTCAGCTACGACAGGGAAGCCGTCTGGCGTCACTTCATGGAACGGAAGAAGCTCGTCTTCCCGTACCTAGCGGACACTAACTCAAAGCTGATCGACTCCTTCGGGCTGCGCAACAAGGCCGTCAATATCGACTTCATGCAAGGGATTCCTCATCCGGGAGTCTTCCTGCTGGACGCCAAAGGCCGCATCACCGCCAAGTACTTCGAAGAGGACTATCGCGAACGGTTCACCATCGCTTCCATCCTGAACGGTTCCTTTGGCCAGCAAGCGGCGACGCAAGGCGAGTTCACCGGCAAGCGCATCAAGGTGGTAACCAGCGCCAGCACTTCGGTCGTCAAAGGCGGGCAGCGCATCCGCCTCACCCTGACCTCGACACTCGGCCCCGGCCTCCACGTCTACGCCCCCGGCGCCCCGGAGGACTTTATCCCCGTGTCCTGGACCATCGAAGGAGCCAAGGCG
The DNA here is from genome assembly GCA_026394015.1 of Acidobacteriota bacterium. Taxonomy (GTDB): domain Bacteria; phylum Acidobacteriota; class Terriglobia; order Bryobacterales; family Bryobacteraceae. The sequence continues at coordinate 10,973 of JAPKZA010000321.1, forward strand.
ACCGCTCCCACTTGGCCCAAGGCCGACAAGAACTTCCAATACAGCGGTACCTTTGAGGCCTCCCGGGACATCACCCTCCCCCCGCAATTGAAGAACGAAGAGCTGATCATCAAAGGAATTCTCCGCTATCAAAGCTGCACGGAGACCGTCTGCTATCCCCCGGAGAACGTAGCGGTGGAGTGGAAGTTCCTCAGCGAAAGCCACGACCGCGAGCGCGTCCCGACCGAACTACGCCGAAAATAAATGGATTCGATCTACTACGTCATCACCTGGCTCTGCCATCGCACCTGCGACCATTGCTACGACGA
>JAPKZA010000321.1:11346-13586 GCA_026394015.1 Acidobacteriota bacterium
ACTTCCCGGACGTCCTCGGCAAGGTAATTCTTGCCGGCGGCGAAGTGTTGCTTGAACCCGTCCGCGAACCGGTCCTTTACCCCACTCTCGAATTGCTCTATAGCAAATACGGCGACCGAACCCGCATCATCGTCCAGACCACCGACGATCAGCTCACTCCCAAGCCCATCGCCGAACTGCGCGCTCATCACGTCTCCACTATCTCGGTTTCCGGCATGGACGATTTCCACGCCGGCATGCTCGAACGCCGCGACAAAATCGAAGCCATGCTGGTGGCCGATGGGGGCGACTACTCCTTCTTCGGTGCCACCCCGGACCAATGGATCGGCAAGCTGTGGCCGCGCGGTCGGGCCTGGAAAAACGGCCTCTCCCAAGCCACGATGGAAGACAACTTCTGCAACCAATGGAGCGGGGGGCTCAACTTCCTTGGCGGCGTCGGGGCGGAGGTTTCCATTGAACCGAACGGCAACGTCTATCCGTGTTGTCTCAAGACCAAGCTCCCGATCGGCAACCTTCATGAGGCCCCCCTCGAAACGATTCTCGCCCGGCATCGCGGCAACCCGGTCTACATCGCCATCAACAGCGGCCAACCCCAGGAGATGGGCCTATCCCACGGCTGGTCCGTCGATGAGTTCCGCCGCAAAAGCCGCGTGATTCTCGACTCCGGGCAGGTCTACGAAAATCTCTGCATCGGTTGCGACCGGTTTCACGACGAAGTGTTAAGCAGCTCCGCATCCGACGGCCGCAAGTAAGTCGGCTCCACCAGCGCCGGGTGCACCCCGCCTCGCCCGGCCGCAATCCGCCCTACCGCCCCCGCCAGCAACGGGCCCGAGTCAATCCGCACGGCCTCGCCAATGGCGAACTGCTCAAACTTACAAACCGCCATCGGCACGACGACGGTCAAATCCTCCGCATAAACCCCGCAGTAGACATCCCCTCGCCGCGCGTCAAAGATGGGAGCGCGCAAGGGGCCCGTTCCCAGGCTCGCCAGCGCTTCCAGGTTGGTTACCCCCGCCAAAGGCTTGCCCGCGGCGAACGCCAGCCCCTTGGCCGCCGCAAGGCTAACGCGGACTCCGGTAAAGGCGCCCGGGCCCGTAGCCGCGGCGAATAGCTCGATCGCCTCCAGCCCTACCCCATGGTCGGCCAGCAAACTCTCGATCGCCTCAAACAGAATATGCCCGTATCCATCGGTCGATTCCAGCCGCCGCTCTTCCCATAGCTCCGCCCCCCGCAGCAGCGCGATGGATCCGATCTCATTGCAAACGTCGATCGCTAAAATCATTGGGTAAGCCGGATCACCTTATCGGCCGCATAGATCTTGCCGTTCGCGTTCATCCCCACCACCCGCAGGCTCATCACGGCCGGAAACTTCGTCGCGATATCGGTCGGAATTTTCAACTGCCCGCTCGGCCCGGTCCCCAATACCCGCGCCCCTTGGCCACCGTTCACCACCTCGCCCGTCCACAAAAACATCATCGTCCGCGTCGCTCGGGTCGGCTTCTTCATCTTGATGGAGAAGGGAAGTGCGGCCGTAAGGCTCACGGTGTCCACCTTCGGTTCGGTCATCTCAAACGGCACCAGCTTTTCCACCATTTCGAGCTCCTGTACCATCGGCTCCCCGGCCGCAAATCGGTAGCTCTTCAGCATCCCTTCCTTCTTGCCGTCCCGGCTTAAATGCAGCACCCAGTCGTGGTCTTTCGACGGCGGCTCGGCGACAAACTTCTCGCCTTTCCAATCTTTCTTCTGCTTCAAATAATCGCCCGTCAGAGGATTGAACCAGTAGACATCGTAGGAATGCTTCTCGACCACCACCTCCACCGGCACGTTCGGATTCTCAATGTAGACGATGTATTCGACGTCCTCCAGCGCCACCGCCCGCGCCCCGTCGACGTCGAAGTACGGCTCCAAATCCCAATGCCGCGTGCGCGCGAAAAGTTCTTGCCACGCCGAAACGTACTTGGCGCCCTTCTCGCTCGCCAGCTTCACCGTCGGATACTGCCCGTTGCACCACATGTTCCAAAGCCGCTTCCGGAACGCCTCCGGGTCGTTGCCTTCTTCGAGCGCGATGCTCACCTTCGGCACGGTGTAGAGCTGGTGCTCGATCGCCCCGAGCTGATCGTCCACCGTCGAATACGCAATGTGATTCGCCCATCCATCGGCCAGCAGCGGCGCGCTCGTATCGCTCGTTACCCCGGTCCGCGGATGCCCATACGGGTCCATCTTCTTCAGCGCCAGCCCCG
>JAPKZA010000321.1:13617-22886 GCA_026394015.1 Acidobacteriota bacterium
GTCTCTTTCAACGTCGCCCGCGGCCCCCGCAACTGCCACGTGATGTTGAACGCCGCAAATCGCCCAACCAAGTAACGCAGCGCTTTCTCGCGCTCCTGCCACATCGTCGGCAGGTCGCTCACCACCAGGTCCACCGTAATGCGCCGCTCGTTGTAAGCCCGCATCTGCTGCTCCACTTCGTCCAGCTTCGTTTGGTCTAACACGAGCCGCACATGGTTGAACTTCTGTCGGGCCAACGTCGCCGGATCCCCGCCCGTCGCCCCGAGCCAAAGGTGCGGCTGCTTGTCTTCCCCGGTCGCCCAATGCCGCAAATTCGCCGGCACCACAAGATCGTTCGGCAACGCCTCAAAACTGCCCGTTTTCCCGCTATATTGCGGCAAACTGGAAGTAACGCGAAAATCCCATTGCCCCGGGTCGGTGGGGGAAACCCGCACCGTCATTTTCCCCGGCGCGGATACAAACGCCGGCATCAAAAACGTCTTATGCTTCGGCGACCTCACCTCGGCCTGCAACGTCGCACCGGCCGGGGCATCGAACACCAAATCGCACAGCGAGTACGCCGGCGTCGGCGCACAAATCGTCTGCGCGCTCAGCGGCGCAGCCAGCATCAGGAGCCAATGAGATACTTTTAACATGCTTCGGGTTCTTGCCATTATCCTACTGACGGTCACCGGCGCGTCAGCCGCCACCATTGCGGAAAAAACCACCGGCATGGAAAAGCGCGACGGGTTGTTCCCACTCTATTGGGACGTGAAGACGGGAAACCTGTTTCTTGAAATTCCAAAGACCGGCGACGAGTTCCTTTTTTACACCTCGCTGCCGGCCGGTTTAGGCTCAAATGACATCGGCCTCGACCGCGGCCAAGTCGGTCGCTCCCGCCTCGTCCGCTTCGAACGCGTTGGCCCCAAGGTCATGCTCGTTGAAGCCAACCGCCGCTTCCGGTCTTCCTCCGCAGACCCGCTCGAACAAAAGGCCGTCGCCGACTCCTTCGCCAGCAGCGTCCATTGGGGCTTTGCCGTGGCCGCCGAAGAAGCCACCCGCGTACTGATCGACGTGACGCCCTTCGTCGTCCGCGACGGTCACGACGCCGCCGCGGCCCTCCGCCGCTCCCGCTCCGGAGCCTACAAGGTCGATCCCACGCGCTCCGCTGTTTATCTAGACCGCACAAAAGGCTTCCCCACCAACACCGAAATCGAAGTGCTCCTCACCTTCACCGGCGAACCCCAAGGCGGCCTCGTCGCCTCCGTCTCTCCCTCCGCTGAATCGTTCACCGTCCGCGAGCATTACTCGTTCGTCGCCCTCCCCGCCCCCGACTTCACCCCCAAACTCCTCGACCCCCGCTCCAGCTTCCTCTCCGTCAACTTCAGCGACTACTCCGCCCCCCTCGGCGAACCCATCGTCAAACGCTACGCCCTCCGCCACAAGCTTCCCATCAAGTACTACCTCGACCCCGGCACCCCCGAACCCATCCGCCAAGCCCTCCTCGACGGGGCCCGCTGGTGGGCCGACGCCTTCCCCGCCGGCACCTACACCGTCGAAATGCTCCCCACCGACGCCGACCCCATGGACGCCCGCTACAACATGATTAACTGGGTCCACCGCTCCACCCGCGGCTGGAGCTACGGCGCCTCCATCGTCGACCCCCGCACCGGCCAAATCATCAAGGGCAACGTTACGCTTGGCTCGCTCCGAGTCCGTCAGGACTACATGATCGCCGAAGGCGTTCTGGCTCCCTACGAAACCGGCCAGCCCGCCAACCCCGCCATGCGGGAAATGGGCCTCGCCCGTCTCCGCCAACTCTCCGCCCACGAAGTCGGCCACACCCTCGGCCTCGCCCACAACTTCGCTGCCAACTCCGCGAGCGTGATGGACTATCCCCATCCGCGCATCGATCTCATCAACGGCAAGCCCTCCCTCGCCAACGCCTACGGAAAAGCCATCGGCCCATGGGACAAAATCACCATCGCCTGGGGTTATAAAAACGAACCCCTCGACTACAAGACCTACCGTTTCTTGAGCGATGAAGACGCCCGCGACGAAGGCTCCGCCAGCCCTGTTGCCCATCTTTGGGACAACGGCTCGCCGACCGCCGAACTCGATCGCCTCCTTACCGTCCGCACCGAAATCCTCAAGCGTTTCGGCGAAAACAACATCCCGGTCGGCCAGCCCATGTCCACCCTCGCCGACACCCTCGTCCCCATCTATATGCTCCACCGTTATCAAACCGAAGCCGCGGCTAAGCTCCTCGGCGGTGTCGATTACAATTACGCCCTCCGCGGCGACGGCCAGAAGATCTCCGAACCCGTCGCTCCGGCCGACCAAACCGCCGCCAAACTGCAACTTTTCCGCACGATCGACCCGGCCGTCCTCACCCTCCCAGAGGCTCTCCTGAAGCTTCTCCCGCCCCGCGCCTTCGGCTACCCAGCCACCCGCGAGCAGTTCAAAACCCGCACCGGCCTCGTCTTCGACCCTGTCGCCGCCGCGGAATCCGCCGCCGCCCTCACCATCCGCCTGCTCCTGAATCCCGCCCGCGCCGCCCGCATGGAACAGCAAGCCGCCCGCAACCCGGCCTCTCCCAGCTTCGGCGCCGTCCTAAAGGAACTCATGGCCCTCACCGCACAACGGAAAACCGGCCTCCAGGCCGAAATCCAAAAGGCGACCCGCATGGTCCTCCTCCAGCACCTCATGGTCCTCGCCGCCGATGACGAAGCCCAGGCCTCGGTCCGCTCCATCGCTCTCGATCAACTGCTCACGATGAAGGCCGACAGCGCCCTCGCTGCCGCCCTCATCGACCGCTTCCAGCGCGACGGTAAGCCCCCGGCCTTGGCGAAACCCCTCGAAGCGCCCCCCGGCCAACCCATCGGCTGCGAAGACCCCTTCGTCGCCTTCCGCTAAGCCGCTCGCTGCCGGTGCGCCGCCCCAATCGCCACCAACCGCTCTCCCAACTTGCGCAATTCCCGGCTCCGCTCCCGGCACATCGCCTCGGCCTGCAAACGCAGATTGCGCAAATTCTCCGGTCGCACGTCATCCATTTCCTGGTCGTTTTGCTGCAACGTCACCTGAAACCGGTGGTAGTCCCCCGGCAAGAGCTGCTGCAACTGGTAATCGACCGTAGCGCTCACCCCGTCCAGCACGATATCCAACACCGGCCGCAGCCACCCCGCGGTGCCCCAGCCCTTGGCCTCGTCAATCGGAATCCGCTGCAGCAAATTGCCGGTCCCCAAGCTCACCACCAGAAATTTCGTCGCCCAAGGATTTCGCGCAATCGCCTCCACCAACGCGCATGCCCCCGGATTATTTGCAAAAACACCCCCGTCGATCAGCGCCCAGTAGTCGGACGAATTGGGCACCGGCAGCCGCGCCGGTTCAAAATACGTTGGCGCCGCCGACGTCGCCCGCGCCACCTGCCACATCGCAAAATCATACTCCGGCCTCTCCCGCGCCGACGCGCTTTTGAAGAAAAACGGTTTCCGCCTTTCAATCTCGTAGCTCGGCACCAACACCCCCGTACAGGCGTCTTTCAGCCGGGTGTCCTCGAAATAGCGCCGCAACACCTCTTCAATCCCGTCCGCGGAATACCGCTCTTCCCGTAAACTCCCCATGGTCCGCATTCGCCGCCAAAATGACGCACTAAAAATCTTCGCGCCTTCCCTCTCGTACAGTTCCGACATCTCCGCCGCCGAATACAGCGGCCGCCCCCCCGGCCCCGGCCGCGTCAATCCCAGCGCCAGAATTCCCCCGGTGGATGTCCCCGCCACCAGGTCGAACAGGTCAGCCACCCGCTGCCCGGTCTGCCGTTCCAATCGCGATAAAACGACAGCCGGGATGATCCCGCGAATCCCGCCCCCGTCGATCGACAATATCCGAACCGTGTTTTGCATTGCATCTTGCTCCTTCGCCCGTAATACTAGCGGGGAGCCTCCAAACAATCGGAGCTAGGAATCAATGCAACTATAAGAAAATGAACGATAAAAAATATTTCAACGGTCTGTGACCGGCGTTTACGAAAGTCCCGCTTCGCGCATAAATCGCGCCGCTTCCTCGGGCGGCGTCGGATTAATATAGAACCCCGTGCCCCATTCAAACCCCGCCACGCGCGTCAATTTCGGAATGATTTCGATGTGCCAGTGGTAGTGTTCACTCGTCGATTCCTGCACCGGCGCCGAGTGCACAATTAAGTTAAACGCGGGCTTCTCCAGCACCCGATCCATCTTCCGCAGCACGTTCCGCAGCACCCACGCCAAGTTCGCCACCTCGGCTTCCCGAATGTTTTCAAAGTGCGATTCATGCCGCCGGGGCAGCAGCCAGGTCTCAAACGGGAACCGCGACGCAAACGGCGCCACCGCCGCAAACTCGTCCGTCTCCAAAATCACCCGGTCGCTGTCCTTCAAATCCTGCCGCAGAATATCGCAATAGACGCACCGCTCTTTGAACTCAAAATACTTCCGCGCCCCATCAAGCTCTTCCTGCACCCGCTTCGGTACCACCGGCAACGCGATAATCTGCGAATGCGGATGCTCCAGCGTCGCCCCGGCCGCCTCGCCGTGATTCTTGAAAAGCATCACGTAGCGCAGCCGCTTGTCTTTTTTCAGATCCAACACGCGGTCCCGAAACGCCCACAACAACTCGGCCACCTGCCGCTCGTCCATCGTCGACAGCGTCGCCATATGGTCCGGCGTCTCGATCACCACCTCGTGCGCCCCAACCCCGTTCATCCGGTCGTATAGCCCCTCGCCCTGCCGATCCAGATCCCCTTCCACCCGCAACGCCGGAAACTTATTCGGCACTGTCCGCAGGCTCCAACGGCCCCCGTGCGTCAACCCGTCCGTATGGTAGGACAGCACGGCCGGCGGCGTCTTATCCTCGTTTCCGGGGCAAAACGGGCAGAAACGGGCCCCGGACGGCTCCACCGTCTCCCGCGTAAAATCGGACGGACGGCGGGCGCGATCCGTCGAAATGATTACCCACCGTCCCGTGATCGGGTCTTTTCTCAGTTCCGGCATGAAGCTCTATTATGCCCCAGCCGGCTTCACAAACCGCTTAAAGAAACTGCTCGGTTTCCACTGCGGAGCCACCGGCGCATCCGCCACCTCGCGTGTGAACTCGATCAGCACCTCAATAAACTGCCCCGCCGCCACCTTGTCCACCGGCTGATTGACGTCGTCCGATACCGCGTGATACCGCTCCTGCAACCACGCCTTCTGAATCTTGTCCTCCGCGCTCCCCGGCTCCGCCCCAAACATCGGGAACAACGACGGCACCCCCTGCCGCACAAAATTGTACTGGTCGCTCCGAATGAAAATGTTCCGTTCCGGCTGCGGATCCCGCTGCACCTGCAACCCTTTTCGCTCCGCTACTTTCTTGAACCGATCCCCTAAGTCCGACTCGTCCAGCCCCAACACCCGAATAATCTTCAACGGATGCAACGGCAAAAACATGTCCATATTCAGCTCGCTCACCATCTTCCCCTTCACCGTCGGATGGTCGGCGTAGAACCGTGACCCCTGCAACCCTTTTTCCTCCCCCGTCACAATCACAAACGCCACCGACCGCTTCAACTTCGCACCCGTCTCCTTCAACGTCCGCGCAATCTCCAACATCGCCGCCACCCCTGAGGCGTTATCCATCGCCCCGTTGTGAATCCCATCGCCTTCAAACACCCGGCTCTTCCCCACATGGTCCAAGTGCGCCGACAGCACCACCAACTCGTCTTTCAACTTCGGATCCGACCCCGGCAGCACTGCGATCACATTCTGCGACTCCACCTTCTCCCGGTCGTAGGCCTGCACCGCCCGCACCGTCACCGGCACCGCAAACCGCGGCAGCGGTTTCTTCGCCGTCGCCAACGCCAGCAACTCCGCCATCGTATGTCCGCTCCCCGCCAGCAGCTTATCCCCGTGCTCGGCGTTCCAACTCAGGCCAATCTTCGCCCCCGCCGAATCGTCCGTCTTCTGGTCCGCCAACCCCATCGAAGGCAGCAACCGCGCCCGGCTCGCCCGCGCCCATGGCACGTCCATATTCGCTGGATTCTGAATCACAATCGTCCCGACGGCCCCGGCCGCCCGCATCCGTCCCCAGCGCTCTCCGGCTGTTTGGTAATGCGCCGAAAGCTCCGCCGGAATTCCCTCCGGCACCCCCGAAATGTAGACGACGATCTTCCCCTTCAAATCCAATCCCGCCAAATCGTCAAAATTCTTCTCCGGCACCGCGAACCCATAGCCCGCAAACACCACCCCGGCCTCCACATTCGGCTCCGGCGCCACGCGCAACCCAATCGTCACCTCCCGCCCCAACTGCATCTTCTCGGCCGTTCCGCCCCGAACCAGTTCCACGCTCGATTTCGCCTCGTCAATCCGCCGCACGTCAAACGGAACCGGCTGATAGTACCCATCCGTCCCGGCCGCCTTTAAGCCGTTCCGTTCAAACTCCTGTGCCACGTATTGCGCCGCCAACTTATGCCCCGGCGACCCCGTATCCCGTCCCTCCAGCTTGTCATCGGCCAGAAACTCTATATGCTTCCACCACCGACTCGCTAACGGGCCAGGCTCGGCAGCCCAAACGGCCGCCAATGTCAAAACGGTAACAATCGCGCAACGCATATCTTCTTATCATGATCCAGTAAACGGTCCCCATGCGAATCGCACTTCTCTTTTTGGCCCTGCCGCTCTTCGCCCAGCCCATCGACAACCGCCTCACCGTCTCGGGCGACGCCGAAATCAAGGTCGCCCCCCGACCGCGTCGTCATCTCCGTCGGCGTCGAAACCCGCAACCCCTCCCTGGACATCGCAAAAACCCGCAACGACCAAGCCATCGCCGCCGCCGACGTCCCAACCGACTTCATCGAAATCAACCCCGTCTATCAGGAACGAAACTCCAACGAAAGCGACCTGGTCGACTACTACCCAATCCACAAAACGGTCGCGATTACCCTCCGCGACGTAGCTCGCTTCGAACGTTTGCTCGCCGCCGTCCTGACCGCGGGTGCCACCGGCGTCTACGGCGTCGACTTCCAAACTTCTGAGCTCCGCAAGTACCGAGACCAAGCCCGCGAACTCGCCGTCAAGGCCGCCATCGAAAAAGCGACCGCCATGGCGTCCGCCTACGGTCGATCCAACCGCGCCAGTAACATAATGCAAAATGTCTCCCCAAACGTCATCTCCTCAGCGCCCGGCGGCGATGACGTCTCCGGCACCATGGCCCCCGGCCGCATCAGCGTCCACGCCAGCGTCTCGCTGACATTTCGTCTCATCCCGTGATCGATTCGGGTCTCCCTTTCCGCCCACTCTTTGTATGAACCCCCAAGTCACCGTCCTCGTCTGGATCCATTACATCGCCTCCGGCCTCCTTGGCCTTCCGGCCTTGGCCGTCAGCCTCTACTCCGGGTATTGGTGGGTCCAAAGCATCCTCGATCCCCTCCCGCCTCTCACTCCTCCCAACTCCAGTCAGGACGGCATGGTCCAAGTCATTACCGGCGTCGGGTTCGCCATCGGCTCCGTCTTTCGCCCGCTGGCATGGCTCGGAATCTTCTTCATTAAAATCGCCTTTGTCGTTTCCATCGTCGTCCTCCTCTTCGCCCTCGTTCTCTTTTTCACCGGCCGCGGCCTCAGCCTCGGTGCCGGCTGGGCCCGCGGCCTCTCCGGCTTGGCCCTGGGCGGCATGGCGATGGTCGGTGCGCTTGGCTGCCTCGTCATCTCCGGCCCCGTTCCTCGGCTCCTGGCGTCGTCGCTCGCCCTCGGCGGCGGCTACGGCCTCTACATCCTCGCCACCGGCTTCAAGGTAAAATAATGGGTAGTGCAATTTCGTCTGGGCCTTGTGCTCTCGGTCCTCACGGCCGCTTTGTGGGGCTCTCTCCCCATCGCTCTGCGACCCGTCGTTGAAGTCGTCGATCCCGTCACCGTCACTTGGTGCCGCTACCTCGTCGCGGCCGCCGGCATGGGAGCCCTGCTCGCCTACCAGGGCCATCTCCCCACCCGGCAGAACTTTGCCGAAGGCCGCTGGCTCTTCCTCCTGATCGCCTTGGTCGGCTTCGCTGCCAACAACTTCGGCTTCCTCTGGGGTCTCCGCCTCACCACCCCCTCCACCGCCCAAATTGTCATCCAACTCGCCCCGCTGCTCGTCATCTTCGGCGCCGTCCGCTGGTTCGGCGAACACTTCGGCGCCTGGCAATGGGTCGGCGTCGGCATTCTCCCCGTCGGCCTCCTCGTCTTTTTCCATCAAAAGCTCACCGGATTTTCGGACTCCTTCGGCCTCGGCCTGCTCGTCCTGATCGGCAGCGCCTTCCTCTGGGCCAGCTACGCCCTCGCTCAAAAACGGCTCATCCGCGACATGAAATCGGTCGCCATCATGGGCATCATCTACGCCGCCGGTACGGTTCTGATGTTGCCCGCCATCGACATCTCCCATCTCGCCGCCCTCGATACCACCCGCTGGTGGTTTCTGTTCTACTGTTGCCTGAATAGCCTCGTCAGCTACGGCTGTTTCAGCGAAGCGCTCGCCGTCTGGCCCGCCTCCCGCGTCTCCGCCGTGGTCGCGACCACCCCGCTCTTCACCGTCGTCTTCACTCGAATCGCCGCCTTCCTCTGGCCCGGCTACATCGTCCCGGAAGCTCTGGACTCGCTGAGCCTTACCGGAGCCGGAGTCGTCGTCCTCGGCTGCATTCTCATGGCGCTCCGGAAGTAGAATGGTTGCATGCGTTCCTGGCTTCTCCTTCTCCCGGCCCTCCCTGTCCTAGCCGCCGATCCCACCTGGCGCGAAGTCCAGCCGATTCTTGAACGCCGCTGCGTCCAATGCCATCAGAAGGGCGAAGTCGCCCCCATGGCCTTCACGTCCTACCAAGAAGCCCGCCCCTTTTCGAAAGCCATCCGCCAAGCGGTTGCCGTCACCCAAACCATGCCCCCCTGGCACGCCGCGAAAGGCTCCCATGCCTTTCGCAACGACCGCTCCCTATCCGCCGCCGAAATTAAAACCCTCACCGCCTGGGCCGACACCGGAGCCCGCGACGGCCAACCCGCCAGCCCCTCCGCCGCCGCCGCTTCCACCGCCAATGCCCCCAGCCAATGGAAACTCGGCCGCCCCGACCGGACCGTGAAAGTGCCCGGCTTCCAAGTCCCCGCCTCCGGCCAACTCAACTACTCGTTCTTAATCGTCCCCCTCGATCTAAAGGAGGACACCTGGATCCGAGCCGCCGAGTTCCGCATCGACCAGCGCGGTGCCGTGCATCACATCAACGCCTTCGTCCGCCCCCCCGGTTCGAGCTATCTCGCCGAATT
>JAPKZA010000457.1:0-9257 GCA_026394015.1 Acidobacteriota bacterium
ATGCAGGACCTGTTTGGCATCTCCGGACTGCCGACGGGTGATCGGGTTCGGGGTGGCGTGACTCCGCAGGATATTGTTGGCTTTGCGCGACTCGGTCGGCAGTCGACCAATCCGCAGGCCCAGTTTCCGACGACGATTAACTCCCGTCTGAATTTGAGCAAGCTTGTCGGGAAGCACTCGTTCAAGATGGGCTATGAGCTTTTGCAGCTCAACATTCGGGTGGACGATACGAACCCGCTGTATGGTATCGATGGGTTCGGCGGCTTCTTCAGCCGGCCGACGGGCGGCACGGCGAACACGACGGTTTACTCGCTCGCGGACTTCTATGCCGGGGCCCGGGCGTCGTACCAACTCGCCACGCAGGTGGAAGCCAAGGTTCGTCAGCAGGCGCATTGGTGGTATTTTCAGGACGACTTCAAAGTGTCGGACAAGCTGACGTTGAACTTGGGACTTCGGTATGAGCTGACGTCGCCGTTCTATGACGGTGACAACAAGTTGTCGAACTGGAATCCGACCACGAACCAGATTGAAGTTACCAAGGGCGGGAACATCTCGGAGCGGGCTCTGCGTAACCTGGACAAGAATAACTTTGCGCCTCGGATCGGGGCCGCCTATAAGATCAACTCGAAAATGGTGGTCAGGGGCGGCTACGGCTTGGGCTACAACTACTGGAACCGTATGGCTTCGGCGGAGCTGCTGAGCACCAACGCTCCGTTTGTGACGCGCTTCTCGCGCCAGGATTCGGCGGCGAATCTCGGCAACCTTTGCGGAGGCAATAGCTTCGATAATTGCTTCCGAACTCGCGAGCAGGGCTACCCGACCAACCTGCCGAGCAACGTGATTCTGTATACGCAGCGCGATATGCCGTTCGGGTATATCCAAAACTGGCACGTTTCTTTGCAGTACAACCTGCTGAAGAACACGCTGATTGACGTGGCCTACGTGGGGAACAAGGGCAGCCTTTTGCCGCTGCTCGGGGACTTCAACCAAGCGCGGCCGATCACGGCGGCGGAGCAGGCGCAGGGCCTGACGACGCTCGGCACGCTGCAGGCGCGTCGGCCGTACGCCGGGTTCGGGAACATCACCTCGGTGGTTCCGACCGGCTTCTCTAACTACAACGGCCTGCAGATGAAGTTCGAACAACGCGGGAAGTACTTGCAGTTACTCAGCTCGTTCACTTACTCAAAGGCGATCGACAACGTTGGTCAGGTGCTGGAAGGGTCCAACGGCGGTTCGCCGAATCCGCAGGACATCCGCAATCCGAAGAACGATCGCGGGGCATCCAGCTTCGATCAGCGCTTTAACTCGACGACGAGCTTCAGTTACGACCTGCCGTTTTTCAAGAAGAATTACTTGTTGGGCGGTTGGAACGTAGCGTCGATCATCACGTTGACGTCGGGTCAGCCGCTGAACATTCGGTATCCGGACAACGACGCCCGGCTGTCGGATGGTCAGGCTGACTTTCTCGGCAACGTCGCGTTGCGGCCTAACGTGATCGATCCCGCACTGGGCGCGAAGGCTCCCGACGCGGTGCGCGATTATACGAACTACTTCAACCGGGCGAACCTGGCGATTCCGAATGCGAACTCGCCGTTTGGGAACCTCGGGCGGAACGTGGTGTATGGCTTCCCGCTGTATCAGGTTGACTTTACGGTCGGCAAGAGCTTTGCGCTGACCGAGCGATTCAAGCTGATGTTCCGGAGCGAGTTCTTCAATTTGCTGAACAAGACGAACTTCTCGGCTCCGCAGGTGGACATTACGTCGGCGGCGTTCGGGCGGGTGTCGAGCACGTTCGACCCCCGCGCGGTGCAGATGGCTTTGAAGTTGTCGTTCTAAAGCATTTTGCGCAGGTCGTCTAGCGATAGACGGCCTGTGTAGATTGCCATCCCGAGCGCTGCGTGCACGTTCATGGCTTGCAGCGCTCGAACGTCGTCTAAGGTAGTCACTCCACCGGCGGCGGTGAGTTCGTGGGACGGGCTCAAGGCTGCCCGGAGGCGACGAAACCAGTCAAGATCGGTTCCCTGCATCATTCCTTCTTTGTCGACGTAAGTACACAAGAAGCCGCCGCAGTAGGGTTCTAGCTCGCTGATCAACTCTTCGGCGGTGAAGTTGAGGGACTCGGTCCAGCCCTTCACGGCGATCTTTCCGCCTTTGGAATCGAGGGCGATGAGGAGTTTTTCGGGGCCGACAGCGGCGACCATTTCGCTTAAGAGGGCGTGATCGGGTCCATCGGCGCGAAAGGCGGAGGTGCCGACGATGATACGGTGGGCGCCTTGTTCGGCGAGTTTTTCGGCGCGTTCGGGGGTGCGGACTCCGCCGCCGACGCGGCAGCGGGCCTTGGCGCAGAGGGCTTCAACGATCGAGTCGTTTTCGCCTTTGCCGAGGGCGGCATCGAGGTCGATGACTTGAATCTCCGGGAAGCCGGCGAACTTCGCGAGCATCACCTCGGGCGCGTCGCCTTCGAGGGCTTTTTCTTTGCCTTGGATGAGCTGGACTACTTTGCCATCCATTAGATCAATGCAAGGTAAGATCACTTGGTTCTCCGCACGACGATGCCGCGCTTGTCTAGAAACTCTTTGAGGTCATCGACGGTGTAAGTGCCGAAGTGGAAGATACTGGCGGCGAGGGCGGCGTCGGCTTCGCCTTCGGTGAGTACTTTGAGAAAGTGTTCGGGTTTTCCGGCTCCGCCGCTGGCGATGACGGGGATGCGGGTGGCGCGGGAAACGGCGGCGGTTAACTCACAATCGAAGCCGTTCTGGACGCCGTCGGTATCCATGGAGGTGAGCAGGATTTCGCCGGCGCCGAGTTCCATGCCTTTGGCGGCCCAGGCGACGGCGTCCATGCCTTCGTCGACGCGACCACCCTTGGTGAAGACGTTCCAGCCTCCGCCGCCGGGTCGACGGCGGGCGTCGATGGCGAGGACGACGGCTTGGGCGCCGAACTCGTTGGAGAGTTTGGTAATGAGTTCTGGTTCGCGGACGGCAGCGGTGTTGACGCTGACCTTGTCGGCGCCGGCCATGAGGATTTTGCGGGCGTCGACGATGGAGCGGAGTCCGCCGCCCACGGTGAGCGGGATGAAGACTTTTTGGGCGGTGCGGGCGACGACGTCGACCATCGTTTTCCGTTCGTCGCTGGAGGCAGTAATGTCGAGGAAGACGAGTTCGTCAGCGCCTTGGGCGTTGTAGCGTTCAGAGAGTTCGACGGGGTCTCCGGCGTCGATCAGGTTGACGAAGTTGACGCCTTTGACGACTCGGCCGGCGGTGACATCGAGACAGGGGATGATGCGTTTGGCGAGCATGGTATCAAAGGTCCACGAAGTTTTTGACAATCTGTAATCCTAGGGCGCCGGACTTCTCCGGATGGAATTGGACCCCGTAGACGTTCTCGTATTCGAGGACGGCGGTGAAGGGTTCGGAGTAAATGCAGGTGGCCGCGGCGTGTTGGTGGGCGGGCACGTAGTAACTATGGGCGAAGTATAAGTAGGGTCGTTCGGGCAGGTTGCGGAGGAGCTTGGAGCCGGCCTTGACTTCGAGTTCGTTCCAGCCCATGTGGGGGACGCGGGCGTCGTTGGGGAACCGCTTGACCTTGCCCGCGAAGAGGCCGAGGCCTTGGAGTTCGGGGGCCTCTTCGCTCTCTTCGAAAAGCGCTTGGAGCCCGAGGCAGATGCCGAGGAACGGCACCCCGGCGGTGATGCGATTGAGGAGCGGTTTGCGGACGCGCATGGCGTCAAGGGTGCGGACCATTTGGCCGAAGTGGCCGACGCCGGGAAGGATGATCTTTTCGGCGGATTCGAGGCCGGCGGCGTCATCGACCAGTTCGTATTGGGCTCCGATGGCGCCGAGCGTGTTGAGGACGCTGCGCAGGTTTCCGGCCCCGTAATCGAAGACGACTACTTTGCTCATGCGGTGGTTCCTTCGAGGAGGCCCTTGGTGGAGGGGAGTTGGTCTTTCAGGCGGGCGTCCTTCGACGTGGCGAATTTCATCGCGCGGGCGAAGCATTTGAAGATGCTTTCGAGCTTGTGGTGGTTGCTGCGTCCGTAGAGCACCTTACAATGGACATTGGCTCCGGCATGGACGGCGAAGCCGTCGAAGAAGTCGTGGACTAACTCGGTTTGGAGGTCGCCGACTAAGCGAACCTTGACTAAGTCGGAATAGACGAGGGCGGGGCGGCCGCCGAGGTCGATGGCGACAACGCTGAGGGTTTCGTCCATCGGCATGACAAAGTAGCCGGCGCGATTGATTCCTTTGCGATCGCCGAGGGCTTTGGCGAAGAGCTGGCCGAGGGCGATGCCGACATCTTCGACGGTGTGGTGCTGATCGACGTCGAGGTCGCCGGTGGCGGTGAGTTCGAGATCGAAGCCGCCGTGCTTCGTGAATAGCTCCAGCATGTGATCGAAGAAGCGGATGCCAGTGGAAATTTGATACTTCCCCTTGCCTTCGATCTTCAGTTTTCCGCGGATTTGGGTTTCTTTGGTGATGCGTTCTACTGTCGAGGTTCTCATCGTTTTGCGAGGGCTCCGGCGAGTTCGTTAATGTTGTCGATGACGACAAAAGCGCCCTCGGCCTGGAGGAGGGCGACGGTGTCGTGGTAGCGGGTGTTGGCGCGGTGGGCGACGCCGACGAAGGGGACGCCGGCGCGTTGGGCGCTGCGGGCGTCGTCCACTGTGTCGCCAATATAGACGAACTTACGGCCGGGGAGGCCGGCCATGATCTGTAACATGCCTTCGGGGTCGGGCTTACCGTTGGTTACGTCGTCGGCGCCGACGACGGGGGCGAAGGTGAGGTTCTGGGCGAAGCGGTCGAGGGTCATTTGGGCTTCGGCGCGTTCGCGACCGGTAAAGACGGAGAAGTCGAAAGTCTCGGCGAGGCTTTCGAGGCAACCGGGTTCGGCGATCCACTGTTCGCGCTGCATGAGGCCGTCGTTATTGGGGCCGAAGAATATTTGCTGGAAGTAGTGGACGACGTCGGCGTAGTCGAGAGGGGTGCCGAGGTCGGCGGCGATCTTCTGGGAGAGGGCCCAATCGTTGTTCCAGCCGCCACCGTTTTTGTATTCCTGGATCAGATCCCGGGCGATGGTTTTGCCGGTGAAGTGTTTGACGGTCTGGACGATGGTTTCGCGGTAGGACTCGGTGACGTCGACTAAGACGCCGTCCATGTCGAAAATGATCATTTCTTTCGCCATAAGTCCTCCAGTTCTTTGAGTAAGTGTCGCATTTGGTCTCGGGTGCCGACGGTGATGCGGACGCAGCCGTCGATTTCGTAGCTACGGTCGCGGACGAGGACGCCGCGGGCGCGGAGGGCGTCGCGGATCTCGATGGCGCGGTCGCCCATCTGAGTCAGGACGAAATTGCCCTGGCTTTTGATGTAAGGGATGTTTAGTTTTTCGAGGCCGACGTAGAGGAGTTCGCGGGCGGCGAGGACTTCGCCGACGTAGCGTTCGATGTACTGGGTGTCGCGGATGGCGGCGCGGGCAGCGAGGACGGCGAGCGAATTCACCGAGTAGGGGCTTTGGGCCTTCTGCAGCCATTCGACGTTTGCCGCTTGGGTGAAGAGGCAGCCGATGCGGAGGGCGGCCATACCGTAAACCTTCGAGAATGTTCGGGAAACGAAGAGGTTGGGGTACTCCTTGAGCATCCCGAGGGCGGTGACGCCACTGAACTCGTAGTAGGCTTCGTCGATGAGAACGGCGGCGTGGGGGGCGCGCTTCAGAATGCGGATGATGCCTTCGTGGTCGACGCCGGTGCCGGTGGGGTTGTTCGGATTGGAGATGAGAATGGCTTTGGTTTCGGGGCGGATGGCTCCGAGGAGTTCGGCCAGGGGGAAGGCGAGAGAGCCGGGGCGGTAGGCGATTTCGCGGACCGAGGCGCCGGCCACCTCGGCATAGAACTTGTACATGGCGTAGGCCGGTTTCAAGATCAGGACGTCGTCATCGTCGTCGACATAGGTATTGATGAGGACTTGGATGGCTTCGTCGGTGCCGTTGGTGAGCGCGAATTCGTCTTCGCCGACGCGGAAGAAGGCGGCGAGTTCCCGGCGGGCGGCGCTGTATTCCGGGTAGACCGCGAGGTCGTTTTCGACGAGGTGTTCGACGAGGAACTGGGTGACCTTTTCCGAGCAGCCGATGGTGTTTTCGTTGAAATCGAGCCGGAGTTTGTCACCGCGGCCGCCGGAGGGGGGGTGATACGGCGCCATCTTTTCGACAGCGGGGCGGGGGCGCAATTTGGGGCTACTTGGCATTCCTCACCTCCACGGAGCGGGCGTGGGCTTCGAGCCCTTCGGCGCGGGCGAGGGTGGTGACGGCGGGCGTCAATTTCTTTAGGGCGGGGCCGCTGACTTCCTGCGTCGAGATCACTTTGACGTAGTCGGCGGAGGAGAGGCCGCCGCGGAGGCGGGCGGCGCCGCTGGTTGGCAGGACGTGGTTGGGGCCGGTGGCATAGTCGCCGGCGGCTTCGGGACTGTGGGGGCCGATGAAGACGCTGCCGGCGTGCTGGATGTGTTTGAGCAGGCTGGCCGAGGGGATGGAGAGGTGCTCGGGGGCGAAGCGGTTGGAGACTTCGATGGCCTGGTCGATGGAATCCATCAGGATGATGGCGGAGTTTTTGTCGATGGCGACCCGGGCGGTTTTGGCGGTGGGGAGCGTCGCCAATTGGCGTTCGATTTCGCTTTGGACGGCGAGGGCGAGTTGCTTGGAGGTCGTGAGGAGAACCGCCGAGGCGTCGGTATCGTGTTCGGCTTGGGCGAGCATGTCGGCGGCGATCCAGGCGGGGTTGCCGTCGGTGGCAATCATGAGGATTTCGGTGGGGCCGGCGATGAAATCGATGCCCACTTCTCCGGCGAGGAGCTTCTTCGCCGCGGCCACATAGATGTTGCCGGGACCGACGATGCGGTCTGCTTTGGGGACGGTTTTGGTGCCGTAGGCGAAGGCGGCGATGGCTTGCGCGCCGCCCATTTGAAAGACGTTTTTGACTTTCAGGAGCGCCGCGGTGCCGAAGATTTCGGGGACGACGCGGGGCGAACTGACGCAGATATTGGGGACGCCGGCGACCTGGGCCGGGATGACGGTCATCAGTAGAGTGGAGGGCAGGGGATAGCGGCCGGCGGGGATGTAAGCGGCGACGGTTTCGAGGGGCCGGACGATTTGGCCGAGCTTGAGGCCGGGGGAGATCGTGACGGATTTCGCCACGGGCAGCTGGAGTTTGGCGTAGGCGCGGATGTTGGTGGACGCGGTTTTGACGGCGGCGACGAACTCCTTCGACAGGCCCTTGGCCGCGGCGGCGAGTTCGGCTTCCGGCACGAGCAGAGTTTTGCGGTCGAACTTGTCGAAGTGGCGGGCGTATTCGATGACGGCGGCGTCGCCGCGCTTCTTCACGGCTTCCAGCATCGGTTTGACGATCGCTTCCGCTTCGCCGAAGCGGGCGGCCTTGCGGGAGAGAATCTTACTAACTTGGTTGGCGGCTACGATCTTTATCATAAGTGACTTACATTACGATCTTATTCAGGGGATACTCGACGATGCCTTGGGCGCCGGCCGCTTTCAAGCGGGGGATGAGGTTGCGGACCGTGAGCTCTTCGAGGATGGTATTGACGGCGACCCATTCGGGGTCACTGAGCTGGGAAATAGTGGGGTTCTTGAGGGCGGGGAGGGTGGCGAGGACGCGGTCCAAGTCGGCTTTGCGGACGTTGAGCATGAGGCCGACTTTGCCGAGGGCGGCGATGGCGCCGTCGAGGAGGAGGCGGATATCCTGCAATTTTTGCTGCTTCCAGGGGTCGGCCCAGGAGGCGTTGTTGGCGATGAGTTGGGTGTTGGAGCTCATGAGCTCTTCGACGATGCGGAGTTTGTTGGCGCGCAGAGAGGAGCCGGTTTCGGTGACTTCGACGATGGCGTAAATAATTCTTCGTGAATTGCACGAGTTCGGTGGCGATGACTTTGCCTTCGAGATCCTTCACGCTTTGGACGGGGGAGGATTCGGGCACGGCGAGGACCCAGCGGACCTTGCCGAAGCTGGCTTTGGAGTAGACGAGGTCGGCGACGGTTTGGACGGAGGCTTCCGATTCCAGAACCCAGTCAAGGCCGGTGAGGCCGGCGTCGAGGATGCCGTCTTCGACGTAGCGGGCCATTTCCTGCGCGCGGATGAGCATGCATTCGATTTCGGGGTCATCGATCGAAGGGAAGTAGCTGCGGCTGGAGACGGTGATGCTGAAGCCGGCTCGGCGGAATAAGTCGATGGTCGCGTTTTCGAGGCTGCCTTTGGGGATGCCGATCTTCAATTTGTTACTTGTCATAAACCACCTTCGGGTCGTAAGTTTGTTTTTCGCTGATTTGCCACTTGTCGTCACTGAGCGAGCGGAAGAAGCAGCTTTCGTAACCTTCGTGACAGACGCCGGGGCCGACGGGGTCGACAAAGATGAGGACGGCGTCCTGGTCGCAGTCGGTTTCGATGGCTTTGACGATTAACTTATGGCCGGAGGATTCCCCCTTCAGCCAGAGTTTTTGGCGGCTGCGGGAGAAAAAGACGGCGTAGCCCTTTTCGATGGTGAGGCGGAACGATTCTTCGTTCATATAGCCGACCATCAGGACGCGTTTCGTTTCGAAGTGTTGGATGACGGCAGTGACGAGGCCGTCCGATTTTTTGAAGTCTAAGTCCATATAGAAAAAGCCCGCCGTTTGTCGCGGCGGGCTGGTGAGAAAGTCATCGAAGCTTCTGAAGATCAGTCTGGAAGCTACAGGACAGCCCGCCCATCCGCCGTATGGCAATGGTGACGATGCTGGCTGGGGTGCGAAATCCGCATGAAGAATCAGGATACCAAACTTCGCTATGGCTGTCGCGCCTGATTGAAAATCTCGGCCATGGCACGGAGGAGTTGCGGGGCGCGGGGCGGGGAGATGAGGATCGGCAGGCCGTCCGGATTTGGCTTGACCTGGGTGTTGGGGTCGACGAAGTTGAAGTTCTGCGCCTTGCCCTTTTCGTCGTTGATTTTCAGATTGAAGAAGACGATTCCCTGGTTACTGGAGGTTTGTTGGGCGGGGCCGAGGTTGGCGAGGGGAACGGTCATATTCTTCTGGCTGCACGCGGAGCCGGGGACGGACTCGAACTGGATTTGCTTGGAGGAGATGGAGAGAAGGGCTCCGTGAGCGCCGGTCAACGTATGGTGATGGCCGACGGCGAAGGGGATGGTGGCACCGGCCTTGATGGCTTGGACGGCGGTGGGGACGAGGAGGTCCCACTGTTCCTGTTTGTAGTAGATGGAGGTCAGTAG
>JAPKZA010000457.1:9306-10761 GCA_026394015.1 Acidobacteriota bacterium
CGAGGCGGGGCGGGGGGGGGGGTTGGGGACGGGCGGGGGAGCGGCGGCCTCAATGACGGCGGGGGCTGGGGCGGTGCCGGGACGGAGGTAGACTTCGCCGATGACGCTGGAGACGGTCCAGGGGACTTGCTTGCCGCCGGAGGCGTTATAGACGCGCTCGCGGACGCGGTTGAAGACCTGGTCGATGGTGAGGCCAGGTTGCTGAAGGGCGGTGATGAAATGGGTGGTGAACAGGCCGTTGTTGCCGGTGGGATTGTCGTCGGCGGTCTTGCCGGGGGCGGTGGCGAAGGCGATCAGCGTGCCCTTGCCGGTGCCCATGGCGGCTAAGCCTCCGGAGGTGGAGCGGGTGGCGGCGAAGGGGTTGTTGCGGCAGGCGTCGAGGACGACGAGGGTGACGCGGGCGCCGGCTTTTTCGATGCGTTCCTGGACGCGGGAGGCGGCATAGGCGGCGTACTTGGCGTCGGCTTCGTCCTTGGCGTCGAAGTCGATGGGGACGAGGTAGTTTTCGCCTTCGAGTTGGATGCCGTGGCCGGCGTAGTAGAACGCCACGGTGTCGCCCTGCTTGACCTTGGCGACGAAGGCGCTGACGGTGCGGTCGAGGTTTTGGAGGGTGACGTCGATGGCGGAGGTGGTGGAGAAGCCGACGCTGGTTAGGGCCTGGGCGACGGCGCGGGCGTCGTTAGCGGGGTTGCGGAGGGGCCACTTGGGATAGGCACCGTTGCCGACGACGAGGGCGAGCTTTTGGGCTCCTTCGAGCTTGAGATCGCGCTGGGCGAGGAGGGATGCGGCGAGGAGGAGGAGGCTGAGGGCTTTCATTGCGGGTCCACGGCAAAGGCTTTTTCGCCGTTCATGTACCAGTTGGTGGCGTCCTTCGTGAGGGCGAAGGTGCGGGTTTGGCCGGAGTCGTAGACGACTTCGAGGAAGGCGCGGGTGCCGTTGTCGATGATCTTCCAACGTCCTTTTTGTGCGTCCTTGCCGAAGCTGCTGCCGCTGGCCCCGGGGACGTCGACGCTGACCATGCTGCTGCTCCAATAGGAATAGCGGCCGTCGGCTCCGAGGGTGTGTTTCTTTTCGCTGGACATGCCTTGGCTGGCGTTGAACTGGCGGATGACTTTGCCGCGGAGTTTTTGGTCCCAGGGGCTGTTGGTGGCGGAGGTGCTGAGGGGCTGTTGTTGTTGGGGGCGGAGGTGCGGAGGGGCTGTTGTTGGTAGCGGATGCTTTGGGCGACTTGGGCGAGGGTGGCTTTGTGGGCCCGGACTTTTTCGGCCGGGCCGACGGCGAGGACGACGTGGGCGCGGGTTCCGGCAGGGACGATGTAGAGGGAGAAGGCACCGAGTTGGTTTGTTTTGGGGTCGAGGACCTCCCAGTGGTAGGCGGTGCCGTTGGGGAAGGATTCGCGTTCGCCGCCCTTGCGGATGACGGCTCCGCTTTGCGTGAAGCCTTGGCTCATTTGCT
>JAPKZA010000351.1:0-8048 GCA_026394015.1 Acidobacteriota bacterium
CCCGCTGACTTCCAGGACCTCTTCGGCTCCCTCATCTGGGGCTGCGGCGTCGGGCTCTCCGTCAGCGATCCCTTCGGCAACTTCGTCCACGCCAACCCCGCCTACTGCCAAATCACCGGCTACTCCCTGGAACAACTCCGCCAACGCAACCGCTTCGATCTCATCCATCCCGAAGATCTCCCTGCCGTCAAAAGCGCTCTCGAAACGCTTCTCGTAGGCCACAAGGCGTCCGTCCAAATCGAAAAACGTTATCTCCACCCCGATGGCAGCCCCCGCTGGGTAAGAACCAACGCCACCCACGCCCCCGGCCCTCCAACGCTGATCCTGATGGTCACCGAAGACATCACCGCCCAGCGCTTGGCCGAGCAGGAAACAAGCCTTCTCGCCCTTGCCCTCGCCCACGCCCACGATGCCGTCGTCATCACCGACGCGCAACTCATCGCCCCCGGCCCCCATATCGTCTACGCCAATCCCGCCTTCACCGCCATGACCGGCTATGCGGTCGCCGAAGTCCTCGGCCGCTCGCCCCGCATCCTCCAGGGCCCGGACACCAACCCGGACGTCCTCCAAACTCTTCGCGATTGCCTGCGCTCCGGCACAAATTTCCACGGGGAAGCGATCAACTACCGCAAAGACGGCTCGCCCTATACCGTCGCCTGGAGTGTCGCCCCCCTCCGCGCTCCCAACGGCCAAATCTCCCACTACATCGCCGTCCAGCGCGACGTCACCGCCCTCCGCCGCCTCGAATCCGTCCAGCACCGCGATACCGACGCTCTCCGCTCCCGCGAATGGGAACTCCGCGAAGCCCAGCGCATGGCCGGCGTCGGCAGTTGGCGGTGGCAAGTCGAATCCGACACCGTCTTCTGGTCCCCCGAACTCTACCGCATCGCCGGTCTCGACCCCAGCGTCCCCGCCCCCAACTACCTCGGGCAACAGCTCCTCTACACCCCGGAAAGCTGGCTCCGTCTCAGCGCCGCCGTCAACGATTCCCTCTCGAACGGCACCGCCTACGAACTCGATCTCGAAATGATCCGCGCCGATGGCACCCACGTCTGGACGGTCGGCCGAGGAGAAGCCGAACTTGATGCCGACGGCCGCCTCATCGGCCTCCACGGAACCCTCCAGGACGTCTCCCACCGCAAAGCCACCGAACTCGCCCTCCGCAACGCGAAAGACACCGCCGAAGCCGCCACCCGCGCCAAAGCCGATTTCCTCGCCACTATGAGCCACGAAATCCGCACCCCCATGAATGGCATCATCGGCTTTGCCAACCTCCTCGTCGATACCCCCCTCGACGACGACCAGCGCGAGTTCGTCGAAACCATCCGCCACTCCGGCGAAGCCCTCCTGGCCATCATCAACGACCTGCTCGACTTCTCGAAAATCGAAGCCGGCAAGCTCTCCATCGAATCCATCCCCGCCGATGTCCACCTCGCCGCCATCGAAGTCTGCGAACTCCTCGCCCCCAAACTCGCCGATTCCAACGTCGAACTCGTCCTCGATTGGGTGCCCGACGCCCCCCAAATCCTCCTCGGAGACCCCGGCCGCATCCGCCAGGTCATGCTCAACCTCGTCAGCAACGCCATCAAATTCACGGCGCAAGGTCACGTCATCCTCCGCGCCACCGCCCCCTCCCCGGGCACCTTCCACTTCGCCGTCATCGATTCCGGCCTCGGCATCCCCGTCGACAAGCAATCCCTCATCTTCAATAAGTTCACTCAGGCCGACTCCTCCACCACCCGGAAATTCGGCGGCACCGGGCCGTCAACCGCCGCCTCCTCGAAGCCCAACTCGACCGCTGGAACCTCCCCCACGAAAGCGCCGCCAACGCCGGCGAAGCCCTCCAGCATCTCCATGCCGCCCTCGAACGCCACGAGCCCTTCGATGTCGCCCTCCTCGACCACTACCTACCCGAAATGGACGGCGAACAGTTGGCCGACGTCATCTTCAAAGATCACTCCCTCCGTTCCACCGCCCTCGTCATGCTCAGCTCCGGCGGCACCAACCGCGAGCAAACCAGCCGCCTCGTCGCCCGCGGCTTCTCCGACGTCCTCCAAAAACCCATCGTCCGTTCCGGTCAACTCCTCGCCGCCCTCGAACGCGCCGCCCGCCGCACCGCACCGCCTCCCAGCGCCGCTCCCATTCCTTCCCGACCCGCTCTGGCTCCGATCAACAACATCCCGAAGCGCTGGCATGTCCTCCTCGCCGAAGACAACTCGGTCAACCAAAAACTCGCCTCCCATCTCCTCGGCAAAGCCGGCTGCAACGTCGACATCGCCGGAGACGGACTCGACGCCGTCTCGATGGCGTCTGCCTTCCCCTACGACCTCATCTTCATGGACTGCCAAATGCCCCGCATGGACGGCTTCGAAGCCGCCGCCAACATCCGCCGCACTCACCCCCATCCCCCCATCATCGCCCTCACCGCCAACGCCCTCCTCGGAGACCGCGAACGCTGCCTCGAAGCCGGCATGGACGACTACCTCACCAAACCCATCCAACTCCGCGAAATCGAAGCCACCCTGGAGCGCTGGACCGCAATCCCCTAAATTTGTGCGATCATCGCGGCTATGCGTCGTCGCGAACTCCTCACCGCCTCCCTGGCCCCAGCCATCCTCCCCGCCTCCGCCCTCGGCCTCCAAGGCACCATCGCCCCGAGCCGACGCGCCACCGTCGGCGTAATCGGCTGCGGCAACCAAGGCATTAACGACCTCAAAAACTTCCTCGCCGACGAACGCGTTCAGGTCGTCGCCGTCTGCGACGTCAACCGCCAATCCCCCGGCTACTGGAACGGAGCCCTCGCCGGCCGCGAACCCGCCCGCGACCTCGTCGAATGGCACTACGCCCGCGCCCAACGCTCCGGCACTTACAAAGGCTGCACCCCCTACGAAGACTTCCGCGACGTCCTCCGTCGCCCCGACATCGACGCCGTCCTCATCGCCCTCCCCGATCACTGGCACTCCATCCCCACCATCCAAGCCGCCAAAGCCGGCAAAGACATCTACGGCGAAAAGCCCTTAGCCCTCACGATAGCCGAAGGCCGCGCCATGGTCACCGCCGTCACCGAAAACAAGCGCATCTTCCAAACCGGCAGCCAGCAGCGCTCCGACCCCCGCTTCCGCAAAGCCTGCGAAATCGTCCGTAACGGCCGCCTCGGCAAGCTGCACACCGTCCTGTGCGGCCTCCCCGGCGGCACCCCCGACTTCGGCCAAACCGGCGACCGCCAAGCTCCCGAACCCGTCCCCGCCGGCTTCAACTACGATATGTGGCTCGGCCCCGCCCCCGCCGCCCCTTACGCCCCCGGCCGCTGCCACGTCAATTTCCGCTGGATCCTCGACTACTCCGGCGGCCAAATCACCGACTGGGGCGGCCACCATCCCGACATCGCCCAATGGGGCATGGGCACCGAACTCTCCGGCCCCGTCGCCATCAAAAACGGCCAAGCCACCTGGGCCAAAGAGACCCTCTGGAACACCGCCACCGACTTCCATTTCGAAGCCATCTACGCAAGCGGAGTCAAACTCATCTACTCCAGCCGCGTCCGTCAAGGAGTAACCTTTCAGGGCACCGAAGGCTCCGTCTGGGTCAATCGCGGAGCCATCGAAGCCACTCCCCTTTCGCTTCTCGACTATGAACCCGGCCCCAACGACGTCCGGCTCTACCGAAGCTCCAACCACTCCCGCAATTTCATCGACTGCGTCATCTCCCGCCAACAACCCGTCGCGCCCATCGAACAGGCCCATCGGTCAATCACCATCGCCCATCTCGGCAACATCAGCCTCCGCCTCGGCCGCGATCTCCAGTGGAACCCCACCACCGAACGCTTCACGAACGACGAAAAAGCCAACGAAATGCTCTCCCGCCCTTTCCGCAAGCCGTGGAGCGCCTAAGCCGCCACCCGCCCCCGCACCAGCCGGACCGTCCAGGCCAGCCAATAGACGAAGTACACCAACGACCAAACGATAATAAGCAGCGCCGTCAACACCTCCACAGTCTACAGCCAAATAAACCTCCGGCGAACTTACTAAGTAACTAAATACCAAAAGGTACTAAGTCCCTCCCCCAAACAAGCTACCAAACGTGCAGCGCCACAAACCGCGGCGGACTCGCACTCGCCCCGATCACCTTCGTCGACACCACGATCTGCAAATTCTTCTTCTCCCATCCCGCCGGTGCCCCCCGCAACCCCTCGTTCATCCCCGCCTCCGACAATAAAAACTCCCCCCCCGCCTTCGTCCCCAAATGCGTAATCCCCCCCACGCTAATCACCGGATGCCCCGTCGTCTCATCAAAAACCCGCGTCAATACCGCATAGTCCACCGCCTCCGTCCCCAGAGGAGCATCGATGTACGATCCCCGCCACTTCGCCGATCCAACGTCCTGCCGATCTTCCACCGCCCGCCATCCATCCGCCCCCAACACCACCCGAAACCGCAAATCCTTATTCGTCCGCAACGTCCAATCATTGCTGAACGCCCCAATCAACACCGCCGCCCCCTCCCGCAAATCTGCCAACGTCGTCGTCCCGCTCCCCCGCAGCCGATAGTCCTTCTGCCGGTCATGAAAAAAAACCGCCAACGCCGTCATGCTCACCGCGTCCCCCATCGGCGCATACCGGTCCCACGACGGAATCACATCCCGCGGCGACAACGCAAATCCACTCGACAGCCCCCGCGCCGGAACCCCAGAATGTCCCGGATCCAAATCCGCCTCCGCCGCATTCGCCACCTCCTTCCGCAGCGAGTACACCCGACTCTGCCCCACCGACACCAACACCGGCCCATGAGCCCCTAAAGTCGGACCCCAGAATCGCTCAAACGCCGTCGCTCCCCCCACCCCAAACCGCCACAACCCCAATCCCGCCAATACCACCGCACCCACCACCCACCCCCAACGCCATTCCCACCTCGCCGTCATCACCTCCGGAACCGCCACCACCGGCAAGTGGAACTCCGGCACATAGCTCCCCGCCACCAGCTCCACCCGCGGCTCCCCCGCCCGCCCCGGATCCTGGTAGTACTGCGCCAACCGCTTCCGAACCTCCCCGGCCGTGATCCGCACCACCGGGTCTTCCGTCGTGTCGTACCCCGACGCCCGGCCAAACGCCTCCACCCCAATCACCTTCTCCCGCAAACTCTCCGCCTGCCCCGCCAACCGCTGCGTCACCACAAAACTCAAAAACGTCCGACACCGCTTGCTCGCCTTGAACATATCGCTCTCCAGCAACTTCTCCAGTTGCTGGCGCACCGCCTCGTCTGACAGGCCTACGTTCATTCCCCTATTCTAGCCCACCTTACCCCCGTACTGTACCTCCCTCCAACTCATTGCAAACATTACACGATACACCAAGTTCCTTCCGCCCGGCCACGCAACACTACAAACTGATGAAAATCTTCCTCTTCAGGATCCATCTCCCTATGAAAAATGCGTTTACCAAGATGTACGCGTTGCCTCTCCTGTTCGCCGTGGCCTCTGTCGCCTCGGCCCAACAGAATACGGCGACCCTTACCGGCATCGTCACTGACCCTTCTGGCGCCCCCGTCGCCAACGTGCGGATCAAAGCCACCGCCGCTTTAACCAACTCCGTCCGTGAGACAACTACAAATGATGCCGGCAGCTACACCATCCCCTTCCTCACCGCCGGTGGGTACAGCATCGAAACCAACAAAGCTGGTTTCCAGTCCGGCCGCGTCGCCAGTCTAGCACTCCAAGTCGGTGTCACCGCCCGCGTCGACATCCAAATTAAGGTCGGCGCCGTCACCGAATCCATCGAGGTCTCCGCCTCCGCCGCCGTCCTCCAAACCGAAAACGCCACCGTCGGCTCCGTCATCGACGCCCAAAAAATCGTCGCCATCCCCCTCAACGGACGCAACTTTATCCAACTCGCCCAGTTGATCCCCGGTGCCCAGGCCGGCACCCCGGGTTCGATCACCGTCCGCCGCGGACGTGGCTCCATCGGCCAGACCGATAGCTCCTTCGGCTCCACCGGCTTCTCCGCCAACGGCTCTCGCGACACCGCCAACCGCTTCTTCCTCGATGGCATCGAGCTCATGGACTACGACGCCATGACCTACTCCTTCTCCCCCTCCATCGACGCCCTCGCCGAGTTCAAGGTCGAAACCTCCAACTACTCCGCGGAATCCGGCGGCGCCCCCGGCGGCCACATCAATATGCTCACCAAGCGCGGCGGCAACGCCTTCCACGGCACCCTTTGGGAATTCAACCGCAACGACGCCCTCACCCAAACCTACGACGCCATCGGCAAAACCTCCCTCTCCAGCCCCCGCCTCAACCGCAATCAGTTCGGCGCCAACATCGGCGGACCCGTCCTCTTCCCCAAACTCTACAACGGCAAGGACAAAACCTTCTTCTTCTTCAATTGGGAACGCGGCCGCAACCTCCAAGGCGCCGTCGCCGGCTTCCGCATCGTCCCCAACCAGGACTTCCGCAACGGAGACTTCTCTAAAATCGTGAACTCCCGCACCGGAGCCCCCATCGTCCTCCGCGATCCCCAACGGGTCCCCATCGCCAACAACATCATCCCCCGCTCCGCCCTCAGCCCCCAATCCCTCGCCTTCCTCGCCTTCACCCCCCTCCCCAATACCTCGAACGGGCTCCAAAACTTCATCAATTCGCCCGTCCCGGCCATCTCGAAGCAGGATAACTACAACGCCCGCATCGATCATCAACTCTCCTCCAAGGACTCCATCTTCGGCCGCTTCGTCTTCACCGACACCACCGCATCCGGCGTACCCTTCTGGGGCAACGACCAACGCGACAACCTCGGACGCACCAAAAACCTCTCCCTCGGCTACACCCGCACCGTCTCCGCAAGCATCGTCAACGATCTCCGCGGCGGCTATCACAACTTCTACGAAAACGAAACCTTCGGCACCACCGGCCGCGCCGACTTCGACGTCGCCAATAAAATGGGCCTCCCCCTCGTTTCCAAAGACCCCAAGTTCTTCGGCCCCCCCGTCGTCAGCATCGGCGGCGACGACGGCGGCTACTCCACCTTCGGCCTCCAACGTACCATCGGACCGCGCGAACGCTCCAATGGCATCATGCAGGTTGTCGACAACCTCTCCTGGCAAACCGGCCGCCACTACCTCAAGTTTGGCGCCGATATCGCCCGCCGCCTCGTTACCTTTAACCAAGCCCGCGACCCCCGCGGAGCCTTCGGCTTCGATGGCACCTACACCGGCGCCGCCCTCGCCGACTTCATGCTCGGCTACGTCCGCACCGCCAGCCTCAACCCCGCCGTTACCGTCACCGACCTCACCAACACCTGGCAGGCCTACTACTTCAACGACGATTTCAAACTCTCCCCACGCCTAACCCTCAACTTCGGCATGCGCTACGACTACTTCGGCAAAATGGTCCAGAAGGACGACAAGTTCGTCAATATCGAACAAAACGGTCTCCAGGTCACCGGCTTCGCCACCCCCTCCACCTCCAAGTACGGTCGCGGCCTCCTCCAACCCGATAAAAACAACTTCGGCCCCCGCTTCGGCTTCGCCTATCAGCCCAGCTTCGCCAAGGACATGGTCGTTCGCGGCGGTTACGGCATCTATTACACCCCGCAAATCTCCAACGCCATCTTCGCCATGGCCGAAGGCGCCCAAGCCACCGCCGGTGCCAACGTCGCCGGAAACATCGCCGGAGCCCCGAATCTGTTCTTCTCGAACCCCTTCGCCGGCGCCGCCACCACCGGTGCCTTTAACTTCGCCGTCTCCAACGATCAAAACATGCGCGATAGCTACATCCAACAGTGGAACCTCAACGTGCAAAAGAAGATCTTCGGCGGCTTCGTCATCGACGCCGGATACGTCGGCAGCAAAGGCACCCGCCTCGTCGCCACCCTCGGCGACCTCAACCGCCCCGTCAACGTTCTCGACCCCCGCGTCCCCGGCACCCCGTCCCTGAACTCGCGCCGACCCAACCAACTCTTCCAACGCCCCGTCACCGGCGATAAAGCCATCGGCAACTCCATCTACCACGCCTTCCAGCTCAAGGTGGAACGTCGTATGGCCACCGGCATCACCGTC
>JAPKZA010000351.1:8067-9429 GCA_026394015.1 Acidobacteriota bacterium
ACTACATCGGCAGCGTCCAGGATCTCTACAACCTCAAGGGCGAACGGTCCATCGCCGGCTTCGATCAGAAGCTCCGCTCCGTCAACACCGTCCTCTATGAGGTCCCCTTCATGAAGGGCCGCTCCGGAGCCCTCGCCTACATCATCAAGGGCTGGCAGCTGTCCACCATCATCACCGCCGCCTCCGGCTTCGGCGCCCCCATCGGATACGGCGTCGACACCACCGGCACCGGCGTCGGCTCCCGCCCCGACCTCGTCGCCGGGCAAAACGGCAACCTCTCCGGCTCCGACCGAACCTTCAAGCGCTGGTTCAACACCGACGCTTTCACCATCTACACCGACCCGGCCACCAAGCAGAACCTCTTCTTCGGTCGCTTCGGCACCGCCCCCCGTACCAACGCCATCCGCCTCCCGGGCCTGTTCAACTCCGATTTCTCGGCCAACAAACAGTTCTCCCTCGGCGAAAAGCGTTACATCGAATTCCGTACTGAGGTCTTCAACCTCTTCAACCACTACAACCCCGATGTCGCCACCGTTGACCTCAACATCCGCTCCCAGACCTTCGGGTCCATCGGAGCCGGTGTCCGAGGCACCACTGTTCGCGTTATCCAGCTCGGAGCCAAGTTCGTCTTCTAACCAGCTCCATAACCAGAGAAAAGGGGGGCCGTCACCGGCCCCCTTTTCTATTTCACAATCACCAGCGTCGTCGTCTGTCCCGCCGCCACCATCGCCCCCACCTTCGCTCCGATCTGTAACGTCGATGTCCCCGCCGCCGCACTCGTCGGCACCGTCACCTTGATCACGTAGCTGTTCGGCACCGTACCTGCTACCAATCCCAACGTCGCTCCCGCCGGCAACCCGCCCACACTGAACTCAATCCGTCCCGAAATTGCCCCGTTCGAAGTCAACCGCACCGGAATCGAACCCACCGTCCCCGCTTTGATCTCCGTCCGCGCCGCGTCGATCGCCAACGTCAGCGTCTGCGCGACCGTTACGTTCACCGTCGCCGCCGCCGCTGCCAACGGCGTCCCCCCCGTCCCCACCAGTCTCACCGCCGACGTCCCCCCCGTCGCCCCCGCCGTCGCCACAAACACCACGTTCCCCGTCGTCGCCCCGCTCGCAATCGTCACCGGAGACACCGTCAACCCCGCGCTCAAACCCTCCGCCACCACCGTCACCGGACCCGTAAACCCCGCACTCCGCACAATCGTCACCACCACGGTCCCGTTCCCCCCGGGCGTCACCTGTAACGCCCCCGGCGCCGTCATCGTAAACGGAGCCACCGGCACCCGCACCGTCACAATCACCGGTGCCGTCACACTTCCAGCCGGGCTTCCCCCCGTTCCCACCACCCGCGCGTTCG
>JAPKZA010000077.1 GCA_026394015.1 Acidobacteriota bacterium
ATGCCCACGGGCAATCTTCTTGGACAGGAGACAGTAACCCGAAAAACTAGACCTCAACTTTCCGAACTCAATTCCAACGGCTTAAGACCCATGTTTACAACACGTGTCGCCCGTTCTCGAGTTGTTTCGGACAGCAGTGTTGATCGGGATAGATTCGAGCGAATCATATTGAACTCCTTTGAGTCGGCAGCAAGGTTGGATCCTTTCCCTTTAACCTTCTTGCCGCCAATGGAGGGAGTATACAGGCATTTGGGGGCCTACGGAGCAGCCCTGAGGTATTTTTGGAGCCGGTATAAGGTACTCGCCCGAGTTGCACGGGGCGACTCTGGGAGACGCGAACCGAAGGAGGTGTTTTCGCTTTGAGCTACGGTCGGGCGGCTAGGTCGGCCGATGCGCGCGGAGGAACGAACGGATTTGCCGCACGGCCAGGGGGATGCGCTCTTTGGGCTCCTTCCAGGGGTACATGCTGACTTCGGCCTTGGGCGCGAGCATGGCGGCCTCCATGGCGACCGCGTAGGGGTGGGCCGGGATATCGTCCGGCAGAATCAAGACGGGCGTTTGGCAGGTACGGACGAAATCGCGGGTGACGGTAAAAACGAAATCAGGGTTCGAGCGATACATCCTGGTGAGGAACTGGTCTACTTTTTCGGGCGCGACTTCGGGGTGGCGTTTGAGGAACTCCTTCCCCCAGCCCTTCGAATTGTTTTCGTAGAACAGGTCCCGCATCTCCGGGCGGGAGCCGCTGGGTTGCGCCAGCACCGCCGCGACGACTCGATCGGGTGCCCGCCGCAAGAGGTTCCAAATGAGCGGGCCGCCGATGCAAAAGCCTAGAACCATGAACTTCTTGACGCCCAAATGATCCATGAGACCGAGATGGTCATCGGTGAACGAATCCCACGGCCGGTCAACTTCGAGCGGGCCGGAGGATTGGCCGGGGTAGGCGTTGCGGAGGTCGGAGGCGATGCAGCGGTACTCTCCCTTAAACTCCTCAATTGGGTTGAAGGGACTGCCGTTGATCAGGCCCGAGATCGAAGAGTTCAGGCCTCCGCCCGCGATGAGCAGAAGCGGAAAGCCGGAGCCGGTCTGTTCAAAGTGAATGCGAACATCCCCTCTTTGATACGGGGGCGAGGTAGTGGCTACTTTTTGTGAAAACAGAGGCGGGGTGGCGGCCATCGCGGTGGCGGCGGCGCCCGTCGTTAGGATATTGCGGCGGGTGGATCCCATTTGCTGTAGACTCCTTGAACCGAACCGAAGGCCAGCGTCAGTTTCGTTGCTTGAGTCTACCCTAAGCCATCGAATCGCGTCGTGTCCTCACCTCTTCAACAGCGCGGGCCAGTTCTGAACGAGCGTCAATCCATCAGACGAGGTCCGCGGAACAGCCGCGAGGATCCGCTGGCCGTCCGCCGAGATGTCGTAGGTATAGTCCGGAGAGCCGGAGAGCAGCCTCCGCAAACTGAACAGCAACTGGGGCTCGCCGGATTCGAGCGTGCCGCCGCGGGCCGCGACGTTCACGGCGGCGAGTTGACCGTCGAGTGTCAGGTAGAAGAGTTCTTTTCCGTCGGCGCGCCAACGGGGCCGGTCTCCGCCCGCGCCTGAGATCTGCCGTTTGGCACCGGGCTCGGGAAACGGCACCACAAAAACCTCCCGGCGGCCCGATTCGTCGGAATCGTAAGCGATCCAGCGCCCATCGGGCGAGAGTTGCGCATTGAACGTCCCAGGGGGAACTTGACGAAGCTGGAAAGGCTTCGACTTGCCGGGCTCGCCGAGCGGATCCGGCAGGACCCAGGTTCCTTTCGGAGCACTATAAAGCAGGAATTTGCCGTCCGGAGAGATGCCCCGCAACTTTCTGACAACACCTTGGTAGACCAACTCCTCCGAGCGGCTCCCGTCGACGGACTTACGGTAAAGACCCGGCTTTTCGCTCCGTTCCGAGGAAAAGAAGAGGGTACGACCGTCCGGCGAGAAGAGGACGTGCTGCGAGTTCCCTGCTGTGCTGAAGCGCGTTCGCAACCCCCGTGCCAAATCGACTAGCCAGACGCTTATGACACTTGCGCTTTCGTTCATCGAGACGGCGAGGGTCGAACGGTCCCGTGATAACTCCGTCGCTAAGAACGTGGCGGGATCCCCGGGCACTACCGTGCGATCTCCCTTTCGATCGAACCAAGTGAGATCAGAGATGTATCGGGAGCCGGTTCCATGCAGGAGCAGCCCTTGGGGCGAAGCGGAGAAGCTCCCCATGGTGGCCATCCCGCCGCCCGGCACGTTTTCCACCACGGGAACCGCATCCCCGGACAGCGCGAGTCGCCGCGCGTCGAAAGGCTGCGCCATCAATACATTGCCGCGGAGGAAAAGAAGATAGCCCGCCGAGTAAACGGCTCCGGAGTCCGCCGCATCGATGAGCTTCGAGCTCTCCAGCCCGTCGAGCGAGCCCAGGCGGATCGTCTTCGAAGCCGACGAACCACCGTCGCCTGCCACATAGAGGAAATGCACCCCATCGGGGAGACATGAGGGCCGACGGTTCGTGTTGTCGCCCGGCTCCAGCTTCGTGGCGTCGGTAACGGTGCCCCCGGCGGCGGAAACCCGTTTCAGCGTTTCATCAAAGTTGCCGGAGAGAACGATGACACCCTTGGAGCTCCAGGTCGCTCCTCGGGTGCCCTGCGCCAGGCCGGCCTCTGCCAGGGAGAGAACCGGCCCTCCGGCAGCTTCGATCCGTTTCAGTTTTCCATCGGCAAAGAAGCCGATCGATTTTCCGTCCGGAGACCAGAACGGCGTGCGTCCACCTTCGGTGCCAGCCAGGGG
This sequence comes from Acidobacteriota bacterium, assembly GCA_026394015.1. Classification (GTDB taxonomy): domain Bacteria; phylum Acidobacteriota; class Terriglobia; order Bryobacterales; family Bryobacteraceae. Next base: position 2,800 of record JAPKZA010000077.1, read on the forward strand.
CTGCGCCGTAATGCCATCCAGGGGGCGCAGCCAAAGCTGAACCTTGCCTTCGTCGTTTCGTCCGGCCAATACGACGTGCTTTTCGTCCGGCGAAACGGCCATCGCCCCCGATATGCCAGCGAGGTCCAACTCCTTGGGGACCGCCAGAGTGGAACGGACGAGGGGGGCCGTGACGGGCGTTTGGCTGAAGTGGACAAACGCCAGGGAGGCGGCGAGCAGCGTCGGTAGGGCGACCGCGGCGATCCAGGGCCAGCGCGCCGTTTTGGATGCGGGGCCCATGGCGGCGACTGGTTCCGGCGGGGGCGACTGGAGTTCGATCACGACGTCGCGCATCGACTGCCAGCGGTCGTCCGGGTCCTTAGCGAGACAACGCCGGGCCAGGCGCTCTAACCAAGACGGCGTGACTGGCTTCACCGCCATCGGGGCAGGATCGGCCGACAGGATCGCGCCGACGAGGCTGGAATAGCTTTTGCCTTGGAACGCTTTCTGCCCGGTGGCCATTTCGTACAGTACGGCGCCGAAGGCCCAGATGTCGGAGCGGGCGTCGGCTTCCCTGCCCTCGAACTGTTCGGGCGCCATGTACTGCGGGGTGCCCATGACGGTGCCTTCCGTCGTCAGGACTTTCGTGAGCGTGGCTTCGGTGGGACCGGGCTTGGAGGACGACTTCGCGAGGCCGAAATCGAGCACCTTGACGCCGTCGCGGGTCAGCATTATGTTCTGGGGCTTGATGTCGCGGTGGGTGACTCCGGCGCGGTGGGCGCGGTCGAGGGCGTCGGCGATTTGGGCGGCGTATTTGAGGGCTGGGTCGAGGGGGAGGGGGCCTTTTTCGAGGCGCTCGGCGAGGGTTTCGCCTTCCATGAACTCCATGACCATGTAGCCGGTGCCGGACTGGGAACCGATGTCGTGGAGGGTGCAAATGTTGGGGTGGTTGAGGCTGGCGACGGCGCGGGCTTCGCGTTCGAAGCGGGCGCGGAGGTCTTCGCGCTGGGCGATGTGGTCGGGGAGGACTTTGATGGCGACGGTGCGGTCGAGGCGGGTGTCTTTGGCTTTGTAGACTTCGCCCATGCCGCCGGCTCCGATGGGGGAGACGATTTCGTAAGGGCCGAGTTTGTCGCCGGGGCGGAGGGGCATTGTGATTGAGTTTACAAGAGTGAGCGGGGCGGTTGGTAGAATTCGGGGG
>JAPKZA010000010.1 GCA_026394015.1 Acidobacteriota bacterium
TTGGGCCTGACTATTGGCGGCAAAGTTCTGTCGTATCACGATGCAAATGAGCGCGAACGCGCTGTTGAACTTGTCGATGCAGCATTAGCGGGTGCAGTGGTAGCTGTGGTCACTGATGCGGGCATGCCTTCAGTAAGTGATCCTGGTTATCGAGTCGTTGCAGAAGCGGTGTTACGCGGTGTTCCTGTGACGGCAGCTCCTGGCCCATCCGCAGTATTGATGGCCTTGGCTGTCTCAGGGCTACCTGTTGATCGATTTTGTTTTGAGGGATTCCTGCCACGAATAGTCGGGGAGCGCTCAGCTCGAATCGCCGACCTCGTTGGTGAACCTCGCACCATGGTCTTTTTTGAAGCACCCCACCGCCTTGAAGTGATGCTGCAGGCCCTGGTTGATGGCCTTGGCGCTGACCGTCAGGGAGCCGTGTGCCGGGAACTCACCAAAACCTATGAAGAGGTCAAACGGGGCACGTTGGCTGAGTTGGCGCTGTGGGCAGCTGACGGGGTTCGTGGTGAATGCACGGTGGTGGTCACTGGGGCTTCCCTACAAGAGCGTCAGGCAGCTAGAGGACTGATCTTGCCTGCTGATTGGGTCGCAGAGGTTCGTCGCCGTGAGGGAACTGGGCAAGACAGAAAGGCCGCAATTGCCGATGTTGCTCGTGAGGCTGGCATCGGTCGACGCGAGGTCTATGACGCTGTGGTCCAAGCCAAGAGCGCACAACCGTAAGATCCGGCTATGGCTTCGACTGATTCTTCGGCATCCTTTTATGTGACCACGCCGATCTATTACGTCAACGATGCGCCCCATATTGGCCACGCCTACACGACCGTTGCCGGTGATTTTTTGACCCGCTGGCACCGCCAGTGTGGAGAGAACGTCTGGTTCCTCACCGGCGTTGATGAGCACGGCACCAAAGTGCAGCGCGCAGCCGATGCTGGCGGAGTCACTCCCCAAGAGTGGGTAGACCGGCTTGTATCAACCGATTGGCTGCCAGTACTTGGCACTGTCGATGCAGCCAACGACGATTTCATTCGCACCACTGAAGTGCGCCACATCGAAGCAGTGCAGAAATTTTGGGAAGCCGTGCGCGACAACGGTTATGTCTACGCAGCCCCGTATGAAGGCCCCTATTGCGTAGGTTGCGAAGAATTCAAACTTTCCGGCGATCTACTTCCTGGCACTGGTGAATTTGAAGGCCAGCAAGTGTGTCCCGTTCATGGCCGACCCGCAGAGCAACTCAGTGAAGAAAACTGGTTCTTCAAACTTTCAGCTTTCGCAGAACAACTCATTACGTATTACGAAGCAAACCCTGAAGCTATCCAGCCGGTGAGTGCTTACAACGAAGTGATGAGTTTTCTTCGCGGTGGGCTCGTCGATATTTCAATGTCACGTTCCAGCGTGGGCTGGGGCATTCCACTTCCTTGGGATGAAAAACAAACGGTCTACGTCTGGTTCGATGCATTGCTGATCTACATCACGGCAGTTGGCTACGGCCAGCCCGCAGACCGCACAGGTTTGGCCGGCAGATGTGCACCTTGTTGGTAAAGACATTTTGCGGTTCCATGCGGTGTATTGGCCAGCAATGCTCATGGCAGCGCAATTGCCCTTACCTAAAAAAGTATTCGCACATGGCTGGTTGCTCGTTGGCGGCGAAAAAATGTCGAAGACCAAACTCACCGGAATTCCGCCAGCACAGATTATTGACCACTTTGGCTCGGATGCTTTCCGCTACTACTTCTTGCGCGCCATTCAGTTCGGCCAAGATGGTTCGTTCTCTTGGGAAGACATGAGCGCCCGCTACACCGCAGAGCTCGCAAACGGCCTTGGCAACCTTGCATCACGCGGCACCGCGATGGTGAATCGCTACTGTGAAGGAAAGTTGCCTGCAGCAGGTGTTTCAACTGCTGCTGAGGTTGCGCTGAGTGACCACCTCACTGCTGTTCTTGCTGAAGCAGAAGCCGCGATGGAACGTTTAGATTTCTCAACAGCAATCGTTTCCGTCAAAGGCTTCGTGGATGCCGTCAATATGTATGTGACTGAACAAGAGCCTTGGGTGCTTGCCAAGGAAGAAGCAAACATTGAGCGACTACACACGGTGCTCTACACAATTTGCGAATCCTTGCGAGCCATGGCAGTGCTCTACTTCCCATTAATGCCAAAGACGATGGCTGACCTTTGGGATCAGCTTGGTGCAGCAATAACTATCGGTGATATCTCCGAGCAGCGCATGAGTGATGTCGCTCGTTGGGGACAGCTGCCTGCTGGAGCGCCAGTAACTAAGGGCTCCGGTTTGTTCCCTCGGCTGGAGGAAGTTGCCGAATGACCATTGCATCGCCAGAAGCCTTGGCTGCGCCGGTTATGCACGGTGGATCGATGCCTGATCCGGACACCCTCATTGAGATGGCTGCTGCAGTTGGCGTCACTCGCATCATGCAAATTGGTTGTGACCTTGAATCTGCGCGACTCTCGATTCAGTTAGCGAAGACTCGACCTGCTCTCGTGGTTGGCGTGGGGCTGCATCCCAATGAAGTGCCTCGTATTTTTGAAGCTGAAGGCAAAGCCGGGCTTGATCTTGCCTACGAAGCTATTGAAGAAATGGTGCAAGACGAAGTTGTTCGGGCTGTTGGTGAAACTGGGCTTGATTATTTCCGTAGCGATGAAACCACCCGACCAATTCAGCAAGAGTCTTTTCGCCGCCATATCGACATTGCAAAGAAGATCGGCAAGACGTTGGTGATTCACGATCGCGAGTCCCACCAAGACGTGATGGACATCTTGATAAATGAAGGTGCACCTGATCGAGTCATTTTTCACTGCTTCAGTGGTGATGCTGCGATGGCGAAATTTTGTGCGGATCAGGGTTGGTTTATTTCCTTCGCAGGCGTCGTGACATTCAAGAATGCAACAGATCTACACGAAGCGGCAGCAATTGTTCCGAACGATTTGATTTTGGTTGAAACAGATGCGCCATACCTGACTCCGGTTCCTAATCGCGGTAAGCCAAACGCTTCCTATCTCATGCCATTTACTGTGCGCGCATTAGCCTCTTTGCGTGGTGTTGACGAATCGACAATGGCTGGCCACTTATGGGACAACGCTCAGCGCGCGCTGGGAGTCTGGTGAGCAATCTTCTCGGTGCTCGCGAGATTCGTGAACTTGCCACTGCACTTGACCTGCGTCCAACAAAAAAGCGCGGACAGAATTTTGTCATAGATCCCAATACTGTTGAGCGAATAGTGCGACTCGCTGAATTGCCTGA
>JAPKZA010000057.1 GCA_026394015.1 Acidobacteriota bacterium
ACAAACCACCGGCGAGCGCCGTTGGTGATCTTCCCGGAAAGGTCGGACAGTGCGCCCATGTCGTCGTTAACCAGCGTCTGGAAACTGATGCTGTAGCGCTTGGCGTAGCTCTTGATCGAGTAGGACGCCAGTTCGTTATCACTGATGATTCCTTGTGTGATCTCGCCATCCTCGGCAACCTCCGCCAGGTCGGAACCGTCGCTAACTTCCAAAATGTGGCGGGCTCGGAAGTCGTTCGCCGTCGCCTTTTTGAAGACTTGCAGAATGGGGCTCGGGCTCGTGGAGATCGTGAACAGCTCCTTGTTCAGACTCTCCTGCAAAATGGCCGGAAAGTCGCTCGTCGTTTGCATAGCCCGTTCGATAAGCTGGGCGCGGTCGCCGAGAGTCGAACGGTTGTTGCTCTGCAAGCAATGGCGGGCCAGGTCGGCGATGGAGCAGTTAGCGAACTCCTGTCCGGTCGTCGGCTTGTGGGAGCGGTTGAACCGGGCGCGGAAGCCGTCAGCCATCCGGCTAACGAGACCGTCGGCGGCGTCGCGGGTGACGATGGCCGGCGCGTGGTTAGTGATGGCCGGCAGCAGGCGAGCGGCTTCGCGAACCATATTGGTGCGGGCCTCTTCAACGGGAAGGTTACGGGCGGCCAAGCCGTCGGCGAATTCCATGGGAACGCCGATAGCCGTGGCGATGTTGCGGTACTGGGTTTGTAAATCCATATGGTCCTCTGTTTTGGAACGGGTCTTTGCGCCAGGGTCGGCCCCTATCGCGGTGAAGCTGATTTCTTTCGGGGTCCAGCGGGTTGCGGTCTTGACTCGCATTCCGTCGGAACGTTTGGTGGTTTGCCAGGTCTCGACCGTGTAACCGGCAGAGACGGCGCGAATGATTCCGTCTTGCACGTCTTGGCGGAATCCGGCGAGTTCGGGGCGTTGGGAGAGCTTCAGGGTTGCGACACCCCGGACGCCATCAACGTTGGCATCCTCGACAACTCCCAGCACCGACGCCACGCCGGTAAACCGGTCGTGATTGTCGAGAACGGGGGCGCCGCGAAGCTGGGAGAGATCGACGGCGGCGGGGGTCATGCTGAGCACTTCCAGAAACTCGCCTTCGTAGTCGCGCCGCATTACGCCGGAACCGGTCGAGAAGATGACCTGAACGGAATGCTTGTCAGCGTTGAAAGTTGCGGGCTCGAGAGATCCGGCCCTCGTGATGATTTCTTCAGTAGCGATCATTTCGCCTCCGTGGTTGTTTGCGATTGTTGCTCTTGCCCCTGCTGGGTGATCTTGCGGGGGTCGCAATCGAGAGTGAGCCCAAGCCGGTCGGCCCGCTCGCCGCGATTTCGGCGTCGATCTCCTCGGACCGCCAACCGCGTTTCGTTACGGCCTCCGAGCGGCTGGTGAGACCGTTCCGGATCTCCGCGACCGTTGCACGGACTTCGGCCCCGGAGTCGAGCATCTCCAGGACGGGGGCAATCCATCGGGTCTTCGACGGCATCGACGACGCCAAGCCGAGTGCCACCGCCATACTCGCCCAGCGCTCTAGGATCGGTTCGCAGAGGCGCGGAACCAACAGGAGATACTGAACCGCTTCAATGGTTCGTTTGTACTCCAGCAAGCCATGGCGGCCACTGGCGAAGGTGATTTGGGAATTGTCGCCGGAGAGGATTTCGTAGGGGATGCCCATCCCCGAAGCGATACGCCGGAGCTGGCTTCGGATGAACGGATCGAAGGACGTTCCAACGTCGGGCGGTTCCGAGAAGGTTACCTCCTCAGTCGGCAACAACCTCGTCATGCTCCCCGGTTCGAGCGTCGGTACGCCGTTGGTGGCGATCGGGTTGGCCCCGTCTACGGTGCGGATGAAGCCAGCGTACAGGGCGGCCACCTTCGCCTTGACCAGGGCGGCTTCCATGTACTCCTGCACCTCTTTCAGCGGCAGCAGGACGGGCGACAGCCAACTCTGACCACGTTGGGCGCCGGGCGCGGTTGGACGGAATACGTGGAAGCAATCGACGGCTGAAACGTAGCGTGATTTCGAGTTGAACCGATTGATTCCTGGGTTGCGCTCGTACAGCCAGTAGCCCGCCGGCTTCGCGCCGCGGTACTGAATCCCGGCATAGGTCGATTCGTCGGAACGCGACGTGTCGAGGAACTCCGGCCCAAGGATTTGCACGCGCAGCGGAATCCCCTCGGCGGTGGGGTCCATCGAGAGAAGGACAAAGCATTCTCCGGAGATCACCACGGCCCGGAGCACCTGCCACTGGAACGCCTCCCAGTTCAGCCGGCCTTCCGCATCACAATGGGTTGCCCAATCGCTCCAGGCGGCTTGAAATTCGCCTTCCCTGAAAAGCGGCTGAATGCCATTCGCGCCAACCGTGGAGTTACAAACGGACTCGACCACCTTCCGCGCTAGAGCATCGTTCCGATATTGCTGTTCGGCCCGCGCGCGGGATATTGCCGGGTTGTCCCAGTGCATGTTCGGCGAAGCGGCGACGGCCGGCGCGTTGGCCCAGCGGCTTCCAGCCCCGGCGGCGTCCCATAGGGAAGCGGTTCGAGTAGCGGGCGTCGTTAGCGCACGCCAGGCGGATTGAATGCGGTTGATCATTTGGCCTCCTTTTGCTTGGCTTTGGCGATTTCGGCGTCGAGTTTCGACACGAGTTTCTTGGCCTTTTCTTCCCATACTTCCCTACCGAGCGGTGCCGTGATACCCAAGAGTCCAACGGCATTTAGCAGATGTACTCCGGCAGATATCTTAGTCTCCAGGGCCAGTTCTTCGAGGCTGAAGTCGCATCCAATGTGCCAGTTGCCACCGTGCACGGAAATGACTACAAAATCGTGGCCCTCGAATTCCCGCAGGCTGCCCTTTTCTAAGAACCTTGCGGAACGTTCAAGATTCTCCTCAACCCATTTGTCGTCAAGAACAACTACCGCTTCACGACATACCTCAAGCGGAATGCCCCACGCCGAAAGGTGCAGAACCACAGCGGCGCGGAAAGCGTCAATGATTGAGAAAAGCCGGTTCCGATCGGTCCGCGTTGGCTCCGGCAGAATGCCAGCCCGAAACCATCCCTCCAGGGCATTGCGAGTGAACCGCGTAACATCGCCACGAAGAATTTTGTTTGCCTCGGATGCGATATACATCAACTCCGCTTTGCTTAGATAGGGTACTTGCGCGTTTAGTGCCCCTGAGGCTATCGAATCGAAAATGGCTTTTTGTTGGGATCTCATTGCTTTTGTCCTGGGTCGTCCATCGTTGCTCAGCCGTTCAGGAGACTTAACTTGGACCGGTGCCACCAGTTGTGCGGGCCGACTCTTACAACCGTGGCCTGTGATGTGCCCCTGAAGGCTTTTTCCTTTAGGTCGATCCGTGTAACCTGTCCGCCACCGTAGTGCACTTTGGCGACCTCATTAGAAGCGAGAAAGCCGTCAACCGCGGCGGCCTTTAGCTTGTACTGTAAATCGACGCCGCGGTATACGCGGACTCCGTTAGTTTGCATTTGGACGTGTTTCTTGGTGAGGGTCACCGTTTGGATCTCACCTTTGTTGGCCCCTTCGTCCAACCTGAACCTCCGTTTCGGAGGGTTTGTCTTTCCTCCTTTAAGATTATCACTTGCGCTTTCGGAACGCAAGTGAATAATTTACTCCAGCGTACCCTAACCCATGAACCGCGAACGACTCACGGCATAAACCGGCGTTTCCACCCGCGCCACGGACGCGCCGGCGGCCCCCAGTGCCGCTACTCGATCCGCTTCGGCGTCTAGCCTTAGGCCGAGTGCGGCAAGCGCTTGTAGAGCGCCGTAGGCGTAGTTTCGACAGTCGAGCGCTTCGGCCCTCATTCCCTTGCGCCGAATCCATTCGCGGTGCGGGCGGCCCTTCCGGTACGTCGTTGTTAGCACCTCGGAAAGCAGTTGGTCGAAATACTCCTCGCCGCGATCCGTGGGAAAGTGGCAATAGCCCGGCCCCGGCTCCCCGATCCGTAGCCGGCCCATCAGCGTCGCCTTTGCCGAATCGACTCCGACGATGAACATGTTGCCCCCCTGCCGGCGCGTCGGTCGCTTGGGCCAAACCGGATAGTTACCGCTCTTGCCCTTGACGGCGAAGACGCGGCGGCCGTAGCGGTCTCGCGCATATTCGAAAACGGTTTGGGTGATGTAGCCGGAGTCAACGCAGCACGCGCCGACGAATACCTCGCCTAAGGTCGGATGCGTCCAACCCTTCGCCAGGTACTTGTCGAGCTCCCGCCACGGTTCCGGCCCCAGCGTGTCGCCAGGGATAACGCGGTAGTCCAGCGACCAGGACTCCTCTCCTCGTCCCCAGCCCACCATCTCCAGTTCCAGCCGGTCGCCTTGCACGTCAACGCCAACCGTGAAGGCGACGGCGGCGGCGGGCAGCTGTGCGCCGATCACTTCGCGGCGTGCCAGCAGCGCCGGAACGCCTATAGAATTCTGCCCTTCGTCGTCCCAGAGCTCGCACAGGGAAGTATTGATA
>JAPKZA010000087.1:0-7198 GCA_026394015.1 Acidobacteriota bacterium
GACTACTGGAACGTCAACCTCCCCCACCCCGTCGCCGACCCTCACTCCGTCGCCCTGATCGACTGCGACATCGACCCGGGCCCCCTCGACGTCACCTTCACCCGCCAAGGTGAGGAGTTCCTCTACTCCGGCCGCTATCTCGACCGCGCCACCACCCCCGGCCACGACGTCGAAAACTGCTTCGCCGGATCCATCACCATCACCCGCTTCTCCTCCTCCCGCTAAAGCTCCAGCCTAAGGCCGCCGATAGGATGGAAAGCAGGTAAGAGATACCCCTTTTCCCAAAGGGCACTAAGCAAGTCGCTCTATGCGGCCAGTACGTTCCTATCCCGATGTTTAGGATAGACGACAAATTCTGTCCTCGCCAAAGAGAGACTTCAAATGATCAACCGACGCATCCTTACCGCCTTTGCCTTCGCCGCCGCCCTTACCGTCGCCCCGCTCGCGGCAACCGACTTCTCCTTCTCCAGCATCATGCGGGCCGGTGCCCGTGGCATTGCCGCCGGAGGTTGGGAGATAGGCACCGGTGCCGACTTGAATTCGATCACCTCCGGTACCCAGTACCGCTACTCCAACATCCGCGGCTGGTCAAACAACCTCGACCAACAGTTCCGCATCGGCTACGACCAGGCGACCAACACCGCGTTCACCACCGTGTGGGGCTCCACCGGCATCGAATACACATCCAGCTTTAACCCCGTAGGCGGCAATCCTCTCAATAGCGGCGGAACCTGGACCATTAAAGCCAACGCCCTTAACCTCACCGCGGACCCGGCCGTGGTGCCACCCACTTCCATTCTGGTCTCCCAACTTCAGTTTGGAAACGGCCTGAATGTGCTCCAACCCCTGACCAGCACCACCCTCTTTGCCTCCCAGCCCACCGGCAATTCGCAAGTTGGCAACTCCGCTCCCGTCGTCTTTTCGGCCTTTGGAAGCGGCGGGAACTGGTACCTCGACGGCATCATTCGGTTCAGCGGTTTGACTCCCTATGTCGCCAACGGGGCGACCAATTCCGACTTGCGATTCTCCCTCACGGCCTCCGCCGCCGATACGCCCGAACCCGCCGCTGTCATCCTATTCTCTACTGGCGTTTTAGCCATGGCTGTCTATAAGCGTCGCAAAAAAGACACCCTTGCGTAGTCGTCCACTGCCGTGGTCCGTTTCACGCGGACCACTCGCCTCGGATTGTGAAAACCTCCGCCTCCCTCCCGCCACCCGCCTCCCAACACCCTTCTTTCAACAGCCTCGCCCGATTTCGCCGCTCCGCTCTAAAGCTTTCCGCTAATGCCGACGATAGTACCCCAAACAGGTAACATACACCCCTTGTCTGAGAGCGGACTAGGCAAATCACTTTAGAAAGCTCGCGCCCGTTGTCGAGCCATGCCGCAAAATGAAGATTCGACCCTTACTTTTCAATTCCACTCTGTTGGCCATCATCGCCACATCGACTCTTGCGGCCGCGGATTTTTCGTTCACCAGCATCCTGCGGGCGGGAGCCCGCGGCAATGCGGCGGCAGGGTGGGAAATCGGTACGGGTGCCAGCTCCGGTTCAATCGCCTCCGGCACACAGTTCAACGACTCCGACACCCCGGGATGGTCCGATAGCATTGATCGGCAATTCCGCATCGGCTACAACCAAAGCACGAACACCGCTTACACCACCGTTTGGGACTCCGCCGGTAACACCTACACCGCCAATTTCAACCCGGTTGGTGGAGGTCCGCTCACGAACGGCGGCAATTGGTTACTCAATGCCAACCTCACCGCTGATCCTGCGGTTGTTCCCGACAGTTCCGTCCGGGTTGCCTTCGTTGGTTTCGGAAACGGATTGACCGTGCTCCAGCCCGTCAGCACCACTCCCCTCATTGCGTCCCAGCCAACGGGCTCCTCCCAGGTAGGCACCTCCGCCCCAATCGTATTCTCGGCTGGATCGAACAGCGGAAACTGGTATCTCGACGGAGTGATTCGGTTTAGCGGCTTGTCGCCCTATTCTCCGAACGGCGCGCGCGACTCAGAGCTCCAATTCTCGCTCACTGCTTCCGCCACCCGGACGCCCGAACCCGCCACGGTTCTCCTGCTCTCCAGTGGCTTGGTCGCACTGGCTTACTACAAGCGCCGTCGAAAGGAAATCTCCCTCCGATGACAACACGTTGTTCCTTCACCCAAACTCCTGATCGCGCCACCGCTTCACGATTTCGAAATCTCGGTTTTCTCGTTGCGCTCAGCGTTTTGGCCTCTCCGCTCGTAGCTGCCGATTTCTCCTTCTTCAGCATCGTACGAGCCGGCGTCCAAGGCGCGGGCGATTGGGAAGTCGGCACCGGGCGCGACGGAAACACCATCACCACCGGGGCCCAGGTCACTTGGCCAAACGACATCGACCGAAGCTTCCGCATCGGCTACATTCAGTCGACCAACACCGCCTATACGACCGTATGGACCCCCAGCGGGACACCCGGCGGGCTACCCACCGCCTCCACCTCCGCCTACAACCCAGCCGGCGGATTCCCCTTGTCCAGCAGCGGAGTGTGGACCATCACGGCCGAGGCCATGTACGCCAGCGCTGGATCAATCACCCAGTCTCGCTCCGTCCAAGTCTCCAATCTCCAACTCGGAAACGGTCAACCAGGCAACGGACTCAACATACTCCAGCCTCTGACCTCCACCAGCCTGTATGCTTCCCAGCCGTCAGCCACGCCCATCGTGAGGAACACCACGCCCATCGTCTTTTCCGCGGCCGCCACCGGTGGCGACTGGTACCTCGACGGGTCCATCCGTTTTAGTGGTCTAGCATCTTACGTCACCAATGGAGCCACCCGCTCGCAACTGCAGTTCGCGCTCACGGCCGTCGCCTCCGATAATCCCGAACCCGCCACCACCGTCCTCATCGCCAGCGGCCTGTTCGCCATGGCTTACTGGAAGCGCCGCCGGAGAGGAGTTCAGTCCTAATGGAAACGCAGTGGCCCCCCCAGTTGCCACCGCTGAGCGACTGCTTCGCCCTGCTCAGCGGGTCGGACCTTCGCTCGCTCGGCAAACGCTTTTGGTGGCTTCCCGTCGTCGGCTGCGCCTTGGCGCTTGGTGTCGGCGTCGGCGTAACGCACTGGCAACCAGATGCCTATCTCTCGCGCGCCCAGGTCCGCTTCATACCCCCGCAAGTCGCCGAACGATATGTTACCCCCAACCTATCGATGCAGGTCGAACAGCGCGTCTTCGCCCTGGCCCAACTCTTGCGCAGCCGCATCACCGCCACCCGCATCATCGAAGGCTTCCAGCTCTACCCGGAACGCCGCCGCTTCTACACCGTTGCCGACTTGCTCCCCACTTTCCAGGAACACCTGCACATTCAAACCGTCGGCAACTCCGGTAACGATCGCGGACAAGTCGTCCCTACCGTCGAAATCACGTTCTCCTACTCGGACGCCGCTATCGCCCAAAAAGTGGTCAAACGCCTCGTCGAACTTGTCTTTGAAGAAAACCGCCGGTATCGTTCCGACCAATCCATCGGAACCACCGAATTCCTGAACGAGCAAGTCAAAACCATGGAAACCGAAATCGACGAACTCGAAGCTCGCCTCGGCGAACTCCAGCACGAGACGAACACGACCAACAACCCCAATCAACTCGGCCTGTCCACCCAGCGCCTCTACGCCATCGACACCCGCATTCGAGACCTCACCGACGACCTCCGCGAAAGAGAGAAAGAGCGCGACCGCGCCACGCAACTAATTAAGGCAGCCGACCAACGCGCCGCCGCCATCGATCACGAAGACCCCGAAGCCTCCGTCCTCCGCTTCGCCTATAACACCGCCACCGATATCACCCGCCATCGGCTCACCGAAGTCCGTGCCAAGGTCATCTCGCTCCGTCAGCGCTACTCCCTCTCCCACCCCGACCGCGCACCCGCCGAAGCCGAACTCGAAGAAGCCCAGCAAGAATACGACCGCGCCGTAAAAAAGGAAGTCGCTCAGGACCGCCATCAACGCAAAGCGGCCGTTATGGCCGAAAAAGTAAACTGGCAGGGCGAACTCCGCGCCGCCGAAACCAGCATCGTCGACCTTCGCCGCCAGGAGGCCGAACTCCGCGCGGAATCCCAAAGAGCCCGCGCCTCCATGGCCGTCGAACCTACCACCACCACCGAACAACTAGCCGTCATGCGTCAATACACCAATCTGAAAGAGCAATTCAACGCATTGCTGAAAAAACAGACCGAATCCCAGACCGCCTCCGAAATGGAACGGCGCGGGCAAGGAGAAACCGTCGAAATGATCGAACCGCCCTCTCTGGCAAACTCGCCCCAATGGCCCAACCGCACCGCCCGCCTCGGAATGTTCGCTGGCGTCGGATTAACCCTCGGCATTGCCCTGTCCTGTTTCCTCTATCTCCGTCGCCTCCGCATCTCCTCCCACCGCGCCCTCCAAGCCTGGTCGCAGCTTCCCGTCCTCGCCGTATTCTCAGGCAAGCAAATCTCCGGTCCCACCGAACCCTCCGGCCAACTCGTCGAACGCTGGGTGCAACGCTCCGCCATCACCGTCCTCCCCGTCTTCCTCCTCCTCGCCAGTTGCGCCAACCTCCGCCAAACTCCCACCGCGCTTGTTCAAAACGGCATCACCCTCGAAGCCAAAGGCAACACCGCGGGCGCGCTCATCCTCTATCGAAAGGCCATCCAGTTGGATGCCCGGTACGGACCCGCATACAAAGCCATCGCCCTCGCCGCACTCCGCGATGGCGACTTGAACTCCGCCCGCGAAGCCTTCATCCGCGCCGCCGAACTCAGCCCCGACGACGCCCGCCTCAAAGCGAAACTAGCCGACGTCAGCTACCGCCTCTACTTCTCCGATCCCGGTCGACCCGCTGGACTCCTCCGCGAAATCGAAATCATGTCGGCCGAACTCATGGAACGCTGGCCCAAACTCCCCGACGGATATCGGATCCATTCCCAAGTCCTCCTCGAACGCCATCAGCTCGATGGCGCCATCCAACTCCTCGAAAAAGCGCTCCAGAACGCCCCCGCCGAACCAGCCCTGTCCAGCCAACTCGCCGCCGCCTACTACCAAAAGCGCGACGCCACCACCGCCGGAAACATCCTGCGCGCCGTCATCGACGCCTCTCCCGATTTCGCCAACGCCTACGATCTTCTGTATCTCCAGGCCATGCAGGATGGAAACCGCAAGCTGGCCTCCGATACCCTCGATCGGAAATGGGATCACTTCCACTCCCTCGAAACCGGGCTCCAGGTCGCCGCCCACCTCTACGCCCTCGATCAAAAGGATGACGCCATCGCCTTTATCCAGGCCATCCCTGCCACCACCGGCAAAGAAGCCCTCACTCAGGCGAGAATCGGCGATTTCTGGCTCAATCGAGGTGATTTCGTCCGCGCCCGGGCCGCTTTTGAATCCGGTCGCCAAGCCGAACCGACCCTCCGGTCCGAATACGCCGGCCGCCTCGTCGAACTTTTCCTGGCCACCGGCCAACCCGCCGAAGCCCAGCGCCTCATCGAAGCCGAACAAACCCAGGCACCCCATGACCTGAACCTGCAAGCAATCCACGCCGCCCTCCGGCTCTCCGCCGCTAAGCCCGACCAACGCCGCGAAGCCCGCGCCAAACTCGAACAACTGCTCGCCCATATGCCCGGTTCGCCGTTCGTTCGGTTTCACCTCGGTCGGGCCTATCTGCTCGAAGGCATCCCCGCCAAGGCTTCCGAGCAGCTCGAACGCTCTGTCGCCCTCGACCCCAACTACGCCCCCGGCTGGCTCGCCGTCGCCGAAGCAGACCTCCTCAACGGCGAAACCGCTCGCGGAGAACGGAACGCCGCCGCCATCTTGCGCCGTCTCCCGGAACACCCCATCGCGCTCCAACCCAGCGCCCGGGCTCGCATGATGCAACAGCGCCCCCAGGAAGCCGAAAACCTCCTCAGCCGCGCCATTCGCAGTCAGCCCCAGAACCTCGCCGCCCTCTACGACCTCCTCCAAGCGCAAATCGCCCAAAAGAAATGGGACGCCGCCGATCAAACCATCAACCTCCTCCGCAAAAGCTCAGCCAACGGAGAGTGGAAGGTCGACCTCGCCGATGCCCAACTGGCCGGCCGACGCGGGCAGCCTCAACTGTCCCTCCAAATCCTCGCTCGCGCCCTCAAGGCCCAACCCCATGTCATGGCCCTTCGCGGTGCCTATGCCGCCGTCCTCCTCAATACCGGCAACGGACCCGACGCCCTCTCCCAGTATGAGCAACTCCGCAAGGACCAACCCGAGAACTTCGAGTTTCAAATCGGCTGGGCGTCCGCCTTGGCCGTCAATAACAAGACCGCCGAAGCCCTCAACACGCTCGAAGAACTACAGCGCAAGCACCCCGGCGATAGCCGCGTCTGGACCCACTACGCCGCCCTCGCCCAGCAAGCCGGCCGCACCGCTGACGCTCTCCGTGCCTACCGCGCCGCCATCGCCCGCGACGAATCCAATCCCCTCATTCTCAATAATCTCGCCTGGATCCTCCTCCGGATGAACCAGGACCTGCCCGAAGCCCTCGCCCTCGCCCAACGCGCCCAAAAGATCATGCCCCAAAGCGGCACCATCGATGACACCGTCGCCCTCGCCTACCGCAAAATGGGCCTTCACACGGACGCCTTGGCTACCTATCAAAAAATGCTCACGTATCTTCCCGTCGAAGAGCGCAGACGCATCCAATCTCTCATTAGCGAAGTCAAACAGGAGCGTCCCCATGAGCCCCGCGGTTAAACAATCTCCTCCCCTCCAGGCAAGAACCGTCAGCGACGATCAGTCCACCATCGACTCGCTCCGGCTGCTCGGCAACGCCCAACTCCCTCCGCCGCCTCCCCCGGATGCTCCGGAGCCCCCACCCGTCTACGTCCCCGATCGTCTCGACATCCGCTTCTCCGCCGCTGTCGAACACCCCCCCGACGTCCTCCGCGATCTCCCCCTCGCCGCCATGCCTACCGACGACTGGGAACAGGTCCGACTCCTCCGCAACAACCTCTGGGAAGCCCAGGAAAACGGCCTCGAATCGGCCCCTCCCTTCAGCATGATCGGCATCGCGGGCCTCGGCTCGCAAGACGACCGCTGGGCCCTCTCGGTCGCCCTCTGGGCCTCCCATCGCGAACTCGTCGACTGCCGCGTCCTCCTCATCGATACCGACGCCTCCGCCGCCCCCTCCCTCGCCACCCCCCACCTCAACAACGCCCCCGGCC
>JAPKZA010000087.1:7295-7697 GCA_026394015.1 Acidobacteriota bacterium
CACCCTCTCCAGCGTCCTCCAACGCGTCCAAGGCACTCAACTCTATCTCATCAGCCCGGGAACACCCGCCGCTGGGGCCCTCGATCCCATCGATTTCCGCGGCGCCCGCCCTATCCTCGCCCAACTGCGCAAACACTTCGACTTCGTTTTCTTCCACCTTCCCGACCGCACCCAGCCCACCGATCTCTCCGCGTGGACCCGACTCACCGATGGCGTCGTCCTCACCTGTAAACGGCAAAGCGACACCTACCAGGACGCCGAAGCCCTACTCGCCTGCGTACCGAGCCACAAAGCCCTCGGCTGGGCTTTTCTCTAACGAAAAACTTGTTTCCAGCCCGCCGTCTTCGATACCGTAGAGTATGCGTTACCACGCCATCCTCCTACTTGCGCTCCCCGTCCCCT
>JAPKZA010000042.1 GCA_026394015.1 Acidobacteriota bacterium
CTCACGCTCGGCGCCACCGGCTCGGTCAGCAACAGCCAATGCACCATCTACTCCGCCGGGTCGTCCGTCTCCGCCACCAACACCGAACTCACCCTGACGCTCAACATCGCCTTCTCCTCGGCCTTCTCCGGCAATCGAGTCATCTACCTTGCCGCGCGCTCGGTCACCGAACAGAACTCCGGTTGGCAGTCCCAGGGAGTCTCCGCTCTCCCCGAAACGACGCCCCCGTTCCCCCGTTCCGGCGTCCTCTCTCCCACCGTCGGCACCACGGCCGCCGCCACTTTAACCGCCACCTTCGTTGACGCGACCAATGCCACCAACATCCAAACCACCTGGCTCCTCATCAACTCCGCCGTCAACGCCGATCGCGCCTGCTACGTCGCCTACTACCGTTCCGGCAATCTCCTGCTCCTTTTTCCGGACAGCGGCGACGGCAACCTGGCCACCGCCATGCCCCTCTCTGGCTCTGGCTTTCTCGAAAACTCCCAGTGCCGCATCGACGCCCAGGGCTCCAGTGTCACCGTCGTCGGCAACGCCCTCACCTTGAACCTCAACACCGTCTTCAAGCCCGCCTTCGCCGGCCCGCGCATCATCTTCGGAGCCCTCCATTCCAGCGCGGCCAACAGCCTCTGGAAACCCCTCGGTGCCTGGCAGGTCCCGCCGTAGCTCTGTGCCTCGATTGCGAAGGCGAAACCACCGGTGCGCCCACCGCCGCCCGTGCCGCCGCTGCAGGCCAGTACACCGCCCGCGACCGCGCCACCCCCGCCAAGTATACCCGTAACTGATTGGCCCCCATCGTCTCAGCGCTCACCCGGTCGGCAAACAGCAACAGCTGCTCCTCGCCCACAATGCAAGTCCTCGTACAGCACCCGTGCGTCCTACTCCTTTTCCGGCAACGAGCTCACCACATACCGCGGGTTCTCCTTCCCGCTTAACGCTTCCGCCTTGCCGACCACGCGCCGCTCGCGGCTCCAGCTTCCCGTCAACGTCTGATACCGCAATTCCGCAAAAGCCCGTGCCGGTTCTGCCGTAATCGCCCGAATGGCACGCACCTGTTCCATCCACGGAACCAGCATCGTTTCCAGCCGTGAGTTGCGCGCCAATCCCACCACAGAATCTACGGGCATCGCCTGGCTTTCACACCAACGGAGTAACTCGTCACGATAGAAACCCGAGTAACCCCGCACGATAATCCGCTCTGTCGGCCACGCTTGCCGGATCCGCTCGACAATCGCCCGCACTTCCTCCACACAACCAGTCGTGCCGTCTTGATTACACGGCCGCAACTGGGCGCAGAGTAAGTGCTCACCTGCAAACATGTAGAGCGGAAGATAGCAATACTCGTCGTAATAGCCATGAAAGAACCGCTGCTCCTGATGGCCCTACAACGGCAGATCGGTCGAATCCAGATCGAGGACAATCTGCGCGGGCGCGACCGAGTGCTCTTCCAGGAACACGTCGACCAACAGACGGTCGATGGCTGCGGTGTCGCAGGATATTTTCTTGTAGCGGGTGACTTCTTCCGTGCTGAGTTCCAGGCGGTTGAGGGTACTTTTTCCAGCCAGCGAGGCGCGCTGATCGGATTTTCCGGCCATGGCTCCGAGCAACGGATCGTGGCGCAAGCGGTCGTGATCGTTCAGATCTTCATAGCCCAGGGCGAGGCCGAAGACCCGTTGTGCGAGCAGTTCGGCGACCGAATGTTGGGCGCGGGTGGGGTCGCGCGCGTCGCAAAAGTAGCGGGTGAGTCGAGGAAGAAAGTTGAGTTTGGTGTCGGTTTGCTTGAGCCGCAGTAGACCGCCGTCGGAGGTTGCGATGAGACCGTCAAAGTCCACAGTCATTGGCTGGCCGCACCCGCCGCAAAATCGAATCCAGCTTGGGTAGCCTGTC
>JAPKZA010000471.1:0-13303 GCA_026394015.1 Acidobacteriota bacterium
CAAGATATTCGCCCAGATCCTGCGGGGCCGTGACGGTGCCGACTACGGGCTCAGGGGCGCTCTTGATGAGGAACGAGACGGGAAAATCGAGTTGCGTCCGCGGTAGATTTGCTTTGACGGCGGGTAGGGTGTTGAGATAGGCGACGAGGGCTTCGGCGTCGGCGTCGCTCATACGGCGGAACGCTTCATAGGGCATCATGGGGAAGAGTGCCCGTCCGTCGCGGCCGATACCTTCGCGAATGGCGCGGAGTTTTTCGCCGTCGGTCCAGGCTCCGAGGCCAGTTTCGGCGTCCATCGTGATGTTGGGAGCGACCACTTTGCCGGGCAGACCGAGTTCGGGCGGGAAGACGAATCCGGCTCCGCTGCGGTGGACGGGTCCTCCAAATTTGGTCAGGTCGCGCTCGCCGTGGCAGCCGTCGCAATCGGCGACGACGTTATAGAGAAACTTGCCGCGGGCGAGCGTCTCGGGGGTCATCGCCACCCGAACCTGACGGGGCGGGGCGGACTTCGGGGGACGTACGACAAAATATCCGGCGACCAGCGCCACGCCGGCGAGGCCGGCCAATCCAATCTTTACCAATTTCATGCGATTCACCTCGTGCTAAGACGCGGAAATTTTATCGCAGTTGGCTCAATCGTAAATAGGGGGTTCGCCATGGGGGCGGGTTTTCCAGCGGCGGTGGATCCAAAGCCACTGATCGGGAAACGCGCGGATGGCGGCTTCGAGCGCGTTTTGAATGCGCTGGGTATCGATGAGGGTGTTGCCGGTGATGGCGACGGGGGCATCGAACTTCAGGATGTACTTCCCTTCCCCAGGCGACCAGACGGCGTAGCCGGGGAGGACGGCGGCACCGGTGCGGGCGGCGAGTTTGGCGAAGGCGGGGCTGACGCAGGCTTTGCGGCCGAAGAAGTTGACGAAGAGACCTTCGTCGAGGCCGACGTTTTGATCGACCAGGATGCCGACGGGTTGGTTGGCGGCGAGGGCCCGGAAGATGGGCCGGATGCCGTCGGCTTTGCCGATGACGACGTTGCCGCTGCCGGCGCGGCGGGCGTGGACGAAGGCGTCCAATAGCGGGTTATCAAGGGGGCGGACGACGATGTGCATCTGCTCGGTCATGAGAGCGTGGGCGTAGGCGGAGAGTTCCCAGTTGCCGAGGTGAAGCGTCGCGAAGAGGACGCCCTTTCCGCGGGCTTTAGCGGTTACATAATGTTCGAAACCTTCGTAGCGGATCCAGTTGTGAACATTCGATTTATTGATGCGGGGGAAGCGGGCGAAACAGACAAGGAGGCGACCGATGGAGCGGAAGACGCCGTCGACGACCTGGGGGCTGACGCCGGTGATTTCGCAGTTGCGGAGGGCGACGCGGCGGAGTTTGGGGACGGCGCGATCGAGGATTTTGGCGTAGAGGGTGCCGAGGAAACGGGTGGGTCCGAAGGCGACCGTGGCGAGCAAGATTCGCACGAGCCAGTACTCGGCGAGGTTGCGCCGTTGACTACGCAATCCACCCGCCTCCGAGGACGAGGTCGCCATCGTAGACGGCGGCACCTTGGCCGGGGGTGACGGCGCGCTGGGGCTGATCGAAGGTGACTTCGACGAGGCCGTCCTGCAGCGAAAGCGTGGCCGGGGCCGGGATGTGACGGTTGCGGATGCGGACCTGGGCGCGGATGGGTTCCGAGGGGGCGGCGATGGAGATCCAGTTCATGTCGCGGATGGCGAGGCGGGTCGTCAACAGATCGGCGGGGCCGCCGACGGTGACGCGGTTGGAGGCGGGTTCAGTGGCGATGACGTAGAGGGGTTCGGGGGCGGCGACGCCGAGGCCGCGGCGCTGGCCGACGGTGTAGTTGTGAAAGCCGGCGTGGCGGCCCAGGACCTCGCCGGACTGGGAGACGATGTCGCCACCCGACTCGGGGAGCGCGATGCCCTGTTCGGCGGCGTAGGCGGCAATAAACGCGGCGTAGTCGCCGTTGGGGACGAAACAGATTTCCTGGGAATCCTGCTTTTCGGCGACGGGGAGACCGGCTTCGCGGGCGAGTTCGCGGGTCTCGGTTTTGAGCATGTGGCCGAGGGGGAAAAGCGTTTTAGAAAGTTGGGCTTGGGTGAGGCCGAGGAGGAAATAGGTTTGGTCCTTGGTCTGGTCGACGGCGCGGCGGAGTTGGTAACGGCCGGTGGGTTCGTCGAAGGAGACACGGGCGTAGTGGCCGGTGGCGATTTTTTCGGCGCCGATGCCGGAGGCCATTTCGAGGAAGGTTTCGAACTTGATGAAGTTGTTGCAGAGGGTGCAGGGGATGGGGGTGCGACCGTTCAAGTAATCGTCGACGAAAGGGCGCACAACGTGTTGTTCGAATTGATCTTCGAAGTTGACGACGTAGTAGGGGATGCCGAGGAATTGGGAGACGTAGCGGGCGTCGTAGACGTCGTCGATGGAGCAGCAGCGGCCGGATGAGGTTTCGGTTGCAAGTTCGGGCAGACGGCGTTGATTCCAAAGCTGCATCGTCATGCCGACGATGGGTTGGCCTTCCTTTTTCAGGAGGGCGGCGACGGCGGAAGAGTCCACGCCACCGGACATGGCGACGGCGATGAGTCCATTAGACATAAGTTGGGGAGAGTTTACGGAGATGGGTGACGGAGGCGGTGACGGCGGCGATGAGCTCGTCTACCTCATTTATGGTATTCGATTCGCCTAGAGAGAAACGGATGCAACTCTTTGCTTGTTCACGAGTTAAACCGATGGCGAGTAAGGCTGGGGACGGTTCGACGGCACCGGAGGAGCAGGCGGCGCCGGAGGAGACGGAGAAGCCGCGGAGGTCGAGGCCGATGACGAGGGCTTCGCCTTCGAGGCCGGCGAAGCGGATGTTGGTCGTGTTCGGGAGGCGGGGGGCGGCGGCGCAGTTGACGATCGAATCGGGGATGGCGGCGAGGAGGCCGGCTTCCAGGCGATCGCGGAGGGCGGTGAGATCGGCGAGGGGCCGGGCGGCGGCGGCGCCGAGGGCGACGATGCCGGGGACGTTTTCGGTGCCGGCGCGAAGCCCGCGTTCCTGGCCACCGCCGCGAATCAGCGGCTCGGCAATATGGATGCCGGACCTGGACGCCATCGGAGTGGAAGAGGGCTCCGACTTCATGGGCGACGGCGGCGAGTTCGGCGATGGGCTGGAGCGTGCCGAGTTCGTTGTTGGCGTGCATGATGGAGACGAGGGTGGTCTCCGGGCGGAGGGCGGCGCGGAGGACTTCGGGGGTAATGAGGCCGTCGGAGTTGGGAGAGAGGACGGTGAGGTTGGCGAGGCGGGCGAGGGGCTGGGCGACGGCGGGATGTTCGAGCGAAGAGGTGATGACGTGACGGTGGGTGCCGGCGAGAGCGAGGTTATTGGACTCGGTGCCGCCGCTTGTGAAGACGATCTCTTTGGGGGAGCAGCCGAGGCGTGCGGCGAGTTGGCGGCGGGCGGTTTCGAGGAGTTGCTTGGCGCGCTGGCCGTGCTGGTGGATGCTGGAGGCGTTGCCGTAGGATTCCGATAGCACCGGGACCAGTGCGGCGAGGACGTCGGGGGCGACCGGGGTGGTCGCGTTATGGTCGAAGTAAGCCACTCTTGATGGTAGCCGAATCACTGGAGCCGGGCGAAGTGGACGGACCGAATAAAGACGGGAACGAGGGTGGGGTTGACGAAACGGAGGAAAGCCTGAGGCCGAGGAGGTCGTGGTCCTGGGCGTGGTTGTCGTAGGCGTTGCCGTTGTAGAGATCGGCGTAGAGGCCTTTGGGGTCGCCGGTGGCGCGGGCTTCGAAGGTGACGGCGTATTCGGCGTTGGGAACGAGTTGAACCGGGTGTTCGGCGAGGCTGACGGGGCTATCCGGGGTGCCGATGAGGGCGAGGGATTCCGGGTCGGGGCGGGCGGAGGATTGGAGCTTCCAGTTCTCGGTTCGCAAGGGTGGGGATTGGATAGTGGTGGAGGCGAGGTTGAGGGGGGCGGAGCGTTGGAAGAGGACTCTCCAGCCGACGACGTCTTCCTTGTTCAGGAGGAAGGTTCGGTGGAGGCCTTGGGGGGAATCGCGGAGGAGGACGACGTTTTCGTAGGGGACCCATGACGCGGGGCCGCGCAGTTGGAAGCGGGGGTTACCGAGGGAGTTTTCGGCGTAGAGGCCGGCGGAGTCGGGGCCGAAGATGAGGTCGTGGTGGTCGTTCCACTGGGCGGGGACGGGGCCGGGCCAGAGGATTTTGAGGTTGACTTCGGCGGAGTTGTAGAGGCCTTTGACGAAGATGTCGCTGTTGTAGGGGGAGATGCCGATGGGAGGCCGGAGGAGGACGAAGGTGGTGGGTTTGGTGATGGTGGGGACGGCGGCTTTGAGGGCGGTGGATACGTTGTCAACATCGGCAAAGAAGCGGGTTAGCCGGGCGTTGTGGGCGAAACTGAGGAAGGCGGCGACGGTGAGAGCGAGGGCGAAGCAAGTGTTCGCCGCGCGGCCGGCGAAGCGGTGGACGGCGAGGGTGAACAGGAGCGGTATCACCGCTTGCTGGACCATCGGAGCGCGGGTGCCGGGCAGCCAGACGGGACTGAACATTTCGAGGGCGACGGTGCTGGCGGTGAGGGCGGCGACGATGAGGAGGAGTTGGCTCGCGAAGGGTTGGCCGGTTGGGGAGGTTTTGCCGAAGTGGACGAAGGCAAGGGCGAGGCCGAGGGAGGCGAGAACAGCGAGGCCGCAATCGGCCGGTTGGAGGTGCCAGAAATCCTGGGAGGTTTCGAGGTAAACGGGATCCCAGACAAAGAAGGACAGCGAGCGAAAGATTTTGGTGAGTGAGGCGGTGCCCCAGTCCGGTGCTTGTTCGGGGAGGTTGCCGGTGGTGCTCCAGGTGAGCAGGAACAGGGCGAGAACGACGAGGAAAGGGACGAGATCGAAGAGGGCGGTGCGGAGGGAAACGCGATGGCGGAGAAGGGCGAGGCCGAAGATGGCGAGGCAGGCGGAGGACTGCAGGGTGTAGGTTCCGATGGCGATTTGATAGAGCAGGAGGCTGAGCAGGAACCAGCCCCAGGCGAGGCGATTGGAATCGAGGAAGCGGACGTAGGAGGCGATGGCGAGGAGGCTGAAGGAGAGCGCTACGATCATCGTCCAGTTGATTTGGCCGACCATTTGGGAGATGGACCAGAGGAGAGTGAGCGCGCCGGCAGAGAGGGCGAGAGGCTTGCTGGGCGCGCCGCCAAGGGTGCGGACGAGGGCATAGACGGACAGACCGCAGCCGAGGTCGACGAGCTTGCGGACGGCGTAGATGCCGTAGGCGGTATCGACGATGAGCGGCTTGGCGAGCAAGTACCACCAAGGGGCCAAGGGGTTGCGGGCGTCGAGGGCCCAGAAGGCTTTTTGGGCGGGGTAGTCGAAATCGCGGCGGAGGAAGAAGACCCAGTTGAAATCCTCTCCGACGGGGCCGATGCGGAAGCCCATGCCGCGGCCCAGGAGGTGAAAGAGGCCGAGGACGGCCAGCGCGCCGGCCCACAGCAATACCAGGGTGACCCAGCCGCGTTTGAGTTTTTCCATGCTTTCAGAACATCACAGTAGCATGGGCGTTTAGAATAGGGTTCATGCTTGTCGCCAACCCTAAGGGCAACTATTCTTTTGTGCGCGGGATCGCGCCGTATTCGGGCGGGGCTGTGGCCGCCGATGGATTTGAGATTGTCCATGCGCGGTTTGGACAACCGGTGCCGCTGGCCGCCGGATTTGAACGCGTCAAGGCGCATTTGGAGGCGGTGGGTCGGCCGTTGACGGCGCTGTGTTCGATGGAGTTGCGGTCGCCGCGGCCGTTCACGTTTCAAGGCTTCAACGACTTCAACGCGGGCTATGTGAAGGTGCTGCAGCAGTGGGGGTTGTTCCTCGAAACGATGAATCCGGTGGCGCGGACGAACATCGCTCCGGAGATCGGCGCGCCGGCTGAGCCAAGCCTGTATGGGTTCGGGTATACGACGCCGTCGAAGATTGGCCGGAAGACGTTTATCGTGGCCGGGGCGGGCGAATTGCCGGAGGGGTCGCTGGACCCGCACGATGTGATCCGGCGGGGGGAGTTGTCGGCCGAGGCGTTGCGGGTGAAGGCGCAGTACGTGATGGGATTGATGACGGGACGGCTGGTGGGCTTGGGAGTGGGCTGGGATTTGGTGACGGTGGCGGAGATGTATACGGTGCATCCGGTGTGGCATTTGCTGGCCGAGGATGTGGTGCGGAAGATGGGATTGGGCGCGGCGCACGGGGTGACGTGGCATTATTCGCGTCCGCCGATTGAGACGATTGAGTTTGAGATGGACGTGCGCGGGTGTGCGCGGGAGTTGGTGCTGTAGATGCCACTTGTGACGTTGACGACCGACTTCGGGAACGCCGACTACTTCGTGGGGGCGATGAAGCGCGTGATTCTTTCGATTTGCCCGAAGGCGACGGTGGTGGACTTAACGCATGAGTTGCCGGCGTATGAGGTTGGCGAGGCGGCGTTTGTGTTTGAGCAGGCGCGGCGATGGTTTGGGAAGAAGACGATTCATGTGGCAGTGGTGGACCCGGGGGTGGGGAGTTTGCGGCGCCCGCTGCTGGTGGAGGTGGACGGGCAGTATTTGATTGGGCCGGACAACGGGATTTTTTCGACGGCGTTGGGGAAGCCGGGGGCGAAGGCGCGGGCGATTACGAACGAGAAGCTGTTTCTGAAGCCGGTGAGCGCGACGTTTCACGGTCGGGATGTGTTCGCGGCCTGCGCCGGGCACTTGGCGGCGGGGTTGGCGCCGGCGAAGTTCGGCAAGCTGGTGAAGGACGCTTTGCGGTTGAACCTGGGGACGAATCAGCGGATTTCGAAGCGGCAGTGGAGCGGGTCGATTCTGCGGGTGGACCGGTTTGGGAACCTGGTGACGAGTCTGTCGCTGGCGGAGTTTGGGTGGCTGGCGGATCGACCGTTTGAGTTGGTGGTGGGGTTCGAAAAAGTGGCTAAGCGGGCGACGCACTACGCCGAGTGTGAATACGGGGAGTTGTATGCCGTAATGGGATCGGCGGGATTTTTGGAGATCGTTTTGCGGGAGGGATCGGCGGCGAAGCGGTTGGGGGTGGCCAGCGGTGCCCCGGTGGATGTGACTGGCTGGTAAACTTGAGGATTGTTATGAGTACAGCCACGCTACCAAAGACCCGCGCGAAAGAGTTCAGAGAGGCGCTTGCCCAAGGGGTGTTAGTCGCCGATGGCGCGATGGGCACGATGTTGTATGAGAAGGGCGTGTTCATCAACCGTTGTTACGATGAGTTGAACCTGTCGGCGCCGCACTTAGTCAAAGAGGTGCACGAGGCTTATGTGAAGGCCGGGGCGCAGATCCTGGAAGCGAATACGTTTGGGGCGAATCGGGCGCGGTTGACGACGTTTAGCTTGGGCGACAAGCTGGTGGCAATCAACCAGGCGGGGGTTCGACTGGCGCGGGAAGCGGCGGGCGAGGCGGCGTTTGTGGCGGGGGCGATAGGTCCGAGCGGATTGCGGATGGGTGCGGCGGGACACACGACGGCCGAGGAGATGCGGGCGATTTTCGCCGAGCAAGCGGCGGTGTTGGTGCAGGCGGGCGTGGACTTGATCGTGCTGGAAACGTTCTACCAGATCGACGAGTTGCGCGAGGTGGTGTTCGCGGCGCGCGAGGCGGCCGGGCCGGAGATGGCGATTGTGGCGCAGGTTACGATCAACGACGACGGCGCGATGCTGGACGGGACGAGTACGGAAGACTTTACGGCGCTGCTGGATCAATGGCCGGTGGATGTGATTGGGCTGAACTGTTCGGTGGGGCCGAAGGCGACGCTGGAAACGATTGAGCGGATCATGAAGTGCACGGCGAAGCCGGTGTCGGCGATGCCGAACGCGGGGCATCCGGCGGACGTAGAGGGGCGGAAGATTTATTTGTGTTCGCCCGAATACATGTCGCAGTACGCGCGGCGGTTTTTGTGGGCGGGCGTGAAGATTGTGGGCGGTTGCTGCGGGACGACGCCGGAGCATATTAAGTTGGTCCGGAGCGAGGCGCGGAGTTTGCAGCCGGGGCAGAAGACGCTGGCGATTACGGTGGACGAATCGAAGCCAGTCGTGAAGCTGCCGCTCGTGCCGGTGGGCGAGAAGAGTAAGTTAGGGGCGAAGTTGGCGGCGAAGCAGTTTGTGACGTTCGTCGAGATCCTGCCGCCGCGCGGGGTGGATCCGTCGCGCGAGGTGGCGGGGGCGAAGTTGTGTAAGGAAGCGGGGATCGACGTGATCAACGTGCCGGACGGGCCGCGGGCGAGCGCCCGGCTATCGGCGGCGATTACGTGTAAGATTTTCCAGGAGCAGGCCGGGATTGAAGCCGTGCTGCACTTCTGCTGCCGGGACCGGAACATTTTGGGGATGCAGTCTGACCTGCTGGGGGCGCACGCGCTGGGCGTGCGAAATCTGATTTGCATTACCGGGGATCCGCCGCGGATGGGTGCGCATCAACATGCGACGGCGGTGTTTGACGTCGACGCGATTGGTTTGGCCGATATCGTGACGAAGTTGAATTCGGGGCTCGATATTGGAGGGAACGCGATGGGGTCGCAGACAGCGCTGTTATTGGGCGTGGGCGCGAACCCCGGGGCGTTGAACCTGGACGAAGAGGTGCGGCGATTTGAGCGCAAGGTGGCGGCGGGGGCGGAGTATGTGGTGACGCAGCCAGTGTTCGATATCCGGTTGCTGGAAGAGTTTTTGAAGCGGACCGAGCATTGTAAGATTCCGGTGATTTGTGGGATATGGCCGTTGACGAGTTACCGGAACGCGCAGTTTATGGTGGACGAGCTGCGGGTGCCGGTGCCGGAGCCGTTCATGGCGCGGATGCAGCGGTTGACGGACCCCGAGGCGGCGCGGCAAGAGGGCATTGCGATTGCACAGGAGATGACGCGGGAGGTGCAGTGGATGGTGGAAGGGATTCAGTTGAGCGCTCCGTTTGGGCGTTACCAGATGGCCGTTGACGTTGCGACCGTGATTGAGAAGCGCTAACTACCAGTGTCTACTGACTTACTCGAAATTGATCAAGCCGAGCCGTCCCCGGAAGTCATAGCGAAGGCGGCCGCGGCGATTCGGCGCGGGCAGGTGGTCGCGATACCCACCGACGGGTTGTACTCGCTGGTGGCGGATCCGTTCAGCCTGCAGGCCGTGGGTCGGGTGTTTGCGGCGAAGGGGCGGGAGGTGGCGCGGAGCTTGCCGTTGCTCGTCAGCGATGTGGCGATGGCGGAGGAGTTGTGTGCCGAGGTATCGGCGCGGTTCCGGGTTTTGGCGCGGATGTTTTGGCCGGGTCCGTTGACGGTGATTGTGGCGGCGTCGCCGAAAGTACCGTTGCGGGCGACGGGAAATACGGGTCGTTTGGGTCTGCGGCATTCGCGATCGAAGGTGGCGCAGGCGTTGTTGCAGCAGTTGCATCAACCGTTGATCGCTACGAGTGCTAATATAAGCGGTCAACCGACGTGTACGAGCGGCATCGAAGTCTTTGGTACGATGGACGGGCGTCTGGACCTTGTTTTGGATGGGGGAACCTGTCCGGGAATGGGTCCGACGACGATTGATATAACCGAACCCTATTGGCGTGTGATCAAAGAGGGCGCGGTCCCCGAAAAAGAACTCGCAGAAGTCTTGCGGCAAGCGTGAGGCATATATGAAGTATTTCTTGCAGCGAGAAGGCCGGAGTTTCGGACCTTACTCGTTTGATGACTTGAAGCGCTATCAGAGCGAAGGGCGGATTGGGCCGGAGGATACGATCCGGGCTGAGGACTCCGAACAATGGGTTGCCCAGACGGAGTTTTTCAATCCGCCCGCGCCGACGCCGCCGGCGGCTCCGGTTCCTGTTTTTATGCCGCCTGCGGCTCCTGTTTTTATGCCGCCTCCGGCGGCGCCGAGTCAGGCTCCGAACCCGTTTGCTTCGCCGACGGATGCGAATCCGGTTTGGAACCCGCCGACGCCTCCGCAGCAACAGCCGCCGATGCAGTCGAACCCGTTTGCTGCTCCCGGGGCGGCGGCGAATCCGTTTGGAGCGCCTCCGGCGCAGGGTGGGTTTGGTGGGCCTCCGGCGTCTCCGGGCTTTGGTGGACCTCCGGCGCAGGGCGGATTTGGAGCGCCTCCGGCGCAGGGATTTGGAGGTCCTCCCGCGGGCGGCGGCTTCGCGCCGAATCCGGCGGCTTCGGGCGCTTGGCCCAGTCCTCCTGAGATGCAGTGGTGGCTGGTGCTATTAATCGGCGTATTCTGCGGATTTTTCGTCCTGTATTGGTTTTATACGCAGCTTGTCTTTGTGAAGAAGATCGACCCGCAGAGCAAGGCGATGAAGATGATTTTGGGTGGGTGGGGCTTGTTGTTTGGAGGCGTAATTACCGCCGCGCTCCTGGGAGCGATTCTGGGTGATTCGATGGCGATTATTGCGGGCCTGCTCGGCATGGTTTGCTATCTGGGCGGCATCATTCTGGCGATTTTGGGTATTTTCAATATGCGGACGTCGATTGAGCGCCACTACAACACGGTGGAGAACATCGGCTTGAAGTTGAGCCCGGTGATGACGTTCTTCTTCAACATCTACTACTTCCAGTACCATTTCAGTCGGATTGCGGAGTGGAAGAAGACGGGTCGTCTGGCTGCGTAGTTAGAGCCGTGCTATCCTGACCTTTGGAGTGTTTTCGGGGGTCAGGTGGGGCCTTCTAAATTTGATCCGATAATCAATGTCATGGAGTTCGTCTCGCACAAATGTGCCGGTGAGCATGCTCCTGAACGCAAGTTCCAGGGAGAAGCCTGAAGGCACGCGGAGGGCTCCCCCGTTCCAAAAGACGGGTCAATGACGGAGGTTTCATGGATTCCCGGAGGCGCTCCAAACTTCTGCCTGCATGAATATTCTCTTTATCGGCGATGTTTTCGCCTCGCCTGGGCGCCGGATTGTCGCCAACCTGCTTCATCAGATTGTGACGGAGGAGCGGATTGACCTGATCATCGCCAACGTCGAGAACTCCGCGGGGGGGTTTGGGGTGACGGCGGCAATTGCGGAAGAGTTCATCTCTTTGGGCGTCGAGGTGATGACGACGGGGAATCACGTTTGGGACAAGACGGAGATTCATGAGTATCTGCCGCGGCAACCGCGGTTATTGCGTCCGGCCAATTACTCTCCGCTGTTGGCGGGAACGGGATTGTATATGGGCAAGGCGCGGAACGGGGCGGAATACGCGGTGATGAACTTGCAGGGCCGGACGTTTATGGCGACCCTGGACGACCCGTTTCGGAAAGTGGAGGAGTTGCTAGCGCAGATTCCGGATCGGATCAAGGTTCGGTTTATTGATTTTCATGCCGAAGCGACGAGTGAGAAGGTGGCGTTTGGATGGCATCTCGACGGGCGGGTGACGGCCGTGGTGGGGACGCACACGCACATTCCGACGGCGGACGAACGGGTGTTGCCGGGGGGAACGGCGTACCAGACGGACGTGGGGATGACGGGGTCGTACGCGGGGGTGATTGGCGTCGAGAAAGGGCCGATCATTCGGAAGTTCCAGACGGCGCTACCGATGCGGATGGAAGCGGCGAAAGGGATGGTTGAGTTGCATGCGACGATTGTGACGGCGGATCCGGAAACGGGTAAAGCGGTGAGAATCCGGCGTTATGAAGTAAAGGAATAGTCCGAGTCTGCCGATAAGGCAGATAGATGGCGTCGAAATCAGTAAACAAGTCAGCTTCCCGGATCGCGCAGGTACTCCTCGTTCTCTCAGTGTTTTCGTTGGCTGCGTCGGCAGGGCTCGACCGGGCGACGGATGGGCGGGAGGTTGCGTTTCAGCAGTTGGGGTTGGAATTGCAGGAGTTGGACCAGTTGCAGGAGCTGCTGGAACAGTGGAGTCGAAGCGCAATTCCGGCCGAACGCGATGCCTTGTCGGCCCGGGTAGCCGCCAAGACACGTCGGATTCTGAAGGAGAACCCGCAAACGGCGCTGGTGGATCGGTTGACGCGGATTGAGACGCTGATCCAATGGTCACAGTCGCTACGGGGTAGCGAGGAGGTGGCCGAGAATGTGGCCAAGCTCGCCGAGTTGAGCCAGACGCAGCATCGGTTGCGTTTGGAGCTCCAATCGACGGTTTCGCGGTTCGAATCGATGCAGGCTTCGGCGGGAGAAGAGGCCAAACTGTATGAACGGGGCGGGCAGGGCTTACTTGGTCTCGGAGTGCTTTCCGCGATCGCCGCGGCGGTGATGCTGTGGCGGGGTGGGAAGGTGAAGGGTTTCGAACCGGCCTATGTTTCCTCCTCCTCCCACCGACCAAAGGGATCCCGGTAAGCGGCCCAAGCGACCGGACCATCGACCATTTCCTGGTCGGAGAGCAAGCAACGATTCAGCGCGTCTTCGATAGCGGACTGGTCCATTCCGGCTCCGATGAAGACGACTTCCTGCATGCGGTCTCCAAACTCGGGGTGCCAATCCTTGCCGAGGGCGTTGAGGGTTGCCTCGTCTTCTGGCCAGTCTTCCTTCGGGCTGGCGGCGTACCAGCGGTGGAGCGGTTCGACGCCGACGCAGTTTCCGGCCTGGGAGTAGACGCCGATGATGTCGTTTTTGGAAGCGAGCCACATCATGCCCTTCGCCCGGAGCACTTTCTGCCAGCCTTGGTCGAGGGCTGCGTTGAGCCGTTCGGGGTGGAACGGGCGTCGGGCTCGGTAAACGAAGCTGGCGATGCCGTATTCCTCGGACTCCGGGGCATGAGAAACCCCTTGCAGCTCCTTGAGCCAACCAGCTGATTCGGCAGCTAGTTCTTCGTTGAAGGCACCGGTGGCCAGGATGGCGCGGGGGGAGACGCGGCCTCGTTCGATGGGGATGACGGTGGCGTCGGGGTTCAGTGATTTGAGGATGGCTTGGAGTTGCTCCACTTCGAGGGGCGTCATGCGATCGGTCTTATTGACGAGGAGGACGTTGGCGAATTCGATTTGATCGATGAGCAGGTCGGCGATGTTGCGCTGGTCGTCTTGGTCGAGTTGGAGTTCTCGGTCGCGCAGGTCTTCATGGGAGAAATAGTCTTCGAGGAATTTTTCGCCGTCGACGACGGTGACCATGGTGTCGAGGCGGGCGACGTCGGATAGAGTTGCGCCGGAGTCGTCGATGAAGCTGAAGGTGGCGGCGACGGGCATGGGCTCGGAAATGCCGGTGGATTCGATGAGGAGGTAGTCGAAGCGGTTTTGCTCGGCGAGTTGGCGGACTTCTTTGAGGAGGTCGTCGCGGAGGGTGCAGCAGATGCATCCGTTGGACATTTCGACGAGTTGTTCGTCGACACGGCTGAGAGTGGCACCTTGGGCGACCAGGCGAGAGTCGACGTTGATC
>JAPKZA010000471.1:13332-14363 GCA_026394015.1 Acidobacteriota bacterium
ATGACAGCGACGCGAAGGCCGTCGCGGTTGTTGAGGACGTGGTTGAGGACGGTGGTCTTTCCGGCTCCGAGGAAGCCGGAAAGGACAGTGACAGGAAGCTTGTTGGTCAGATCCATTTCTCGATAATGATAGCTCGTTCGCATTTAATAAAGCAACGCATCGGGGGCGAGAATGCGCGATGATGGCAAGACCGTGTCAAGATCCGATGAAGCAGGACTGTCTAAATATGGCTACGCCCAGGAGTTGTGGCGGAGCATGGGCGGATTTTCGAATTTCGCCATTTCGTTTTCGATCATCTCGATCTTGACTGGAGCGGTGACGCTTTACGGGTACGGTTTTGAGATGGGTGGACCGCTGGAGATGACGTTGGGATGGCCTCTCGCGACGTTGTTTTCGCTGCTGTTGGCGGCGAGTATGGCGGAGCTGTGTTCGGCTTTTCCGACCTCGGGGGCGATGTACCATTGGACGGCGGCGCTGGGGACGCCGGGGATGGCGTGGTTTGTCTCGTGGATGAACCTGGTGGGATTGATGGGGATGCTGGCGGGGATCAACTACAGTTGTGCGCAGTTTTTGGGTCCGGTAATTGGGTGGCCGGGGGAGCGGGTATTTTTGCTGTTTGTGTTGCTGACGGTGGGGCAGGCGCTTTTTAACCTGCTGCGGGTGCAGTGGGTTTCGTGGATGAATGACGCGAGTGTGGCGGTGCATATTGCGGGAGTTTTGTTAATTTTGGGGGCGTTGTGGTGGGGAGCGCCGTTGCGCCCGGTCTCCTATCTTTGGGAGCGGTCGACGGGGACGCCTTATGCGTGGGTGTTTTTGTTGGGGCTTTTGCAGGCGCATTGGACATTTACTGGGTTCGATGCGTCGGCGCATATGGCGGAGGAGACGGAGAATCCGCGGGTGAAGGCGCCGTGGGGGATGGTGCTGTCGGTGGCGGTGGCGGGAGTGTTTGGGTATGTGTTGCTGCTGCTGAAAATATTGCGGGCGGTAAGACAACTGTTAATCATGATACCATTCCTAGTGTGATTTACACA
>JAPKZA010000329.1:0-11362 GCA_026394015.1 Acidobacteriota bacterium
CCTTGTCTCGGTAGATTTTGCAATAAGGGTTGGCTTCCTTTTCGTTTACAAAGCGTTCCATAAGTTCATCAGGAGTCGGTTTGTGACGGCAGCCTGCTAGTGCCAACACTGTGGCCAGCGCTAGTCCAGCCGCCCCGCGTAAAAAGAAATCAGGATTCATTGTTTAGTCCCAGTCCATTCGGATAAGCACCCAGACACCCGGAAGCAGCGAGATCAGGTTCAACACCGCCATCGCGATACCCAGCCACGTCGGCTGCTCACCCCGGACAATTGCCGCCACAGCAGCGCCCTCGCCAATCGCGCAGATCGCGGCCATTGCCAAGGCTCCCCGGAACAACCCGCCTATGCCGCTGGCCATGTCCGATCCTTGCGGCGTCGCGCTCGACACGGCGATTAACGCGAGAAGGCCCACGATTGGCGCCGCTGTGGCAATCCAAGTCCAACTCATGGTCTCCTCATCAGCATTGTTCATCTCCACTTAGATAGGCGTGGAAGTCGACCCCAAACGATCACCCGGCGCCGCGATTTTCTGCCGCCCTGAGGTGCCGCGCCGAAAAACTGGATTCCGCAAACTCACCTCACCTATTCTAACGGACAAACGGCGGCCGCAGCCGTCCCGTAATCCCCCCCGTCTCATTCACGAGCAGCAAATGATTCGCCTCCACCTTCGCCAACGTCTGCCGTGCCCCGCTCGGCCACCGAATCTCCACGTCGGCCGTCTTCACCGCCCCCAGACCGAAATGCAGCCGCCGATCGTTTACTGACAAATAGCTCGACTGGCTCAGCACCTCCTGCACCTGTACCCGCCCGCCATACCGAACCCTCACCTGCGCCCCAATCGCCGATCGGTTCGACTTCGTCCCTGTCAGCAAAACCTTCAACCAGTTCGCCGCCGGGTCCCCATCGTTCCGCAGCAGCGACACCGGCTCGTTCATATTCATAATCAAAATGTCCACGTCGCCATCGTTGTCGAAGTCGCCAAACGCACATCCCCGGCTCGAATGCGCCGCCGCGATCCCCGGCCCCGCCTCGTCAATCAACTCTTCGAAACTCCCATTCGGCAGCGCCCGAAAAATGATCCGCGGATTTTTAAACGGATAGCTCGGCAGCTTGGCTTCAATCTCCGGATACACCGCCCCGGAAGCGACAAACAGATCCGGCCGTCCGTCGTTATCCAGGTCGACAATCCCCGCCCCCCAGCCGACGTACCGCGTCTCCACGCCCAATCCCGAAACCTTCGTCGTGTCGGTAAAGTTCCCCTGTCCGTCGTTCCGATACAGAATATGCGTATCGTCCGAAAAGTGCGTTTTGAACAGATCTAGATGGCCGTCCAGGTTGTAGTCGCCCACGCCTAAGCCCATCCCCGCCTGCTCCATCCCGTCCTCATTCACGGCCACCCCTCGGGGTAGTGCCTCCTCTTCAAACGTCCCGTCGCGCTTGTTGCGGAAGTACACGCTCGAAACCGAATCGCACGCCGCGTAAAGGTCCGGCCAGCCGTCTTCGTCGAAGTCCGCCGCAATCGCGGTCAGGCCGTACGCCCGGGCCTCGCCCAAACCAGCCGCCTTGGTCACGTCGGAATAGACCCCCTTTCCATTGTTCCGGAATAGGAAAAAGCGCCCTTGGGTCAATCCCCGCGGCCCGCAGTTCACGGGGATCCCTTTCCAGTTACAGTTCGGGTTCTGCCCCGGTTTTGGGATCCGCGCCGGATCGAAATCGACGTAAGTAGACAGGAAAAGGTCCAAATGCCCGTCGCGGTTCGTATCCACAAACGTGCAACCCGTCGTCCAATGGCGCCCGGGCAGCACGAGCCCCGCCTCCTTCGTCACATCCGTAAACGTGCCGTCGCCGTTGTTGCGGTAAAGCACGTTCTGGCCCCAATACGACACGAAAATATCCTCGAACCCGTCGTTGTTATAGTCGGCGACGGCCACCCCGCAAGCCCAACCCTGCCGCGCAAGCCCAGCCTTCATCGTCACGTCTGTAAACGTCCCATCCCGGTTGTTCTTGTACAGCCGATTGATCGCCTCCGGTGGGTTCGTTCCGAAGCGAGCCCCGGACGGGATGAATAGGTCGAGCCAGCCGTCGTTGTCGTAGTCGAGGAAGGCAACTCCGGATCCGGTCGTTTCGAGCAGGTAATCCTTGCGATCCACCCCGCCGTAAATCACCGGGGCGGTCAGTCCGGCCGCGGCGGCGACGTCGGTGAACCGGCTCTTAAAAGGCAGCCCGGACGGCTTGCCTTTCGGCTGCGGCTTCACCCCGCGCGAGGCTACACCTTGAAAAAAAAGAGCTAGAAGGTCGCGGCGGGAATAGGGCACAGGCTTACTTCATCATGATCGATTCGTTGTTGGCTTGCCGCTGTAGCTTGGCAACTTTCGCGAATGCCAGCTTTGCATCAGCCGGTCGACCAAGCGCCTGGAAGGCCCGGCCCAACTGATAGTGCACCGGCGCTTCCTCCGGTGCCCGCTTGGCCGCCGTTTCGAGCAACGGCAGCGCCGCCTTGGCGTTGCCGAGCAGGAGTTGGGCCTTGCCCAGATAATAGTGGGTTCCCCAGAGGTCCGGCCGTGCCGTCGTTACGTTCGTCAGCAGGGGAATCGCCGGTTTGGGGTCGTTCTCCTGCACGAGCAAAGCACCAAGAAAATACTGCGCCTCCACGTCGTTGGGGTTTTCCGCCAATGCCCGCCGCAGGGCGGCCGCCGCTTCCGCGGATCGGCGCAGGCTGATCAGGGTCTTGCCGGTTTCGAGCTGATTCCCGGACTGCACAAAGCTCGCCAGCGCCTTATCGAACAGCGCCGCGTCGTACCAGACGCGACCTTCCAAATAATGCGCCTGGGCCGCCGGCAACACCGCATAAAGCTTGGCCAGCGTCGCCTCGGCGCGTGGCATATCTTTCTGTTTCACATACGCGAGCGAGAGAAAATGATAGACCGCCGGAGTCGGTGCCAACTGTTCGAGCGCCGCCGTGGCCGCCGCCACCTCTCCGGTCTGCAGTTGGCAAATCGCGTGGAGTTCGCGCGCTTGCGGCGTCGAGAGCCGGGCAAACAGCGGCTTGGCGCTCGTGTAGTCGTCGAGCTTCAGATGAGCCAAGCCAAGGTTGAGGAGTAAGCCGGGTTCGTTCGGGACCAGGCGCAGGGCACGCTGATAGGTATCGATCGCCAAGGCCGGTCTGTTTTGGCGGGAGTAAAGCACGCCGAGGTTCCCTAGCGCTCCCAGGTTATTGGGTTCGCGGCGGAGGACTTCGCGAAAACCAGCCTCCGCCTCGGGCAGTCGATTGGCCTGAAGAGCCTGAGCGGCGTCAGCGAAAACTTGAGGGGTTGTCTGGCCCTGCCACAAGAGCAGGGCCAGACAAGTTACGAGGACCATGTTCTGGGGTTAGAACAGGACCTTGATCCCCAGTTGGAGTGTGCGGGGATCACGCGTGGAGTTTACTTGGCCGAACGTGCCACGGGTGGCGGCGGTCGGCGCGGTGTTCGGGTTCGGTACGTTCAAGCCGGTGTTGATGCCAGCCCATTGCACTTGGTTGAAGGTGTTGAAGGTTTCAAAGCGAAGCTGGACGTTGATCCGTTCAAAGAACGTCGTCGTCTTGATCATCGAAACGTCCCACTGCTTAATGCCAGGGCCGCGGATAATCCCTTCGCCGGTGTTGCCCAGTGTTCCCTCCAACGGACGGGCAAACGCGAATACGTTGAAGTAATCCAGTTCGCTCGGGTTGGGGTTCTTGATGTCGGTCCCGCCAATGTAGTTGGCGCGGGGGCCGCCACCCAGGGTGCCGGGGTTGCCGTTCGAGGTAATCGTCAGCGGAGTGCCGCCCCAGTAGCGGACAATACCGTTCACCTGCCAGCCGTTGGTTACGGCCTTGACGAACGCATTGCCGTTGGCCATCTTCGGCAGTTCGTAGATGAAGTCCATCGTCACGATCTGCTTGCGGTCAAAGTTCAACAAGCCGTATTCACGCTTTCGGTCAAAGGTGTAGGCCAGCGCGTTCGTGTCGCCTTCGTTCACACCTTGTGCCTTCGCCCAGGTGTAATTGAAGTTGCCCGTAAAGCTCTTCGCGAATCGCCGCGTCACGCGGGCTTGCAGGCCGTTGTAATTGGACGTCGAACCGAATTCGGTGAAGTTCACGTTCGTGTAGCCCTGGTAGGGGCGCAGCGCATTCGAAACACCGTTGACGCCCGAGAGGACTCCCGGCTGCAGCGTGGCACCGAGCGGGAGTTGATTCAGATCACGACGATACTGCAGGAAGCGGCCGCGGTTGCCGATATAGCTGACGTCGATCGAGGTCCGAGCCCCCAGTTCCCGCTGGACGCCGAAGCTCCAGGAGTAAACCGTCGGGATCTGCCCTTCGGCATCGATCGCCACGATGCTCACCGGGGCGCGACGACCGCCAGCAATCAGGTTCGTGTTCAGTGCGTCAACGCGTCCGGCGTAGACGGTAGGTTGGAACGTCAGCGGCGGGTTGCCGAGACCGTCGAAGTTGTTGGCGTTCTGGCGAATGCGCTCGTAGAACATCCCAAAGCCGCCACGAATCGAGGTCTTGCCGTTCCCGAACGGATCGTACGCAAAGCCGAATCGCGGACCGAGGTTGTTGAACCGGTGCTTGACGCCGCCCAACGGAAGGCTGCCCTTGCCCTCTTCAACCATGCCGTTGAACGGGCTGCCCACGCCCGGGACTAATGTCCCGAGGGTCAGGCCCGGGTTCAGATCCACCCGTGCCGCATTGGCCGGTTTGTACTCGCGCGGATCGAAGTAGTTCTGCAGGAACTGGCCATACGTGTAAGTCGGGCCCATATAGGCCCACCGAAGGCCGGCTTCGATCGTCAGCTTCTTGTTCACGCGCCACGAATCCTGCGCGTACGCTTCCGCACCGAAGAAACGGAACGAACCGTAGAAACGGCCGTTGGTCTGGCTCACCGAGGTGTAGTTGCCGACCAGCATGTTGGCAAATGTGTTGCCGGTCGACAGCGGGTTGTCGGCCGAGTCGCCAAAGTTGAAGTTCATCACGTCGGTCCAACCCGGCTGTTGGCCGTTCAAGTTCATGTTGAAGAAAGCACCAAACTTCAGCGTGTGCTTGCCCACGTTCTTGGTCAGATTGTCGGTCCAGGTGAACTGTTTGGCTTCGCTGAGCCACCCAGCCGGATAGCCGGTGTAGTTGCAACTGCCAACGCCGCAATTGAAGCGGGGGAAGCGGTTGCGCAAGTTCGAGTTCGGGAAGAACTCGGGGAACGTGAACCCGAGCGACGTGCGGTCGTACAGCGCTTTGTTGGCGTCTTCTTTGACGTCGACGAGCTGGGTCAGCCGGTTGTAGCTGAATATGAACTCGTTCGTCGTGCTAGGAGAAATGACGTTGACGAGGTTGTAGCTCCAAGAACTACCGGGTTTGCGCCGGAACTGGGGGAATACCGGGTATGGCGTCGAAGCGAAAATGCCAAGTCCCTGGGACTCGTGGTTGGCATCGTCCGCCCAGCGGAAGAAGAAATTCGCCCGGTCCGAGATCGTGTAGTCGAGCCGGAGCACCTTTGCTTCTTTGTTGAACTGGTAGGTGTCCTGGAAGAACGAGCGAACCGTTTCCGGAACGTTCGGCGTGGGGATGGTGCCAGCGTACTGCGCGCCGCCGATCACCTTCAAGAACGCGGCAGAGTTGTTGCTCCACTGCGTGCGCGGGATGATGTTGCCAGGGTAGGGGGTACCGCCGATGATACGGCCGCCGGCTTCTCTCACCAGACTGCCAGGTTGGAAAACCTGGCCGATCCGATAGCCCGTGTCGACCCCTTGCGCCGTCAGAATATTGCCAGCTCGGTACAAGCGGGACAAGTCGCCATTAAGGATATCCGGATGGGGAAGATCGACGAAGGTGCCACCCGAGGGGCGGGTGGCCAATGTCTTTTCATAG
Source organism: Acidobacteriota bacterium (assembly GCA_026394015.1). Taxonomy (GTDB): domain Bacteria; phylum Acidobacteriota; class Terriglobia; order Bryobacterales; family Bryobacteraceae. The sequence goes on from JAPKZA010000329.1 coordinate 5,888, forward strand.
TTAAAGAAAAAGAAGAGCTTCGGGTCTTTCCGACTCGAAATTTTCGGGATCATCAACGGGCCGCCGATGTTCGCGCCGAATTGGTTGAAGCGAAGCTTCTGCGTGGTACCGGAGCGATCAAACGGTTGGCGTGCGTCCAGTGCGTTGTTCCGAAGGAACTCATACATGGTGCCGTGGAAATTCTTGCCGCCGGACTTCGTATTTACCGAAATCATAATGCCGGGGTTGCGTCCGTACTCAGCGTTAAAGGTAGAGGTCTGCACCTTGAACTCGCCGACGGCGTCGAGCGAGACTTGCGTATATTGCCCGTCGTTGGCCCCGACGTCGGTGTTGATGGCTCCGTCGAGAAAAACGTTGTTGTTCGAACCCCGCAGGCCGTTCACGTTGAAGGCGTCGGTGTTGTTGAAGGCGAGGCGGAAGTCGGTGCGGTCATTGGAGACGACCCCGGGCAGCGTCCGCATCAGCGACTGAAAGTCGCGGCCGTTGAGCGACAGGTCGGTCACCTGCTTTGAAGTGATGGTGAAGCTCTTGTTGGCCGTGGAGGTTTCGACGAGTGGAACTTCGGCTTCTACGGTGATCGAGTCCGTGGTAGCGCCGACGTCGAGGGTAACGTTGCCGAAGTTCAAATTCTGGTTCTGGTCCAATTGAACGTCGGTGCGGGTGAGAGTCTTGAAGCCGGCGGCGGTGAACTTCAGGGTGTAGAGGCCGGGTTGAATATTGCCGAGTTGGAAGCCGCCTTGATCAGCGGTTACGACTTCGCGAACGGTTACGGACTTACGTTGGTCAGTGGCGGCGATCTTCGCTCCGCGAATAGCGGCTCCGGAAGGGTCGACGAGGGTTCCTTGAATTGTGCCAGTCTGTGCAAATGTTAATGAAGCACAGAAAAATGCGAGAGCTAAGTGTTTAGCGAACATTGTTTGAAAGCGTATCAATCGCGTTACTGAGAGTCAAGGGGCCTTCGGGAAGGTGCATCGGGCGGTGTGAGCGTATCGATCTTGTCTTAACAAGTCTTCGAATGGATATCCCACGGTGAGTTGTTCTCCACCAGCGCTCCCCTATGTTTCCCCAGCTATCGCCTGTCTGCTGGCCTACTATGTTTCCCCAGCTATCGCCTGTCTGCTGGCCTAACTCTTACTGTCTATTGATTCATGCCGGCCGGATAGTCGGCTTCGTGTAGAATCGCGTCTTACGGCAGGGGTTACCCCCACCGGGCTCATTCGAGTTGCTTCTATATTGGAGATCCCGGCGGAAACGGCCTTATCATCGAGCCAATCATTTCTTCGGCACTTGGCGGCAAGAAGATAACGACGTGCCGTCGCTGCAATAATCTCACCGCCTCGCACGTCGCGGCGCGCTCGGTCCGAATTGGCGGATCAGCTGAGACGATGCGATGCTGGACTCTCGGCTACCCGGTGTTCGACCACGCCATCGGAGCCATCAAGGCATTGGCTGCGGCTTTTCGTAAAGCCCGAGTTCCCAGGCGTCGTGGGTCTTGTTCGACCACACAACCTTCCAGTGTTGGGCAACAACCCGACGCATCGGCTGCTCGGGCGGCATGTTCTTAAACACGAATTCAGGAATCAGGACGTACTTGACATCAGCCGGAAGCGGAGCGTTAGCCCTCGTCGTCCAGGGCATTTCCCGAGCGTCCCACCCGATCGGGGTGCCGCTTTGGTGAGCGTAGAAGTTTAGGATTGGTAAGCCGTACACGATCGCTTTGGCACTTTCGTGGATACGTCCCCCGTCTTCCTGCAAAAGAGACCGGTATCCGCCAGCGGCGAAGTACGGTCGATAACTCGAACTGGAAGACAGCCATATCAGGTTCAGCGCCGCCAGAAGAGCAATCGCGACCGAACCGATCCGGATAAGTTTGGGGTTGTCTCCGAGGGCTTCATCGAACAGCGCGCCACTTGCCAGGCACATCACCCCGACGCACTGGAGAAGATTCCGTGCCCCCGCAAGATGCGCCGCCAACGCGGTAACGAGGAAGAACACCAGAAAGACGGTTAGGTAGATGTGAGTTGACGTCACACGCCCGCTGAGATAACCTTTCCACACAGCAGCTAGAATGATCAAACTCGACACCGCGAGGATCGGTGAATCCAGATTCGCCAACCAGGAGATAACCGCCGAACGGGGCGCAACCTCGAAGATGGCGTCTCCCAAAAGGGTCGTATGACTCGGATAGTGCAGATACGCGAGAAAATCCTTGATGACCATAATGTGACGGACTCCCGGGGGCCAAAAAAGCATCAGCACGGAGGCACCCGTCGCGACGAGGACTGGTAACGTCCAGGAAATCTTGAAGTGTCTTCGGTCCCAAGCGAGCCATCCGCTTCCAGACAGGCTGACGGCCATCACCCAACAGAGCGCGGCGGGTATCACGTAGGTCATCTAGGTCATCGAAAGCGCGCCAAAACCCATTACGGCACCAAGGCCGACCCCCGCCCTCAGCGTAGGTCTGTCGCGCCAATGATATCCCAACGCAACGATTGCGAGCAGACAGGCCAACATCAAATGGTGAGGCCCGATGATGTTTGTTTCTTTGACGCGGATCGCACTGAATAACAACATACTGGATCCGACCAACGCGGCTCCCCGCGACGTTCCGAAAAGGTGCCGGAGCGTCCCATACAGAGAACCAACCGCGAGAGACGCCACGAGCGTCCCGAAGAATGGGAGGCGAACTTCGAGCGGAGCCCAACCGGGCGACAAGACGGTTTGCCCGAGTTTGGCCAGATAGATCCCCATCGGGCCATGGTCATGCCGTCCGTCGTCGGAGGTGCTCCAAAGTACGCCCCACGGCCGCGCCGTGTTTGCGGCGTAATCGGCCTCGTCCCAACTCAACTCCGGCGACGTGCCGGAGAGCATGATTACCATCGAGGTAACAATAACGACCACGATAACCAATGCCGTTAGAAACCATTCCGAAGCTATTGGGTTGCAACCGAACTTGGCGCGGTCACCAAACGCGATGTCCATGTCTGCGCAGTATAACGGGTTTGTCGCTAACTCATCTAATGCAAGGGCTAGCCATCTTGAACGAGACCAACCTTGCGCCAAAGCGGGCGCGAGTCGCGAAGACACTAAGCGGAAGTCGGCTTTCGCTCTAACCTGACCAAGGAGGCTATCGGCTCTGCCGGGGTGACATGCGCAGTTTGACAATTCCGGTAGTCCATCGGGCAAATTTCGAAGCGTGATACCTCAATCATGCACAGCAAGCAAAGCTATCGCATCCCGCGCACCAGAAGTAGCGCGTGGGCGAGTGGTAGTCGGTATTTGCTGAAGCGTTTCGAGCTTCGATAGCCCTCCTTTCGGCCCTGTTTGGCACCGGGCGGGCGCGCTGTGCATAAAGTTCTATGCGCGAAGCGGGGTGTTCACAACCGGTAGGAAGCCATCCATCTTTCGTTCGATGGACCGCAGCCGAGCCATCAACTGGATTGGGATCCGAAGTGAATCTCCGTCTGCCCTCCATGGCGCGTGATCTTGGCGGCCAGATACAGCAAGCGCAAACGCGCCGTCGCAACGGTCCGGTGCCTCAACTCCGGCACCGTGAGCGACTCCTCGAGCCCGAACAGCTCCGGCCAACAATTCAGGTTGTAGGCGATCATGCTCAGTTGATCAAATTCTCGACCGCAGCGCGCTTGTTATAGAACGCCACCACCTCGGCTGGACTCCATTTCTCGCTGCCGATATTGGTCACAAACACGCGGTAGCGCCAAGCCAAGCCATCGAAGAGTCCGATCTGATCCGGGTTGTTCGCGTCTGGTTCCGGCTCGTCATAGCGCAGGCCCACAAAACGGTATTCCCGTTCCCAACCCTCCGGTTGATCGCTGAATTGGCATGCAAAGTCCGCGTCGGTCCGGGACGAACTCCGCCATTCCGCCGCCAGCAATTCACCCAACAACCGGTCCGTCTTCCGAGCCACGATGACAAGATCGCACTGCAATTCCGTGTAGGCTTTCACCGCGTCCCAACAGTAGAATCCCGCGTCGGCTCTGGCCCGGAGTGTCTCGACGGTCTTGGGCAAAGTCTCGATCACCCTGGCCAGATGGCGGGCGATCGATTCCCCGCTGGGCTTGCCGCCGTTGTGCAAGCGGCCTCCGGCGAACTCGCGCGTCTCGGCGATGAAGGCTAACATTGGCTGATAGCTGGGTTTGCCTTTGTTCTTGCGGTTGTAACTCACCCTGCCGCCCATCTGGTCTCCGTACAGCGTGTGCACCGTGGTGTCGGTATCCAGAGTTACTTCCTTTAGCCGCACATTGGCCGCCGCCCAGACCCTCTCCCGCAAGCGTGCGTTCAGACTTCCCAACTGCCGTTCCACGCTCAAATGTAATGAAGGCAAGAAACGCCAGAACGTGCTCTGCATCGGCAAACGCGCGACACGCAGGATCCCCAGTAACATCGGCTCCGGCTCCAGATACGGCAGATGGTTCAACCGCGAGAAGCCAACATACACCGCCAGGATCATGGCGAGCAGAAAGTCGCTGGACTTCATTGCCCTGGGCATCCGTTCGAGCTCCAGATTGACGGACGCGCCGACCAGTTCGCGAAACTCCGGTTTCTCCAGCATCGCCGCCACCGGCAGCAGTCCGCCGTATGCGGTCAGATTCCTGCCCGTGAAACTATGTTTTGTCGCGGCACTGATTTTATTGGGTTCCCGCGATGGTTCGCCGCGAGGCTGTTCTGCGGCCTCCGCGCTCACTTCGTCCAAATCCGTCTTCACCAATTGGGTGGCTTCTTTCCAGGCCGCGCCTAAGCAACACCCGCACGGCCTATCACCGGTTTACCCCAATATTGGCGGGCTCGCCGAGGCCACACCCACCAAAGCTCTCACCCAGCTCCAGCCGACCGGCACGCGTGGAGTGCATGATTTGGGTGGAAGGGAGCGAAGAGCAGCGGAGTGTGCGGCAACCCTTAGAACGTCCAGGGGAGCAAGAAGTGATCGGTAAGTTTCCGGGGGGAATCGCCTCGAGTCTCCAGGCGGTCACGCCAGACGGTCGCTATTTGGTTTACTGCCAGATTTATACCTTTGACGTGCAGGCACCTGTCGGCACCGCGGCGCAGTGCCTGATTCCGGCGACGCCCGAGTTTCAACCGGGCTCACGGCTGCTTTTCCTTCTTAAGCGTCCCTGGCACAACGTCCAAAACCGGCTGCGTCCAGGTTCTGCTTTTCTCCTTCGCTGGCCGATCCCGCTAGGCGGCAAACCGGAGATCCCTTCGCTGTTGGCAAAACACGGCCATCTCTTGGCGACACCCGATGGGAAGGGGCTTTGCTCCGCGACACCGCCGAGATCCATATTGACCTGCCGGAGGGTCTCGGAATCGGCCGCTGGGCCGCCTCAATTTGGACCGGAGCGAAATCAATTTGTCATTTCGACTTCGCCGACTTCCAGCGCTACGGCCGGCACGATTTCAAGAGAGGGGAAGCGCTTCTTTCTCGTTTCGACCGACGGCACCGAGGTGGCCCAGACC
>JAPKZA010000329.1:11380-16133 GCA_026394015.1 Acidobacteriota bacterium
GAGAAGGCTCCCTAACCGCCCGACCAGTTCCCGCCCACGCTAGTGCCGCGCGGCAAGTCCAAACTCGGGATTTCCCGAGCGTTGCGATTCCTGTTTCCTTCGTTTCGCTACACTTGGCGAAAACCACCCTCCGATCCCCTTCCTTCGGTCTGGCACAAAAAACCGTACCTGGTTCATGGCCGCCGGTGTTTCGTTCGCCGCCCCATGAGCAAAAAATGTGCCATGAACCCAGGAAGTGTTTGAAAAAAAGCAAGTTATCCACTCGGGCGGTCCGTTTTCGGATCTCTAACGCACCAATTCGAACCCGCCGATTTGACGAAATAGGAATATTTGCGCTATCTTGGATGGTTGGAAGGATCGCAGGGAGATCGTCTGTCTATGAATACCGTAGTTCCCTCTGGCAAAGATATCCAGAGAAATTGGCATGTTATTGACGCCTCGGGCGCCGCGCTCGGTCGCATCGCTTCGCAGGCGGCACATATTTTGATGGGCAAGCACAAGGCCATCTACACGCCGTATATCGATATGGGCGACCATGTCGTCATCGTCAACGCTGAGAAAGTTCGCCTGACCGGTAAGAAGGAAGAGCAAAAGCTGTATCGCTATCACTCCGGCTATCCGGGCGGTCTGACTGAAATCAGCGCCAAGAAAATGCGGGCAACCCGTCCGATGAAAATGGTGGAAGAGGCCGTTAAAGGCATGCTCCCGAAGAGTAAGCTCGGAAAGCATATGGCCACCAAGCTGAAGGTTTATGCGGGTGATACTCATCCGCATCAGGCTCAGCAACCCGTGGCTCTCGAAGCAATTCTCCGGTAATGATTAAAGTGAGGAATCCGAAGTGGCTGTTCTAACTCAGTGGCTCGGCACCGGTCGGCGTAAGACCGCCGTGGCCCGTGTGTTTTTGCGCAATGGTAGTGGCAATATTGTCGTCAACGGGAAACCGTGCGATCAGTATTTCACCAGTGACTCGGCCCGTTCGGCCGCCAAACAGTCGCTGTTGGCTACCGAAACATCCGACAAGTTCGACGTGCTGATTCTCGCCGATGGTGGCGGAATCAACGGACAGGCTGGCGCCGTCCGTCTCGGTATCGCTCGGGCCTTGTGTGAGTTCAATATCGAACTCCGCAGCAAGCTTAAGGGAATGGGCTATCTGACCCGCGACCCCCGCTCTCGCGAGCGGAAAAAGTACGGTCAGAAGGGCGCCCGCAAGCGCTTCCAGTTCTCGAAGCGCTAAACCGTCAACCCGGATTCCACACATCTCTTGCCGGCAGGACAAATACCGCTCGGAAAGTCCTGCCGGTTCGTGTGTTCCATCCCCAACTAAGGAGTTATCTTGCCGTCTATCTCAATGAAAGAATTGCTCGAAGCAGGCGTTCACTTCGGGCACCAGACCAAGCGCTGGAATCCAAAGATGAAAGAATACATCTTTGGCGAACGAAATGGCATTTACATTGTCGATCTGCAAAAGACCCTGAAACTATTCAAAGACGCTATGGCCTACGTGGGCGACATGGCATCACAGGGTAAGAACGTACTTTTCGTTGGCACCAAGCGCCAAGCGCAGGAAGCGATCGCCGAAGAAGCTACCCGTTGTCAGATGTTCTACATCAACAACCGCTGGCTGGGCGGTCTTCTCACCAACTACACCACGGTGAAAAAATCGATCGAGCGCCTCAAGATGCTCGAAGAACTCGCCGAAACCGGCAACTACGGGGGCCGGACCAAGAAAGAAATCATCCAGCTCGAGCGCGAGCGGGAGCACCGCAGCGCCAACTTGTCCGGTATCCGCGATATGGGCCGTCTCCCCGACGTCCTCTTCGTTGTCGATTCGAATAAGGAAGCGATCGCGGTTATGGAAGCGCGCCGTCTGGGCATCCCGGTCGTCGCCGTTGTGGACACCAACTGCGACCCCGATCAGGTCGACTACGTAATCCCGGGCAACGATGACGCTCTGCGCGCCATTCGCTTGTTCACCAACAAAATCGCGGAAGCCTGCCTGGAAGGTCGGCAACAGGTGTCGGAATCGGAACTCGGCGTAAGCAACAGTGCCGATGACGAAGTGCTCGACCCCGAGAAGTACCTCGACCCGCAATTTTCGGCTCAGTTGATGTCGGAGACGAATTCGGAAACTGCCGAAGAAGATCTCGCCCTCATCATGCCGCGCGGCAGCAAGACGCTGGTTCAAGAAGACTAAGTCTCCAATTTAGTTGCTCCACGGCGCCGGGTCCCCGGCGCCGTCCCTACCTCCCCAACCACAATTTATCGAGGTTTTATGGCTGACATCACCGCACAAATGGTGAAAGCGCTGCGCGACCGTACCGGCGCGGGCATGATGGAATGCAAAAAGGCCCTTGAAGCGGCCGGTGGCGATATCGAGAAAGGCATTGAAGAGCTTCGGAAACGGGGCATCGCCTCCGCCGCAAAGAAGACCGGCCGCTCCGCCAAACAGGGGACCGTTGTCATCAAATTGTCCGATGACAAGACCTCTGGCGTCATCGTCGAATTCAACTGCGAGTCTGACTTCGTGGCCCGGACGGATGACTTCCAAAGCCTGGTCGCTGACCTCGCCGAACAGGCTCTCGCCTCGGCTAACGTCAACGCCCCGGCCGACCTGCTCACCGAAGCCTACGCCAAGGACCCGTCGATCACGATCGCTGACCTGATCACCGCCAAAGTTGCCAAGATCGGCGAGAACATGAAGCTCGCCCGTGTCGAGAAGTTGTCCGGCGGCGTTCTCGGGGCCTACATTCACCCCGGTGCGCAGCTCGGTGTGTTGATTCAGGGTACTGGTCTGGCCGCTTCGAGCGACGAGATTCAGGAACTGGTCCGCGACATCGCGATGCAGGTAGCCGCTGCCGATCCGACGTTCATCTCCCGCACCGAAGTCACGACCGAAGTGCTCGAGAAAGAAAAAGAGATCCAGCGCGAGCGCGCTCTCCGCGAGGGCAAGCCCCCCGCCATCGTCGAGAAGATGCTCGAAGGACGCATGTCTAAGTACTACGAAGAGGTTTGCCTCCTCGAACAGCCGTTTATTAAGGAAAACTCCCTGACCGTGGGGCAGTTGATCGACCAAACCAACAAAAAGCTTGGTCTCACCCTTGCCCTCGCCAAGTTCATCCGGTTCAAGGTGGGTGAAACCGCCGGTCCGGACGCCCCCGAAGCGGAATAACGAACCGTGGAGAGTTCCGCTCCCAGACAACGTTACCAGCGGATTCTGCTGAAGCTCTCCGGCGAAGTGCTCGCCGGAGAGGGCGGATTTGGCATCGATCAAGACAGCCTTCATTCGATGGCCCGCGAAGTTGCCGAAGTGGCCCAGACAGGTGTACAAGTGGGGCTCGTGGTCGGTGGGGGTAACTTCTTCCGAGGGGTGCAAGCGGCGGCCAAGAAGATGGATCGGGTCACCGCGGATCACATGGGTATGCTGGCGACGGTGATCAACTCCCTGGCTCTTCAGGACGCCCTCGAACGGCAAGGCATCCCCACCCGGGTGATGACCGCCATCACGATTCCTTCGGTCGCCGAACCCTACATCCGGCGCCGAGCGATTCGCCACCTGGAAAAAGGGCGGATCGTGATCTTCGCCGCTGGGACCTCCAACCCGTACTTCTCGACCGATACCGGAGCCACGCTGCGGGCTCTGGAAATTCACGCCGAAGTTGTCGCCAAAGCGACCGGCGTCGACGGGGTCTACAATAAGGATCCACGGAAGCACGCGGATGCGGTAATGTTTGAAACGGTAACCTATCACGAAGTGCTGGCGAACTCGCTGGCGGTGATGGACGCCTCCGCCGTCGCCATGTGTCGAGAGAACAAATTGCCGATTCGGGTCTTCAACCTCCGGACGGCTGGCAATATAATGCGTATAGCGATGGGCGAACCCGTCGGCACTTTGATTTGTTGAAGGATTTCTTCTTATGTCGCAACCTTTCACGACCGCCAAAGAAGTAGAAGCGCACGCTAAGCAGCGCATGGAAAAGGTACTGGCGGACATGCAGTCCGACGCGGCCTCGATCCGCACCGGACGAGCGTCGATCCACCTGCTGGATTCGATCCAGGTGGAGTCCTACGGGATGATGTCGCCCCTCTCCCATGTGGCGACCCTGCACGTCCCCGAGCCCGCGATGATCACGGTGCAGCCGTTTGATCGATCGCAGATCAAGGCCATCGAGAAAGCGATTCAGCAGTCGGATCTCGGCTTGAATCCGTCCAACGATGGGAACCTGATCCGGCTCCCGATCCCGGCTCTGACCCAGGAGCGGCGCAAGGAACTGGTGAAGAAGCTGTTCGGCTTGGCCGAAGATCACCGGGTCGCCATCCGCAACGTGCGGCGCGACGCGAATGACTCGGTCAAGAAACTGGTGAAGGACAAAGCGATCAGTGAGGATGATGAGCGCCGCTCGCTCGAAGACATTCAGAAGTTGACCGATGGCTCGATCGCCAAGCTCGACGTCATCTCCAAGTCTAAAGAAAAAGATCTGCTCGACGTAAAATAGGTCCTATGCGCCTCTTTGCTGCTCTGCTCGTTGCTTTCACGATGATGGCCGCCGAAAAGGCGGCCATCTTTCCGAAGGTCGGTCCCAAACCGGTCGGACCCTATACCCCGGGGGTGATGGCGAATGGGGTGCTCTACGTGAGCGGCCAAGGGGCTCGCGACGCTGGGAACCAGATGCCGGCGACGTTTGAAGGCCAAACGCGGCAATGTCTCGAAAATGTGAAGTCGATCGTCGAGGGCGGCGGGCTGAAAATGTCCGAC
>JAPKZA010000358.1:0-5964 GCA_026394015.1 Acidobacteriota bacterium
CCCATCAACGGCCGCCGCGTCGACGCCTTCGCCCTCCTGACGCCCGCCGTCGTCGCCGATGGATCCTTCGGCCTGATCAGCTTCCGCGGCATCGCCGGCGGCAACGCCTTCCTCACCGATGGCAACGATACGACCAATCAGTTCTACAACGAAAACGCCGGCCGCACCCGCATCAGCTCCCAGATCTCCCAGGACGCCGTCCAGGAGTTCCAGGTGCTCTCGAACGGCTACTCCGCCGAGTTCGGCCGCGCCAACGGCGGCGTCATCAACACCGTCACCCGCTCCGGTGGCAATGACGTCCACGGCACCGCCTACTGGTTCTTCCGCAACCAGGACTTCAACGCCCGAGACCGCTACGCCAACATCAACCCCGACGAAAAACGCCCGCAATTCGGCGACTCCGTCGGCGGCGCGATCAAGAAAGATAAGCTCTTCTACTTCACCAACGTCGAACTCACCCGCCGCAACTTCCCCCTCATCAACCGGCTCATCAACCCCCAGTTGTTCGACGGCTCGGGCAATTTCATCGGCGCTTGCACCGCCCCGGCCGCCGCCTGCACCTCGGCTCGTTCCATCTTCGCCCGTCAGTTCCAGACCCTCGAGCGCACCGCCGACTCCGAACTCGGCTTCGCCAAAATCGACTGGCGCCCCAGTGACCGCCACAGCTTCAGCTTCTCCGGCAACTACCTCCGCTGGGTCTCCCCCAACGGCATCCAGACTCAAGCCGTTCTCACGAACGGCAACGGCATCGGTAACAACGCTAACTCCACCGTCCGCACCCGCTACGGCCGCGCCAGTTGGACCGCCATCCCCACCAACTCCATCGTGAACGAAGTCCGCTTCGGTTGGTTCAAGGATCGGTTGTTCGACGACGTAAACCCCGCGCTCATCCCGACCAGCACCGGCCGCCTCGGACTCACTGTGCAGGGCCAGGCCAACCTCGGAACCGCCGTCGACTACCCCCGCCTGAACCCCTCCGAGCAGCGCTTCCAGTTCGCCGATACCCTGAACTGGACCTCCGGCAAGCACTCCTGGAAGTTCGGCGCGGACATCGCGATGACGCAGGACTATCTCAACATCCTCCGCAACCAGTTCGGCAGCTACACCTACGGCACCTTCACCGATTTCGCCTACGATTTCGCCCGCGACCAGAACCCATCCGGTCGGGCTATCGGTTACAACTGGCAGAGCTTCAGCCAAACTGTCGGCAACCCCAAGCTCGACTTCACCACCCGCGACATCGCCTTTTTCTTCCAGGACCAGTTCCGCGCCACGAAGAAGCTTACGGTGAACTTCGGCGTCCGCTGGGACTATTCCAAGCTCCCCCAGCCCACCCAAATCAATCCCCTCTATCCTCAGACCGGCGTAATCAACTCGCCCAAGGGCAACTTCGCGCCCCGCATGGGCCTCGCCTACGCGCTCAATGAGAAGACCGTGATCCGTACCGGCTACGGCGTCTTCGTCGCCCGCTATCAAGGCGCCCTGATCCAGAGCCTGTTCCTGAACAACGGCCTGTATCAACCCGGCGTGCTGCTCCAGAACGGCGTCGCCACCGGCCCGTCCTTCCCGAATATTCTTCCCTCGAACGCTTCCGGCCTCCCCGGGGGCGCGGTCAGCCTGGTGATTGCCGATAAGAATCTCCGCAATCCTTACACCCAGCAGTGGGACTTCGCCATCGAGCGCCAGCTAACCGCCAATCTCGGCCTCACCGTGAACTACCTCGGCAGCCGCGGTGTGGCGGTGTTCAGCACCCGCGACCTCAACGTCGGCCCGTTCGGAGCTCCTGTCACCTACCGGATCTTCGACGCCGCCAACAACCAGACCGGCACCTACACCACCAACGCTTACTACGCCGCTAACCGCGTCGACCCCCGTTTCCAGCGCATCACCCAAATCGAAAACGGCGGCAACACCTACTATCACGGCCTCGCCGTCCAATTGAATAAGCGTATGGCCAAAGGTCTTCAGGCCTCGCTCGCTTACACCTGGTCCCATGCCATCGATACGGCCAATCAAGGCGGAGGCAACAACGCCACCTTCTTTGACACCATCCGTTCCACCTTCAACGGTGACTACTCCGCCGATAAAGGCTCCAGCCTCCTCGACCAACGCCACCGCGCCGTCTTCTCCGCCATCTGGGAGCCGACCTACGGCAAGAACTCCTCCAACAAGTTCGTGAAATGGGCGGTCGCCTACTGGCAGCTTTCCCAGATCACGACTCTCGCCACCGGCCAACCGCAGACCACCACGATGCGGATCGCCGGCGCTCCGTTCACCGGGGCCGCGTTTAACACTTCGCTCAACGGACTCGGCGGCACCAACCGCGTTCCCTACCTGCCCTTCGCCAACATGCAGCTCGATAACACCTACCGTACCGATGCCCGCATCACGAAGACCCTGCCCTTCTCCGAGCGCGTCAAAGCTTACGCCAGCTTTGAAGCCTTCAACATCAGCAACACCCAATACAACACGGGCATCCTCACGGAAGCGGCTAACTTCGGTGTCGTCAACGGCGTCGCGGGCATCCGCCCCAGCGTCGGGCTCAACAACGGGACAGCCTCCCAGGGCTTCCCCGATGGCACCAACGCTCGTCGAGCTCAGCTCAGCTTGCGCTTAGTCTTCTAACCTAAACCCCAAACCAACAACAAAACGGCGGCCGAGCAAATGCCCGGCCGCCGTTTTGCTATTTCCCTACCAGACTTCCCAACTCCTGCACCGCCTGCCGGAGCCTCGTGTTCTGGTCCATCAGCTCGTGACTGGAAGCCGCCGTCTGCTCCGTATTCGCCGCAATCGACTGCGTCAATCCGTTCAGTTCCACCATCGACCGGGTCGCCCCTTCCATGTCTCCGAGTTGTCCCCGGCACACGCCAGCCAGCGCCTCCACCACTTTACCGACCTCCTGCCCTTTCCCCACGATCACATCGAAGTTGCCGGAGACGCGCTCGCATAGCGCGACGCCAGTCTCGGTCCGCGCTAACGCCTCCGAGATCCGAGTCTCGGTCTGTTTGGCGGCTTCGGTCGACCGCATCGCCAGGTTCCGCACCTCGTCGGCGACCACGGCGAACCCGGCTCCCGATTCTCCGGCCCGCGCCGCTTCCACGGCCGCATTGAGCGCCAAAATATTGGTTTGAAACGCAATCGCGTCCACTTCCTTTATGATGCCCGCAATCTCCATGCTCGAAGCCCGGATCGCCCGCATCGCCAGTAGCATTTCGCCGATCTGCTGCTTGCCTTGCACCCCGGCCGAAGCCGCATCGGTCGCCAACTGCCGAGCCGTGTCCGCGATTCCCATCTTCTGTCGCGACGCGTCAATCGTCGTCTCCAAATTCTGCGAACTCTGCGCCGTCAGCCTTGCCTGATGCGTCGCCCCCTGCGCCAAACTCTGGCCCGCGCTGGCAATCTGGGCCGAAGCCGATGCCGCATCCTGGGCTACCCGTTCGACGTCCAGGATCACCCGCCGCAACGGACCATTGATCCACCGGCCATTCAACCACCAAAAGCCGGTAATCACGAGCGCCATAACGGGGATCATCCACCCTGCCAGGCGCCCCATGCCCATCATCGCTTGTTGGTCCACCGCTGCCAGGTCGCCTTTCAACAAAAACATCCCATGAATCTCCCCCGCCTTCCAGCCTTCCATCCGAAAGCCCAAAACGTCCTTGCCGTCCTTAGTCGCGCTCGTCCCCGCGTCCCCATGGCAAGTCATACAGTCACTCGTCATCCGCACCGGCCGCGCCAGCACAACCTGATTTTTACCGGTGTCAACGGAAAAGTACTCCGCCACACTGCCGCTGTCGATCTGCTGCAGTATCGCCGTCTCGTCGTCCACCGGCGCGTTCTGCGCGTTGCGCGGATTCACCCGCACCACCCGGAATTTGTATCCCTGCGCCTTGGCCGCCTGCTCCACCGCCCGCCAAGCCGCAACCACGGGCACTGTCTGGTAGATCGTTGATTTCCGGAAATCGGAACTCTGCTTCGATTCGGTCACCAGCCTGGCCGTGTCAAACGCACCTTCCCGCGTTAAGTTCGAGATGGACTCCCGGACGTTCTCCGCTTCGAGCAACGTGCTGCTCATCGTGGCCCGCATCATCGTGATTCCTTGATCACGAATGACCACCCGGACCACCGCAAATGCGGTCAAAGTCGCTAGAATGATGCCGCCTGCGGCAGCTAAGACAATTTTTCTTCCAAGTACCATGGATTTTCCTACTCCTACATGGCATATCGTGGATAAGGCCCGGAATGTGAATATTCTTTGCCCGTGATGGATTCCGCTAACATTTTCCGCCTATTCGTGATAGAAGACTTAATTATGAACTCCGGCCCATTCTTTTCCCCCATCCCCCAAGCCGCCTCCGGCCTCCCCGTCGGCATGCAAATGGGTGGCTACCAACAGCCTCCTCCCGGTGGCGGTTACCCGCCTCCCCAAGGCGGAGGCTACCCTCCCCCCCAGCAGCCCTACCAGCCCAGCAGCATGCCCAACAACGTGGCAGCCCTCCTGTGCTACGCCTTCGGTTTCATCACCGGAATTCTGTTCCTCTTCCTGGAACCCTACAACCGCGACCGCAACATCCGCTTCCACGCCTTTCAATCCATCTTTACCTTTGGCGGCCTCTTCGCCGTCCAGATCGTCCTGTCGATTATGGCGAACATCGCGGTCCGCATCGTCGGCTTGTTCGGCCTGCTCTTCAGCCTCCTCAGCCTGATGGTCGCTCTCATCGGCCTCGGTCTCTGGATCTTCCTCATGGTCAAGGCCTACCAAGGCGAAAAGTTCTCGCTCCCCATCATCGGGCCGCTCGCTGAAAAACAGGCGTAGCCAAATCAGTTGCTCCTACGTCCCAACAAAGTGTCGTTCCGTCTCTTGTGTTCCTTCCCCCTCGCTCTGGGCCTGCTGATGGCCCAGAGCGCTCAGCCGTCGCTACCCACCATCGGCATCATCGATTTTTTTGGCGTCCGCAAAGCCAGCATCGAGCGCCTCAAAAAGGCGATCGGTGCCGTCGAAGGCGATCCCCTCCCCAAATCCAAGGGGCTTGTCGAAGACCGCATGGAACTGGTCAACTTAGTCGTCCGCGCCCGCCTCGAAGCCGTCTGCTGCGAGGACGGTAAAGCGGTTCTCTACATCGGCGTCGAAGAAAAAGGCGCAGCCGCGTTCAACTACCGCGAATCCCCCGAAGGCACCGCCAAGCTCCCCGAGGAGATTGTCGATACCTATCTCCAGTTCTTCGAAAAACTCCAAACCGCCATCCGCCAAAACGATATCGCCGAGGATCTCACCCGCGGCCACAGCTTTATGGCCAACGCCGCCGCCCGCGCCGACCAAATCAAGTTTCTCCCGCTCGCCAAAACCCACGAAGCCATCCTCCGCGAAGTTCTCCGCACAAGCGTCGACGAAGTCGAACGCGCCATCGCCGCCTACGTCATCGCCTACGTCCCCAACAAAACCACCATCACTGACGACCTCCAGTACGCGATGCAGGATCCCGACGACGGCGTCCGGAACAACGCCATGCGCTCCCTACTCGGCCTCACCATCCTTAGCGAAAAGGAACCCCGCCTCGGTCTGAAAATCAGCCCCACTTGGTTCGTCGAACAGCTCAATTCGATCGTCTGGAACGATCGCAACAAAGCCGCCACCGCCCTCCTCACCCTCACCGAGAAGCAAAATTCCCAAATCCTCGCCATGCTGCGCGAGCGCTCTCTCGACGCCCTCATCGACATGGCCCGCTGGCGCCACCTCAGTCACGCCCTCCCCGGCTACATCCTGCTCGGCCGCATCGCCGGCTACGACGAAAAGCGCCTGCAGGAAGCTTGGAGCGCCGGCAAGCACCAGCCTCTCACCGAAGAGATCATTAAGGAACTTACGACCCGGAAGAAGAAGTAGCGCCTACCGCTTCCCGCGCGTCTTCAAAAACTCAATCAACGCCGCCGGGTCATCGGTGATAATCGCGTCCACGCCAGCCGCCA
>JAPKZA010000358.1:6023-11195 GCA_026394015.1 Acidobacteriota bacterium
CAGCTTTCCCCGATCGGCCGGCGTATTCGCCGTCCACGGCACCACCTGCAAACCCGCCGCGTGCGCCGCCGCCACCTTCTCTCCCGTCACCAACTGGTGAATCGGGCTCACGATCGAGGCCTCGGCCGATCGCGCCACTTCGACGAAATCCCGGCCCGCGTCCGCCCGGCTCGTCGGAAACAGCGCGCTCCGCCGAATCTCCGGCGCCAGTTTCTTCATCGCGAGCAGCGTCCGATAATCAAAACTCTGCAGGATGATCCGCTTCTCCAGCCGATGCTTTTTCACGACGGCAAGCACCAACTGCGCAAACTCCTCCGGTGCCGGCGTCCATTCCGGATGTTCGGCCGACATCTTCGTCTCAATGTTGAACTCCACCTTGGTCTTCTTGGCCAGCGCAAAGACCGCGTCCAACGTCGGCACCCGCGTCCCCGGAATCGAAAGCTGCTTCGGAAACTGTGGATTCACTTTCTTCCCGCAATCCCACCGCTGCAACTCGGCGAAGGTCATCTCCCGGATCACCCGCGTCGCCCCCTCCGGACCCTCGCAATAAGCCGGGTTCATCGTCTCATCGTGCGAAACGACAACCACGTTGTCCTTGGTCACCGCCATGTCCAGTTCCAGCACGTCGACGCCTTGCGCCAGCGCGTATTCGAACGCCGGAATCGTGTTTTCCGGGCGTACCGCCCTTGCCCCGCGATGTCCATGCACTCGAATCTCCGCCATCATCACCGCCGCTGTTGCCAATAGTAGAATAAGGGGTCGCACGCCTTAATCTATCAACTTAACATTGCAATTAGATAACATGAACCGCCGCCAAGCCATCGCCCTTACCGCCCTCAGCTACTCCCGCATCCTCGGAGCCAACGACCGTCTCCGCATGGGCTTCATCGGCCTCGGCAACCGTGGCGACCAAGTCCACGACGGCTTCCTCGAATTCGGCGACTCCCAAACCGTCGCCATTTGCGACCTCAACGACGGCTATCTCGACCTCGCCGCGAAGAAATCCCGCGCCACTCCCGTCCGCTATAAAGACTACCGCAAGCTCCTCGAAGATAAAAACGTCGACGCCGTCGCCATCGCCACCCCGGACCATTGGCACGCCCTCATGATGATCGACGCCTGCCGCGCCGGTAAGGACGTCTACGTCGAAAAGCCTCTTTCGCTCACCGTTTCCGAAGGCCGTCGCATGGTCCAGGTCGCCGGCGAAACCAAGCGCATTGTGCAGGTCGGCATCCAGCGCCGCAGCTCCAAAATGCTCCAGGAAGCCGTCGAGTATCTGAAGGGCGGGGAACTCGGCCACATCACTGTGGCCCGCGGCTTCCACGTCCAAAATGAAGCCCCCAACGGCATCGGTCTCGCGCCCGATTCCGCCCCGCCCTCGGCTGAGTTTTGGGACCAATGGCTCGGCCCGGCTCCCAAAGTCCCTTACAACCGCAACCGGGCTTTCTACAATTTCCGCTGGTTCTACGATTACTCCGGCGGCCAAATCACCAACTTCGGCGTGCACTACATGGACATGCTCCGCTGGGCCTGCCAAAAACAATCGCCCCGCTCCGTCGTCGCCATGGGCGGCCGCTACGCCGTTAAAGACAACCGCGAAATCCCCGATACTTGTGAAGTCCTCTGGGACTTCGGCGACATGATGATGGTCTTCGTGCAGTACAACGCCAACGCCGCCCCGGCCATCGCCGCCCGTGGAGCCGAAATGGAGATCCGCGGCACCAAGGGCACCATGTACATCTACGCCAACAAGTGGGAGGCGATCACCGAGCTCTACACCGAAGTTCTCTTCGGCCAGCGGAACCCGGTGGACCGCGACTCCGAGCGGGCTTACAACCCCTCGAAAAAGGCCACCATCCAGGCGCGTTCGATGGAAGGGTCGAACTCCACCCCGCCCCACGTCCGCAACTTTCTCGACGCGGTGAGGGCCCGCAAAGCGCCCAGTTGCCCCATCGAAGAAGGGCATCTGTCGACGGCCAACACCATCCTCGGCCACATCTCGCTCCGCACCCGCGCCCTGCTCGATTGGGACGGCAAGGCCGAACGGTTCACGAACAACGACGCGGCCAATAAGCTCCTCGGCTACAAATACCGGGCTCCGTACAAGTTAGGCTAGCGCTCAATCTACCAAAACACATAAAGTGATCGCCGAGTAGACGGAAATACTCAAAACGAAACCGTGGAAGACGGATAAGGTCACGAAACACAGAGAGGGTGCCGTCGTCCATATCAGATCGCCCCACTAAACTACGTGACATTCGAGTTACTGTAGAACCAAGATGACTCGCCGTTCTTTCGTGCTCGCCGCCCAAGCCTCCTTGCCGGATCTCCGCGAACTGGTGCCCGATCTCGTCGTGCCCCCTTTGATAGGTGGCGAGCCCGCCGCCGGGTGCCGGGTGCGCGTGCTTGCTCCGGGTGCGCCGGAACTCTATTACGTCCTCTATCTGCCCACGGACTGGCAGCCTCGCCGACGCTATCCCGTAATTGTCGAATACGCCGGCAACGGTAACTATCGCAATGCGTATGGCGATGTCTCCCTGGGCGTGCCGGAAGGCAGTAATCTTGGTTACGGCCTCTCCCTGCGTGCCCTATGTGGATCCAGCGGCACGGCGGAATCAAACGCTTTGGTGGGGCAACCCCGAGGCCACCAACGAATACGGACGGGACGTTCTCCGTCAGGTCTGCCAACAGTACGGTGGCGACCCCAAGCGTGTGCTACTAGCCGGGTTCTCGCGCGGGGCCATCGCGTGTTCCTACCTCGGCTTGCGGGACGATCCTACGGCCGAGCAATGGCGTGCCTTCTTCGCCTACAGTCATTTTGACGGCGTCCGAAAGTGGCCGCACCCCGATAGTGATCCCGAATCCGCCCTGCGCCGTTTGCGCCGACTGCGCGGGCGGCCGGTCTTCGTCTGTCACGAAGGGAGTGTGGAGGCCACGCGCGCCTTTCTCTCGGCTATGGGGGTGGAGGGGCGCTTTACCTATGAGCCAATCCGCCTGCGGAACCACAACGACGCCTGGGTACTGCGGGACTTGCCGGAGCGGCGCCGGGCGCGCGCATGGCTGCACCAGGTCATGCGCTAACCTCTCGCCAAAAAAAAGGATCGAAACGGCGGGAAACACCGTAACTTTTTCCGGCCACCAGCGAACTCCATCACAGGAAACGCTGATGACCAACTACGAAATTAAGGCCAAACATCCCCTCGCGATCCGGTGGTTTCACTGGTTCAACTTCCCCCTTCTCACGCTCATGATCTGGAGCGGAATGTTGATCTACTGGGCCAACGATATCTACTTCGTCGGCTGGGGCGACCGCATCCTCTTCAAGTTCTTCCCCGAAGAGGTTTGGAAGACGATGAATTGGGAACATCGGCTGTCAGAAGGGATGGCCTGGCACTTCTTGCTGATGTGGTTCTTCGTCATCAACGGCGCGCTCTATGTCTCCTACACGGCGATATCGGGCGAATGGCGGCACCTGCTACCGGAACGGCGGTCCTTCGGCGACGCCTTCCAAGTCGTCCTGCACGACCTCGGCATTCGGAAAGAGCCCCTCCCCTACGCCAAGTACAACGGGGCCCAGCGCATCGCCTACACCGGCGTCGTCGCGATGGGCGTGGGTTCGCTCTTGACCGGGCTGGTGCTGTTCCGTCCCGTGCAGTTCTCGTGGTTGATGCAGTTGCTCGGCGGCTACGAAGCGGCCCGGGCCGAACACTTCGCCTTAACGGTCGGCTACGTGATGTTCTTCGGCGTGCATCTGGGGCAAGTGGTAAAGGCGGGCTGGAACAACTTCCGCGCCATGGTAGTCGGTCAGCAAATCGAAGAGGTGGCGAAATGACCCGCGAAGAAGCAGAAAAAGCACTACAAACGAGCAGTCGGCGCAGTTTCGCCGTGGCGGGCTTGGCGGCACTCGCCGGGGCCGGGGCCTGGAAGTGGGCCGGCACCGAAGAGAACTTGCGGGCCAACCTGGAGCGCAACGCATCCCTCACGAAAGGGCTCGTCAGCGATCGGCGCCTGGCCGAAACCTATCCGGTTTCGATGGCCCAAACGCCCCGCACCAACGGCGTCATCGGCCTGGAATCGGATCTCGACCTCGACAAATGGCGGGTCATGGTGGACGATTCGAAGCCGTGGACGCTCGAACAGATCAAAGCTCTACCGAAGTTTGAGATGACCACCGAACTGCGATGTATTGAAGGCTGGAGCACGGTCGTCCGTTGGAGTGGCGTGCGCTTCCGCGACTTTGCCGCCCGCTGCGGCGTCAACCCGGCGAGCACCTATGTCTCGCTCACGACGCCGGACGAGAACTACTACGTTGGGCTCGACATGGCCAGTGCGCTCCACCCCCAGACCATGCTGTGCAGCGAGATGAACGGCGAGCCACTCGACGCCGACCATGGAGCGCCGCTCCGGCTCGTCATCCCCGTCAAGTACGGGATCAAGAATTTGAAGCGAATCGGCAATATCCGATTCTCGCAACAACGACCCAAAGACTATTGGGCCGAAGAAGGCTACGACTGGTTCGCCGGACTGTAGCGCTCTAGATAAAACCCTAAGGAGATACTCACATGAAAACGACTTATTTGAACCTGTTCCTGGCCCTTTCCCTTCTCGTCCCGGCCGCGATGGCCGACGACAAGAAAATGGACAAGATGGACAAAATGGACAAGATGGACGCCAAGAAAAAAGGCAAGAAGAGCAAGGACAAAATGGACAAGATGGAAAAGTCCGACAAGATGGACAAGACCGGCAAGATGGAGAAGTCGGACAAGATGGATAAAATGGAAAAGTCCGACAAGATGGACAAGATGAAGAAGAACTAACCGGCCTTCGGCCCCCGTTGTTTCCTCTCAGGCCTCGGCGCTCGCTGGGGCCCAAGAAGAGGGCCTTGACAGTCCTTATTACTGGGCCTCGGCGACCGGACGCCATCCCTTTTTTGTCTTCTTTTCCCAGTCTATTGCGTTCTTGCTCCGATAGGTTCCGCCACTGGCGTCGTTGCCGCTGCCCGCTCCTATCTGCATGTTGTTCAGTGCCGCGAAGATGTACTCTCCATCTCGCCATACTCTTTGCTCGACGCACCCGGTGAACCACAGCACGAAGCCGGGTCGCAAGACCTCATGTCCTGTGACGCCTTCGCTTGTGGCTTCCAAACGGTAGACCTTACAACTGTCCTGGAGC
>JAPKZA010000381.1 GCA_026394015.1 Acidobacteriota bacterium
AGAAGAAGAGCCGATTGCGTACGATGGGTCCACCGAGCGAACCGCCGAACTGATTCCAGCGGAGCGACGGCCGCTGGCGTCCGGCTTTGTTGCTGAAGAACTCGTTGGCGTTCAACTTGTCATTGCGGAGGTACTCAAAAAGGTTGCCATGGTACTCGTTGGTACCCGACCGGGTAATCACGCTAACGATGCCACCGGCCGTCCGTCCGAATTCGGCGGACATCGCGTTGGTGAGAATCTTGAACTCCTGAGTGGATTCAATGGTGGGGTACACTTGCGCGCCCGAACTACCTACCTTGGTGGTGGCGATGCCATCGACCATGAAGTCGTTATGCAGCGCCGAACCGCCGCCAATGCTAACCGCCGCCATCCGCCAACTGGAGAGCACCTGGCCGCCGAAGAAGCCGATGCCGCGAACGGTCGGAATCAGGTTGGCTAATCCCATCGGATTGCGCCCGTTGAGCGGGAGTTCATCCACTTTCTGCTTGTCGATCACCGAGCCGAGGGACGAAGTATTCGGCTCCAGCAGTGGGGTGCCGGCCGTGACCTCCACCACTTCGACAACGGAGCCCACTTCGAGGGCGATCGTGACATCGAGGGATCGATC
The DNA here is from genome assembly GCA_026394015.1 of Acidobacteriota bacterium. GTDB lineage: Bacteria > Acidobacteriota > Terriglobia > Bryobacterales > Bryobacteraceae. The sequence continues at coordinate 608 of JAPKZA010000381.1, forward strand.
CGCCTCGACGACGATGCCATCCCGCCGGAAGCCTTTGAAGCCGGCGTGCGAGGCTTCAATGCGGTAGTTGCCGACCGGCAGCAGCAGAAAACGGAACTTGCCGTCTTCGCCGGTCTGCGTGGAGCGGACGAGCCCAGTGCCGTTGTCGGTAGCTTTGACGCTGGCTCCCTGCAGGATGCTGCCGGAGGAGTCCGTGGCGCTTCCGGTGATGATTCCCATGAGCTGTTGCGCATGTCCGGGGAGGGCGGCAAGGGCGAGTAGCGTGAATGCGCTGGCGAGTGACTGGCGGGCTAGTCTCATGTGGAGCACTCCTGATCAACGAGGTTAGGTTGCAGAATTACATCACGCATGAAGAATTCACGTCAATTGAAATATGTTGACCCATCCTTCACGTTTAGTGAATTAATGGTTGCGGGGACGGAGGGGCTTTGCAGGATCGTAAACGCCGATCCAGTGGTTGGTGAAGCGAAGGGCCGGCTGGGGGGAGACGGCAGGCATGTGGCAGGTGGCGCACGCGCCTTCCTTGCGGCAGGCGCCTTTGACAGGCACGGCGCGCGCCGAACGTCCGTCGTGGCAAGCGAGGCAGCGTTCCCGATAGGTAGCCGCCGTAGTTTCCTTCAGGGGATTGTGGGGATCGTGGCAGGTGAGGCAGGAGAGCCGCCCTGCGCTTTTCGTCATGCACTGGCTTTGCGCCAGGTAGACCGGCTGGTGACGGACGTTCCAGGAGTAATTCCAGTCGATGGTTGACCCGGCGCCGGCGGGCGGGCGGTGGCACTGCCCGCACTTCACGAGGATCTCCTGGGCGGGGGAGCGCTTGGGATTGGCAATGAGGGCTCGCGCTCGGCGCGAGTCACCGAGGGAAGCGGCCTGGACGTGAAGGCGGCCGGGGCCGTGGCACGCCTCACAGCGCACGCCGGCCTCCGCGGGCTGCAGGATGTTGCCGGGGCTGATGCGCACAGGGCCGGTCGAGTGG
>JAPKZA010000168.1:0-3444 GCA_026394015.1 Acidobacteriota bacterium
ACTCAAGGCGATCAAGCGACAAATGTACGGACGGGCTGGATTTGCCTATCTACGCGCACGAGTGCTGCCCTCGCCCGTTCTACCGAACTCCGCCAGTGTGAACTCGTCGTGAGCGCCCTGCACCAAAAGTGCGGAAGAGCCGAGAAATTACCCACCCCTGCTCGCCAAAAGTTGACCACCAAGGCACCCTTTGTACGGCGCATTTCTGGGGACGCCGCCACGCGGCTTCGCAGCGCAAGATGAGATCGACGCGAGTACGATTGTTCAGAAGTAAGGAGTTGCGCTCCTGCGGCGCGGATGCTGATGCAATTCTCAGTGGCGTGCCACGCGGCAGCGCCTGTTTTCGGCGTGGTTAACTCTAACTGAGCAAGGCAAGTGGTCAACTTCTCGCGAGCGCCGAGGGGTCGACGGGATCGCGGCGGGCTCCGGCGCGGGCCAGGACAGCGGAGTAGCCTTCGGCAGCGGACTGAGTGAGGACCGCGGGGGCAGGGAAGGGCTGGGACTCGATGGGATGGTCCATGAGCTTGACTGGATGATTGCCGGAGAGGTGGAAACGAGTTTCGGCGTTGGCTTGGGGGCCGAGGGTAATCCCCTGCTTGGCTTTCGTATTGGGGCCCGGCTTGAGATAGTTATTGACGTAGTTGACGCGGATACGGCCATCGACCATGCCGGTACACTAACTTCCGCAGTTATAGATTACATTGTTTCGAAAGTCGTAAGTCGGCGGGGCGCCCTTGCCGTAGTTATCACCGAAGCGCGGATTGCGGCCATTGTGATGTGCCCATAAGTTATGGTGCAGGGTCACTCCTCCGGTGGCGCGGACGAGGGAGCCGTAACCGTGTTTGCCTTTGGCGTGCGCGCTGTGCCGGAGGCTTTCGGCGATGATGGACCATTGGACGGTGATGTCCTGAATGTCACCGCTGGGCGAGAGGGTCTCGTCGACCGACCAGGACGCCGAGACGTGGTCGACAATGACGCGACGGGAGGGGGTGGCGATGCTAAAGGCGTCACTCTGGATTTTGTGACGATCGCCGAGACGGACGCGCAAGTATCGAACGATGACGTCGAGGGTAGCAATAATGAAGGGGTAGCCTCGGAGGCAGATGGCATCGCCAGGGGCGGACTGGCCGGCAAGGGTGAGGAAGGGCTGACGAACGGTGAGCGGGCTCGCCAAATCAATGATGCCCGAGACGGCAAAAACGATCGTGCGCGGCCCACGCGTTTCGATGGCTGCCCGGAGGCTGCCCGGGCCGGTGTCAGCCAGGGTATTGACGATCAACACGGCACCGGCGCGGCGACCCGGGAGTTTCCGCCCCGAAGCCTTCGGCACCGGGGAAGGCGATCGCAAGGGCCAGGAACACGAGGCTCAAGCCTCGACGGCCTCGTCAAGTTGCCGCAAGAGGCTTTGCAATCGCAGGGAACGCTGTTCCGCGATGCGCATTTGATCGGCGAGATGCATGGCGGCAAGTACCGCAATGCGTCCCGCGTCGAGATTGCCACCGCGGGCGATGGAGCACATCAGTTCATCGACGCGACGGGCCGATTCTTCGAGTTCGGCGGGGTCCCCGGTGGTCGACAGATTGTAGACCTGGCCAAATACACTGAGGCGCACCCTTTTCGGTTCGGAAGGCGTGTCGGGAGGGGCGGGCGCGTCCATAGCGGGATGCCTTAGGATTCGGCTAGATGGTCCATCTGGCCGAGTAACTTCTCGATGCGATTCTTAACATGCTTCCGCTCGGTGCGGAGCAGTTCGAGTTCCTTGTCGGCAGACGAGGTGTTGGACTTTACGCTTTCCAATTCTGCCAACGCCTTCTTTTCCCCGGCGAGAGCAGCGGTTAGCTGCTCCTGCAGAGAACGGTTTTCTTCGTTGAGTTTATTCACGAGCCCGACGGCCTTGAGGATGCGTTCCTCAAGGCTGTGCAAGCTATCGGTATCTTCAAAGAGAGGAGCCATGGGATTGGTTTAGGCGAGAGCGGCTTTGGCTTTTTCGACGAGGACGGCAAAGGCCGGGGCGTCGTTGGCAGCGATATCAGCAAGCATCTTGCGGTTCAATTCCACACCCGCTTTGGCAATGCCGCTGATGAAACGGCTATAGGACAAACCACCGAGGTGGCATGCCGCATTGATACGCACAATCCAGAGAGAGCGGAAGAGACGTTTCTTCTGCCGCCGACCGGTGAAAGCGTATTTAAGGGCCTTTTCGACCGCTTCTTGCGCGGACCGGTTCAGCTTGGATTTAGTGAGGAAGTAACCCTTCGCCCTGGCGAGGGTTTTCTTCCTGAAATTTGTACGTTTTGTTGAACGTTTGACTCTAGGCACGTTTTATCTCCTTGTAGATGAGTGATTGGTCTAGCCGGCGGAACGGGCACGTGCGAGGAGCCTCGGCCGCGCGGGTGAAAGGGAGAAAACTCCCCTTCGGCGCTGTTGCCTAGTACGGCAACATGCGCTTCATTTCCGGGCTGTTCGTCGGATCCATGACGACTCCTGCCTTCAGCTTGCGCTTGCGGGCTCGGCTTTTGCCGGAGAGAAGGTGGCGGGCATTCGCGTGATGACGAATGACTTTACCGGTCCCGGTTTTTTTGAAGCGCTTTTTTGCGCCTTTATGCGTTTTCAACTTCGGCATGGGATTTCCTTGGGGGAATGATAACGCCAGGACTGGACGCAAAAATAGAGCGTTTGCGTCGTGGCGCACTTCTGTCAGGATACCACGTCGATGCGTTTTTCGTAGTATCCCCAAGTGAAGTTGGGGTCGCGGAGTTCGCGGACCAGTGAAAAACCGTTGCGGCCAGCGAAAAAGCCGATAGAACGGGCGTTACGCAGCGGGGCGTGCATGATGACGGCTCCCAGACGCTGGGGCTGGCTTCGAAAGACGACCGCGTCCAACATGGCTTGCGCCAGACCTTGACCCTTGTAGGCGGGGAGGAGGCCGATTTGGTCGACGAGCAAATAACCGGGGAGGGGAAGGTGGCTGGCGAGGGAGGCAGATTCCGGGGACAATTCGGGCTCTTCGCCGGCGACAACGCGGAGAAAGCCGACAACGCGACCCTCCTCGACGGCGACCACGGAATAAGCAGAGGCCGCGAAGCGACGCGAGTATTCCGCCGCTTCGGCGATGGAGACGAGATAGCCTTCGGCGGACCGGGCGGAGTCTGGATGGAAGCGGACGGCGTCCGCGACGGCGTAGGCACCGGGCCCATGTTCGGGCCCGGCGGGGACGATGGAGACCATGCTTCTATTGTGGCGGTTTATTGATCTCTTCGAGCAGGATGCGCGTAAACTCCTGCACGAACGGAGCACCGAATTGGAGTAAGTTGGCGGTGGTCATGTAATCGAGCTCGATGTCGGGGCGGACGCCGACGTTCTCGATGTACTGGGTGGTGGGGAAGCCGTCGGCGGTGATGGCTTTGGGACGGACCATGAGGCCGAAGGTGACCCCGGTGCTCG
>JAPKZA010000168.1:3469-10598 GCA_026394015.1 Acidobacteriota bacterium
GCGTCCGGCGTCCTGCAGAACGGCGGGGAAGAGGTCAGCCGTGGAGACAGAGAATTCGTCGATGAGGATGATCATCGGTTTGGTATACACGTTGGGCCGGAAGGCGGCGTCCACGGCGGGGTAGATCTCCAGATAAGGCCGGTCGAGGGGCAGGGGGCCGGTCAGGCCGCGGTTTTCAGAATAGGCGGTTTTGACGTCGGCGAGCACCCGTTCAAAGAGTTGGATGACCCAGGTCGGCGATTGCTGGGCGCGCAAACTGGCGATCTGATTGGACAAATTTGTAATGCGGGCCAGGGTGGCGCGAAGTTCGAAGCCGACGGCGGGTTGGGGCGTCGATACAAAGTACTCGCTGAGGGAGTGACCATACTCGATGATGCCGCCGGGATTACGCATGACGTCGACCACGAGGCCATCGGTATTGGCTTCGAGGAAAGCGATTTCGGTGCCGAATTGCGCCAAAGCGCCGGCGAACAGGCCATTGGGGGTCATTCGAGGGACGCGAATGTAGCCGATGCGCTTTCCTCCGGAGGTGTAGGTGCCGGTGAGAAAGTTATCGGCATTGGTGACGCCGACGCGGCGGATGAAGCCAGTGGGTAGGGTGAAGACCGGTTGCGTAGCGCCGCGGCCGGTGACGCCGTGGAAGATCTCGTCCCCTTGGTCATTCCCGGAGGGGTGGCTGTCGTCGGCGGAGTAGCCGAGTTCCCAAAGGGCCTGCTGCCAAACGGGTCCTTCGGCCGCTATGGCTGGGCGAGTGGCGCCAGAAGCCAGGAGACGCAGCACACGGGAGCCGTTCAGAGTGGGGACCAGGCCGAGAGTGCGGATGGGTTCGCCGAACTTGATCCATGGGGTTTCGTAGGTCTTCACTTCCGCGGAGCCTTGATGGCGGACGCCGATGGATACGTTGCCGTCCAGCAAGGCCGCGCCAGGGATGCGACTTTGGGGACGAAAGAAGATGAAGTCGGCGGCACCACGACGGTTGCCGCGGGGGTTGGCGTCCGATCCGCCATAGCGTAACAACGAGGTGATTACATCGTTGATTGGTTTGCCGTCGAGGGATACGATTTCATCGCCGCGGAGGATGGGAGCCGTCGGCAGAGGGAAGGCCACACGGCTGATCGCTTCGACCAGAACCTTGCCGTCGTAGATATCAACGTTGATGGGTATTTGGACGTTGAACGAGGCGGGAATCGAGAAGAAGACGTGACCATCGCGGAGGGATGAGGTGTATTCCTGGCAGAGGTCCAGAAATTCGAGGTCATCCTTGGAGGCGGCTACGCGAGTGAGCCAGGGACGGACGTCGAGTAGATCGAAGTTGAAGAGTTGTTTTTTCCACTCATAGGGTCCGTACTGTTTGTTAAATAGGCCGGCGAGGTTAAGAAAGTCTTGTTGCTTTTGCGTCGGTGAAAGCTGCGCAAAGCCACTTATAGCAAGGAGGAGTCCGACTCCGAGAATTCGCATATCTTTAGAATACGCGCCGGCCACGACTTTGTTCCCAAGAATTTCCCTTATCGCACGCGGGCAGCGTTCACCTTAATCGACCGATTCGCGGCGGCATTGTCGAGGTTACGAATGATGAGTGCCATGGTGAGACTATCGCGCTGCCCATCAAAACGGCCGCGCAGGATGACAATCGTCCGCTTCCCCTCACCGGAGGCTTGGCCGGCGAGGTAGCCGCTGGAAACGGTGTAAGTCAGGGTCAACCGCGTGCCATCGGCGAGGGTGAAGTTGACGGTCTTATCGTTGAACTGAACGGTGCCGAGTTGCTCCCCTTTCGTTTCCTGTTCGAGCGACAGCATGTTCCAGCGGCCTTCAACGGAGGCCGAACAGAGCGCCGCGGAAAAGAACAGCAGACAGAGCAGCAGACGAGGCATCGCTTTCCTAAAAATACCTACTCCTGATTATCCTTCCATTCTTCGAGCCACGCCATCTGAATGGCTTCGAGCTTCCCTTCGTTCGATTTCATCGGGTCGTCATCGAAGTCGGGGAGGGCGACGATCCATTGATGAAGGTCGGTGTACCGAACATGGAGGGGGTCGATCTCGGGATGGGCCTCAAAAAGCGAGAGGCCGATATCGTCAAAATCCTGCCAAGTGAGTTTTTTCATTCGATTTTGGTCCCTTTGAGAACGTTGCGCACCGCCGAGTTCATCATGTTTTCCGCCAGACCGCGCGAAGCCAGGTCGAGCGCTTCCATTTTACTCTGAATCAGCACATGGTCGTCGCCATGGTAAGAGAGATGGAGTTCGTTGATGGCCTTGTCGACGCTAGTCTGTTCCTCGGCGGGCAGATCGAACCAAGCATCGCTTTGCTTCGCTTTGTCGACCGCGGCGAGGATCCGGTCGGCTTCGACGCGGGCTTCGCGAACCTGCCGTTCGTTAAAGTCGGCTTCGGCTTTGTCAAAACTTTCGAGGATCATGGCTTCGACCTGTTCGTCGGTGAGGCCATAGCTGGGCTTAATTTCGACCGATTGCTCTTTCCCGGTGCGAAGGTCCTTGGCGCTGACGTTGAGAATGCCGTTGGCATCAATGAGGAAGCGAACTTCGATGCGGGCCATGCCGGCCATGACGGGATCGATGTCTTTCAGGTCGAAGCGGGCGAGGGAACGGCAGTCGCGGACCATTTCGCGTTCGCCTTGGAGTACGTGGATTAATACGTTGCGTTGGCCGTCGACGGCGGTGGTGAACTGCTCGGTAGCCGAGGCCGGGATGGTCGAGTTCCGGAGGATGAGCTTGGTCACAACGCCGCCCATGGTTTCGAGTCCGAGGGATAGGGGGGTGACGTCGAGGAGGAGTTGGTCTTCCACCTCGCCGGAGAGGATTCCGGCCTGGACGGCGGCACCGAGGGCGACTACTTCATCTGGATTGAGTTCGGTGTGGGGCTCGGATTTGAAGAGCGCGCGAACGGCTTGACGAACGAGGGGGATGCGGGTGGAACCGCCGACGAGGACGACTTCGTCAATCTGTTCGGGGGTGACACCGGCGTCAGCCATGCAGGCACGGCAGGGGGCCAGCGTGCGGTCGATGATCGGGGTGATGAGCTTTTCGAAGACGTCGCGGGGTAAGTTGCGGCGGTATTCGAGGCCCTGATAATCCAAGGTGATGGTGGCGGCGGGGAGGGTGGAGAGTTCGTGCTTGGCGTTGATGACGGCGCGGCGGAGGCGTTGGACGGCTTCGTGGTCGGCGCTGAGGTCGCGGCCCCATTCGGTGGCGACATCTTCGAGGGCGATGCGGAGCAGGAGGTCGTCGATGTCGTCGCCGCCAAGGTGGGTGTCGCCGTTTGTGGCGAGGACCTCAAAAAGGCCTTCTTCGAGTTTGAGGATCGAGATGTCGAAGGTGCCGCCACCAAAATCGTAGACGGCGATGGTGCCGTTGCGGCGCTTATCGAGGCCGTAGGCGAGGGCGGCGGCGGTGGGTTCGTTGACGAGGCGAAGGACGTCGAGGCCGGCGATGCGCCCGGCGTCTTTGGTCGCTTGGCGCTGGGCGTCGTTGAAGTAGGCGGGGACGGTGATGACGGCTTGGGTGATGGTTTCGTTGAGGAACGCCTCGGCGTTCTGCTTCAACTGGCGGAGGACGTAGGCGCTGATTTCGGGCGGCGTCAACTGCCGGCCACCGACGGCGAGACGAATGACGGACTCGCTGCCTTCGGCCATGGCGAAGGGGAGCAGCGCCAGTTCGCCCGCGACGTCAGCGGCGCCTCGACCCATCAACCGTTTGGCGGAGTAGACGGTGTTGACCGGATCGGTGAGGAGCGCTTCCTGGGCTTCGGCTCCAACGACCGGTTCACCAGACTTGGGGAAGTGCACGACGCTGGGGACGATGGGGGAGCCGTTAGTGCCCGGGATGACGTGAGGAGCGGTGAGGTCGAGGTAGGCGACTAGGGAGTTGGTGGTTCCGAGGTCGATGCCAACGACGCGAGACGGGGTATCCGGCGTATCGCCGAAATCGATTTGGAAAACAGACATGAAATTTTAGGATAAAGCTTGCTGGGCGTCGCGCACCAGATTGTCGATGTAGCGCCGACGGTTAAGCAGGGATCGGAGCGCTTCCAGATGCGTGTCCGCGGGGGAGGCGTCGTAGGCGGCAAAGAGGTGGTCCCGCTCGACATCGAGGCCCTGGCGGAGGGCGGTGAAGTGCGTAAGGGCTTCGGCCACCTGTTTCTTAGCGCCGGAATCGCCGTCGCGGGCCTCTTCGAGGGCCATGTTGAGTTCGAAAACTTCTTCGAGGAGTTCAGCCGGCACGGTGTTGGTGCGTCCGTCCGCAGTGTCGTAGCCCCTCAGCTTGAGCAAGTATTCGGCCCGGCCGACTGGATCGCGGAAGACCCGCCAAGCGTCGTTCAAGAGGCTGGTGAAATCGAGAGCGTAACGCTGTTCGTCCGCCGAGGCGCGGGCGAAGCGGTCGGGATGGTGCAGCTTGCTCAGAACGTAGAATTGGCGCTGGAGCTCCGGGAGATCCAACGCCAATTGCGGGCTGATGCCGAAGACGGCGAAATATTCAGCCGGAAGCGCTTTCATGCGGTAAAGGAGGTCCCACAACCGCACGCCTTTTTGGCGTTCGGATTGTGGAACTCAAAACCGGACTGCATGATGCTCTCCTGGTAGTCGAGGGTCATGCCGTCGAGAAAAATGAAGCTCTTCGGGTCGACGAAAACCTGCACCCCATCGTAGTCAAAGACTTTGTCGGTGGGGCGCGGTTTGGTGTCGAACTTAAACTGATAGCTGAGCCCGGAGCAGCCGCCACCGAGCACGCCGAGCCGAAGCCCGCCCTGCACGCCCTGTTTTTCAAAGGCTTGGCGAATCTTACTAACTGCTTTGGGGGTGACTTCAATCATGTTAGTGGGCCTGAGCGAGAGCTGCCACGTCCGCGCCCTGTTTCACTTTGTAGTCGGTGATGGCGGCCTTGATGGCGTCCTCGGCGAGAACCGAGCAGTGGATCTTCACCGGGGGCAGCGCGAGTTCGTTCACGATGTCGGTGTTTTTGATGGCCAAAGCTTCGTCAACCGTCTTGCCCTTGAGCCATTCGGTGGCGAGCGAAGAGCTGGCGATGGCCGAACCACAGCCAAAAGTCTTGAACTTGGCGTCGTCGATAATCCCGGTCAAAGGATTCACTTTGATCTGGAGCTTCATGACGTCGCCGCATTCGGGGGCACCGACCATTCCGGTGCCGACCGCGGAATCGGACTTATCCATCGACCCAACGTTGCGGGGGTGGTTGTAGTGATCGAGTACTTTGTCAGAATATGCCATTTGATTCTCCTAAAGTTAATGAGCAGTCCAATTAGTGAGCGGTCCACTGGACTTTGCTAAGATCGATGCCTTCTTTCACCATTTCATAGAGGGGCGAAAGTTCGCGCAGTTTTTTGACGACCGAGATGAGCTTGTCGGCCACATAGTCGACCTCGGCATCGGTGTTGAAGCGGCCGAGACCGAAGCGGATGGAGGTGTGCGCCATATCGTCACCGAGGCCGAGCGCCTTGAGCACATAGCTGGGTTCGAGGGTAGCGGAGGTGCAGGCCGAACCGGAGCTGACGGCGATGTCGTTGATACCCATCAGAAGGCTTTCGCCCTCGACATAGGCAAAGCTCATATTAAGGTTGTGCGGGAGACGGTGCTCCATCGAGCCGTTAATGAAGACTTCGTCGAGCGCTGCTTCGAACTTCGCCCGCAGGCGATCGCGCATGCCGCTCAGCTTCTTGGCCTCTTCGGCCATCTCCGCCTTGGCGATGGCGCAGGCTTCGCCGAGGCCGACGATGCCGGGAACATTCAGCGTTCCGGATCGCATGCCGCGTTCATGTCCGCCGCCATCGAGTTGGGCGGTGAGTTGAACGCGCGGACCTTTCCGGCGGACGTACAAGGCACCGACGCCTTTCGGTCCGTACATTTTATGGGCGGTGATCGACATCAGGTCGATGTTGTCAGAGATGACGTTGACGGGTACTTTGCCAACGGCCTGCACGGCATCGGTATGGAAGAGGACACCACGTTCCTTGGCTAACTTGCCAATCTCGGCGATCGGTTGCAAGACACCAATTTCGTTGTTGGCGTACATGATGCTGATCAGGATCGTCTTGTCGGTAATGGCGCTCTGAAGCATCTCCAAATCGATTCGACCGTCGCCCATCACCGGGAGGTAGGTGACCCGGCAGCCCTTCTTTTCCAGGTGCTTGCAGGTATCGAGGACCGCTTTGTGTTCAGTGGCCGCGGTGATGATGTGGTTGCCTTTTTCGGCATACATTTCGGCGACGCCCTTGATGGCGAGGTTGTTCGATTCGGTGGCACCGCTCGTGAAGACGATTTCTTTGGAGTTGGCTCCGATGAGCGAGGCGATTTGGCCCCTCGATTTCTCTACGGCTTCTTCCGCTTCCCAACCATAAGCGTGGTTGCGGCTCGCGGAGTTACCGAACATATCGGTGAAGTACGGCAACATGGCTTGCAGTACACGGGGGTCCAACTGCGTCGTGGCGTGATTGTCGAAGTAGATGGGTTTCATAGTTGCTGGCGGTTCAGAATGGTGAGATTGGCGCTGGAAACCATGCCGATCGGGGAGATGCCGGCGGCCGGGTCGGCATCGGCGGCAAGTTCGGACATAGTCATCTTGTTCAAAAGACTAATGATCCCTTCGTGAATGCGGCGTAAGGGATCTCGGATGGAACACTTTTTGTGGTGTTCGCAGTCTCCGTTTTCGGTGAAGCAGGAGGTGAGAAAAATGGGTCCGTCGATCGAGCGAACAATGTCGAAGGCGGTGATCAGTTCGGGGCCGCGGCTGAGCCGGTAGCCGCCATTGGCTCCATGTTCGGAGGCCAGGAAGCCTCCGCGGACGAGCGTTTGAAGGATTTTGGCGAGGACGGGCGCCGGGAGACCGTAACAATCGGAAATGTCCTTGGCACTGGCGGAACGTGGGTACACCGTTGTGAGGTGTCGCATGGCGATCAGCCCGTAATCCGCTTTTTTGGTCAGTTTCAGCATCGCAAGTCCGACTGTTTAAGTCCTACATCGATTCTATCCTTTTAGCCCCGCTTCGTCAAGCGGACTCGTTTAAATCTAACAACTTAAATTCCGGTAAAAATAGTCCGCGATCGGCTCTGTATACTGGATGCGAAGGGGGGACGGAAGGATGCTGGAATTCTCTTTCCGC
>JAPKZA010000168.1:10609-11114 GCA_026394015.1 Acidobacteriota bacterium
CCGATATGCCCCTTATGGGGTAGATATGCCATCATTTAGGTTCGAGCCTTTGGTGCGCCCCGTACCCCAAACAAAGAAATATCCCTTTCTAATCCGCTCTTTACCTCCGCCGAATGATACGACTATTCCAAGTTTTCATACCGACCAGTGTGCTGGCACTGCTGCTGTCGGAAGTCGTGCTGATCTATTTTTCCCTAATTTTCGCTTCTCTTTTGGTAAACGACCTCGATCCTGAGTTTTTTTTGATGGAGCAGGACGGGCTGTTCAGGATCACGATTGTGGTGATCAGCATTCTGATCGGCCTCTATTTCCAGGACCTCTACAACAATTTGCGAGTTCGCAGCCGGATGTTGCTGGTCCAGCAGTTTTCTATGGCGATCGGGATTGCGTTTCTGTTCCAGGCGTTGTTGACGTACGTGAGCCCGACGTATATGTTGGCACGGTGGCTGATGATTTACGGGTCGATCCTAATGATGATCCTGCTGCCGGCTTGGCGCTTGGCCTT
>JAPKZA010000359.1:0-1731 GCA_026394015.1 Acidobacteriota bacterium
GTGGGTTGTGAGCTAGGTTAGGGTTGGACCAGGAAGAGGGGAGCCCGGAGAGCAAAGGGGGGGGTAGGAATGAGGGAGACGATATCAAAGCCGTGGGCGGGAGGCAAGGGGGGGGCTACCAGCCTGGTTGGCTGGCCAAATGCTCGAGGTGGTCGAGGATGCGATCGATGTCGGCGCGGGTGGTACGGAGGTTCATGAAGCAGGCGCGGAGGCCGGTTGTGTCCTTGACGGAGGCGGGGCCGAGGAAGGCGGTGCCGGAGTCGAGGAGCGCCGTCAGGACGCGGCGATTGGCGGCCGCGTCGAGGGCGGAGAGCCGGAAGCAGACGCAGTTAAAGACGACGGGGGCGAGGAGTTCGAAGGCAGGACGGTGGAGAACCTGCTCGGCCATGTAGACGGCGAGGTCGTGCATTTGCTCGATGACCTGGGCGTAGGCGTCGGCACCGAAGTGCTTGAGAGACCACCATACTTTGAGGGCTTTGAAGGCACGGGAGAGTTGGGGGCCGTGGTTGGCAAAGTCGACGAAGTCGGGGTCTTCGGACATGGTGAGGTAGCTGGGGTGGGCGTGGAAGGCGTGATGGAGATGCTGGCGGTCGCGGACCAGGACGCAGCCGGCTTCGTAGGCGCAGAAGAGGAACTTGTGGGGGTCGAGGGAGACGGAGTCGGCGAGGGCGAGGGCGGCGAGGCTGGGTTGGAAGCGCGGGCTGAGGGCGGCGAGGGCGCCGTAGGCTCCGTCGATGTGGAGCCAGAGCCTGTGCTGGCGGCAGAAGTGAGCCAAGGCTTCGAGGGGATCGGTGGCACCGGTGGTGACGGTGCCGGCGCTGCCGACGACGCAGAAGGGGTTTAGACCGGCGGCACGGTCTTCGGCGACGGCCTGAGCGAGGAGGTCGAGCCGGATGCGGAAGTGTTCATCGGTGGGGATGTGGCGGAGATACCGAGTGCCGAGGCCGAGCATGGAGACGGCTTTGGCGATGCTGGAATGGGTTTCCTCGGATGTGTAGAGGACGAGGGGTGGGCGGCTGCTTTGGAGGCCTTCGGTGCGGGCGGTTTCGCCTAGGGCGTGGTCGCGGGCGGCGGTGAGCGCGACGAAGTTGGCCATGGAGCCGCCGCTCGTAAGGATGCCGCCGGTCGAGGCTGGGAGGCCGAAAAGATCGGCGAACCAGCGGAGGACGACCTGTTCGACGGCGTTGGCGGCGGGGGAGAGGGGCCAGAGGTTGCAGTTTTGATTGAGGGTGGCGGCGACGTGATCGGCGTAGGGGGAGAGGGCGTTGGGGGAGGGCTGGACGTAGGGGAGGAAGCGGGGGTGGGCGGTGTGGGTGGAGTTGGGAACGATGACTTGTTCGAGTTCGGCGAAGAGGGTGGCGAGGGGTTGGCCTTGGCGAGGGAGGGGCTCGGCCATGAGGGCGCGGAGGGCGGGACGGTCGATTTTAGGAGAGACGGGGCGGGCTTCGAGGGTGGAGTGGTAGTGGGTGACGAAGGCGGCGAGGAGTTCGGCTGCTTCGTCGTGTTGGGGTTGCGAGAAGAGGAGAGCGGGGGGCAGGGGGGCCTACGGGGATCGGGAGAAATGGTGGGCGCGACAGGGCTCGAACCTGTAACCCTCAGCTTCGAAGGCTGATGCTCTATCCATTGAGCTACGCGCCCGTGACCGACACTGCTTTCTATTATTAACCAGCGGGGGTGGGGTTTGCTGGGGTTTTGCGCAGGAGCTGTTTTTGGTGGATCTGGAGGGGGGGA
>JAPKZA010000359.1:1754-7090 GCA_026394015.1 Acidobacteriota bacterium
GCGGTTGGTGTGGGTGGGGCGGCGGAGACGGTGGTGGCGAGACCGGAAGTCTCGTTAGCGGTGTCGGCGGATGGGAGGAGTTTGTTGACGGTGCGGGTGGATGCGTCGCCGGGGGATGTATTTTTGGCGGCTCCGTTTCGGTAGGGGTATGATCGGGTTATGAGGATGCTGTTGGTGGCGGGGTTGGTGTTGGGGGGGCGGATGTTGGGGTGTAGTTGCTCCACGATGGCTACTCCGTGCTCGGCATTGAAAGGCGACTCGGTCGTGTTTATCGGCAGGGCGCTGGCGAATGGGGGGGAGGGATCTGGAAACGGGCCGTCGCGGGTGTTGGTCGAAGAGGGTCTGGTGAATGCTCCGACTGAGCAACGGGAGATCGAGATCGATACCGCTGCTGGGAGTAGCTGCTACACAAAACTGACTGTGGGTGAGCGGTATGTGATTTTTGCGCAGAAGCGGGAGATCTCGGGAAGGCAGGAGCTATGGATCGCGCCGTGCTCAGAGACGTTTTTGATTCGGGGAAGAGAGACACTTACGGATGCATTGAGAAATGCGGCGCGAGGAGGGCTGGCGCGGGTTGTCGGCTTGGTTTTGCAGATAGGTAAAGATCCTCGGTTGACCGCCATGGCGGGAGCTCAGGTGGTCATCGATTCGGGATCAAACCGGTATGTGGCGATCGCGGATAGCAAGGGCAGTTATGAGATTCGAGGAATTGCCGCTGGCCGGTATCAATTAGAGGTTACGCGATCAGGCTACGAAAGCGAGCCTCTCTACAATGGTGACACTTCCAATGGAGTTCTTGACCGTCAAGGCTACTTTACTGTTCAGGACGGCGCTTGCGCGGTCCTAAACTTAGGGTTATGGCTGGTGGAACGGGAATGAGCGGGAAAGCGGTTCGCTGGGAGGGAGGGGCGAAAGGCGAGCCCAAGGAGGATCAGCCTTTCGGGGAAGGCATTAAGTCGGGGAGTTCGAATCGCAGGCGAGGCGCGCTGGAACGGATCGTTGGCGCGTTCGGTTGATCTTCTTGGCGAGTGCTTTGAGGTTGGTCTGGGTTCGCGGATGCGAATCGGACCAGGCTAGGGCGCGATCCAGACTGGCCGTTGCTTCGGGGGTGTGGAGCCATTGCTCGTTGTCCGGGATCTGCTTCGGCGTCTCAGAGGGATTCACTCTTGGAGCATATCAGCTTGGCTGGCTCGAGACGGTGTAGTCTGGGCTGATGAAATGTGTCGCGCTGTTCCTGTTCGTCTTCGTGGCTGGCTTGGTTTCGGGGGCGGAGTTTAGCCAAGTGGAGGTGTTCCGGTCGGGGCAGGATGGGTACCATACGTATCGGATTCCGGCGCTGATCGAGACCAAGAGGGGGACTCTGCTCGCGTTTTGCGAGGGGCGGCGGAGCGCGGGGGGCGATAGTGGGGATATTGATTTGTTGCTGAAACGGAGTCGGGATGGGGGACGGACTTGGTCGGCGGCGCAGGTGGTGGCGGATATGGGCGAAGATACAATTGGGAACCCGGCTCCCGGGCTCGACCGGACAACCGGCGACATCGTGCTGCTGCTGACGCGGAACCCGGGGAAGGTGACCGAACGGCAGATCCTGGACGGGACCGCGGCGGGGACACGAACCGTTTGGTTGGCCCGAAGTTCCGATGACGGGGTAAGCTGGACGGCTCCGACAGAGATTACGGCGAGCGTGAAAGCGGCGGATTGGACCTGGTACGCGACCGGGCCGGGGAACGGGATTCAGATGCGGGACGGGCGGATGGTGGTGGCCTGTGACCATATGGTGGCAGGCTCGCAGGCGAAACACTCGCACGTGATTGTGAGCGACGACGGGGGGCGGAGTTGGACGCTGGGGGGATCGGCGGGGGAGGGGACGAATGAGTCCGCCGTGGTGGAGTTGCGGGACCGGTCGCTGCTGTTGAATATGCGGTCTTATGCGGGGAAGAATCGGCGGGCAGTGGCGGTGAGTCGGGATCGGGGCCGGAGTTGGTCCGAGTTGAAGCTGGATGAGGCTTTGATTGAGCCGGTTTGCCAGGCGAGTTTAGTTAGGGTAGGGAAAGATAGGCTGCTGTTTTCGAATCCGGCGGCGGCGAAGCGGGAACGGATGACCGTAAAAATGAGCCGGGACGAGGGGAAGACATGGCCGGTGGAACGGGTGGTGCATGAGGGCCCGGCAGCTTACTCGTCGCTGGCGGCGTTGCGGGATGGGCGGGTGGGGCTGCTTTATGAGCGAGGGGAAAAACGGGCTTATGAGTTAATTACGTTTGCTCGGTTTGAGCTGGGTTGGTTGGCGCAATGACGGGGCGTTACGTTTGGTTTGTGGTGGCTTTGCTCGTGCCGGTGGCGATGCTGAACTACTTGGATCGGCAGATGTTGGCGGCGATGAAGTTTTCGCTGATGACAGATATTCCGGACATTGGTTCCGAAGCGAAGTGGGGCGCGATTCTGGCGCTTTTCAAATGGACGTACGCGTTGGTGAGTCCGGTGGGGGGCTATCTGGCGGATCGGTTTAGCCGGAGGCATATGATTGCGGGGAGCTTGATTGTATGGTCGGCGATTACTTGGGCTACTGGACAAGTGACTACTTATGAGCAGTTACTGTGGACGCGGGGGGTGATGGGTCTGAGCGAGGCGTTCTATTTGCCGGCGGCTTTGGCGCTGATTGCTGATTATCATCGGGGGAGTACGCGGTCGCGGGCGGTGGGGATGCATCAGATGGGGATCTACGCGGGGGTGATTGTGGGCGGTTTCAGCGGGTATGTCGCGGATCAGCCGGGATACGGGTGGCGTTGGATGTTTGAGATGTGTGGCCTGGCGGGGGTTTTGTACGCTTGGCCGTTGTTTGCGTTGGTGCGGAATGCTCCGATGGAGCGGGCTTCGTCGCCGGCAGGGGCTTTGCGGGAGTTGCTGGGGAAGCCTTCGTTTTTGTTGTTGGTGGGGTACTTTACCTTGCCGGCGATGGCGGGGTGGATTGTGCGGGATTGGATGCCGGCGATTCTGAAGACGGAGTTTGGGCTGGGGCAGGGGAAGGCGGGGGTATCGGCGACGCTTTATTGGATGGTGGCGGCGGTTGTGGCGGCGGCGTTGGGGGGATGGGTGGCGGACCGGTGGATGCGGCGGACGGTGCGGGGGCGGATTTACACGAGTGCGGTGGGAACTTCGTTGTTGGTGCTGGCGGTGCTAGGGGTGGGGTACTCGCCGCGGACGGGGGAGTTAGGGGTGGCGATTGCTTTTCTGATTGTGTTTGGATTGGGCTGGGGATTGTTTGATGCCAATAACATGCCGATCCTTTGTCAAATTGCACGGCCGCAATTGCGGGCGACGGGATATGGGTTGATGAATATGGTGAGCATTAGCTGCGGCGGGCTGGCGGACTGGGGGTTTGGCTTGATGCGGGATGCTAGAGTACCTTTAATGGCGACGTTTGGGACGTTTGCGGGCGTGGCGTTGATTTCGGTGGGGTTGGTGCTTTTGATACGGCCCACGTATTTTGAGGATTCGGTATGAATCGACTTTTGCTGATGACGGGGCTGCTCGCGGCGGAGCTGGCGGGGCAGAGCGGCGGCGTACTGACGACGTTGACGAATGCGAAGTTGGAGCAGATTTTGCGGGGCATGGGGGTGGAGTTTACCGAGAAGAAATCGGCGCTGATTCATAGTTACACGATTCGCATGAAGGGCGAAGAGCTGGAGTTACTGGGACCAGGCAAAGAGATCCGGTTGATTGGAGTGGTGCGAAAGGCGATTTCGCTCGAGAGGGTGAACGAGTGGAACGGGGGGAAGCACTTGGGGCGGGCGTATCGGGACGCCCGGGGCATGGCGACGATCGAGGACGATCTGCATTTAGGAGGTGGGTTGACGCAGGCGAGTGTGGAGGCGTTCCTGGTGCGGTTCACGACAACGTGGGATAGCTTTCGGGAGTTTGTGCTGGGGCCCGTGAGTTCGGCACCGGGTAAGGGCGGCAAACGCGTAAAGACAGTGTTTGGGGAGTTTTCGGTGGTAGTGGATGAGCGGAAGTGGATCTTAGATACAGCGGAAGGAGGGGAGCAATCGTTCAACCACGTCAACGGGGATGCCTACGCGAAAGTGATCAGCGAGCGGACGAGCGTGCCACTGGAGGTACTGCGAGACGCGGCGCTGGCCAATATGAAGAAGAAAGACCCGAAGGTGAAAATCGTGCGGGAGGAGACAAGAACGGTAAGTGGGCGATCGGTGCTGAGGTTGGAGATGATGCCGACGATACAGCAGATTCCGTTCCACTTTGTGGGCTATTTGTACGGCGGCGGGTCGGGTTCGGTCCAGGTGTGGGCGTTTGCGACCGAGAGTTCTTATGCCAAGCACGTGGCGGCGTTTTCGGAATTGTTGAATGGATTAGAGATTTCGGATCAACCGGCACCAGCGGCGAGGAAAGCAGACGGCGAGGGGCTGTTGAGGCTGGGGGTGGAGGATTGGCGAGTGCGCTTCGACCCGAGGAAATGGACGAGTACGGAAGCGGGCGACACGGGGCGGTTCAGCTTGAAGCACAAGGCGGGCGACGGCTATGGGTTGGTGATTGTGGAGCGGGTGCCGATTCCGCTCGATTCGTTTCCGGCGATCGCGCTGGAGAATGCCAAGAAGGCTGACCCGAACGCGAAGATCACGCTGCAAGAGAAGCGAAAGGTGAATGGACTCGACGTGTGGTTTCTGAAGATGGAGGCGGTGGTGAAGGGGATTCCGCTGAGTTATCGGGGATATTACTACGGCGGAGAGAAGGGGGCGGTGCAACTCTTGACATTTACGAGTTCGGGGCTACTTGGCGAGTATGAAAACGATTTCCTTGCTTTGCTGAATAGTTTGGGAAAGGGCGAGTGATTCAGTTCCGGGGGGTAAGTTTTCGACGGGGTGAGCGGGAGATTCTGCGGGAGGTGGAGTTGACGTTTGCGGCCGGGAAGACGACGGCGATTCTGGGGCGGAGCGGGAGCGGGAAGAGCACTCTGTTACGGCTTGTGAATCGGCTGCTGGAGCCTTCGGCGGGGGAGGTTTGGTATGGGGGGAAGGCGGTAGCGGAGTATGATCCGCTGCTGTTGCGTCGGGCGCTGGGATTTGTGCCGCAGGACTTGGGACTGTTTCCACACTGGACGGTGCGGCAGCAGATTGCGCGGTTTGGGGCGCATGGGTTGGAGGTGGCGGGGTCGTTGGGCTTGGAAGAGGATTTGTTGGAGCGGTATCCGCATGAGTTGAGCGGGGGGCAGCAGCAGCGGGTGGCGTTGGCGCGGGCGCTGGCGAGCGATCCGCCGGTGTTGCTGCTCGACGAGCCGTTTTCGGCGTTGGACCCGATTCTGCGGCGGGAGTTACAGGACTTAG
>JAPKZA010000359.1:7096-20641 GCA_026394015.1 Acidobacteriota bacterium
GACTTAGTGCTGGGGCTGGATAAGACGATTTTGTTTGTGACGCATGACTTACGGGAGGCGCTGCGGTTGGGGGAGCGGGTGGTGTTCCTGCGGGATGGGCGGGTGGTGTTTCAGGGGGACGAGGCGGCGATGCGGCGGAGTGAGGACGAAGAAGTGCGGGCTTACTTTGCGACTTTGGAGGGATGATGCATTCGGTTTTGCAGCATAGCTTAGAGCATTTATGGCTGGTGGTGATTGCGGTGGTGGCGGCGGCGGGGGTGGCGATTCCGCTGGCGGTTTGGTGCCAGCGGAATCGGCGGATGGGCGGGGTGGTGGTGCGGTTGACGGATGCGGTGCAGACGGTGCCGAGTTTGGCTTTGTTTGGGTTGCTGTTGCCGTTGCCGCTGGTTGGGGGAATCGGGGAACGGTTGGCGATTGTTGTGCTGTTTTTGTATGCTTTGTTGCCGATTTTGCGGAATACGCTGTTGGGATTGGACGGGGTGGGGGAGGGGGTGCGGGAGTCGGCAGTGGCGTTGGGGATGACGCGGGGGGAGATTTTGCGGGAGGTTGAGTTGCCGCTGGCGGCGCCGGCGATTCTGGCGGGGTTGCGGTTGGCGACGGTGACGACGATTGGGACGGCGACGGTGGGGGCGGCGATTGGGGCGGGGGGATTGGGGGTGCTGTTGTATCGGGGACTGGCTACAGTAGAGACAGAGCTTTTGCTGGCTGGCGCTTTGCCGGCGGCGGCGATGGCGATGGGAGCGGACTGGGTATTCCAATGGATCGAAGACAAGTTATCTATCTCGGGGCGGCGGCGTTAGGGGTTGGTTGTGGGGGCGCGCCGGGGTTGACGGTGGGGGCGAAGAATTTCACGGAGCAGGACATATTGGGGGAGTTGTTGGTTGGGCATTTGCGGCGGCGACTGGGTATGGAGCCGAAGCAGCGGTTGCATTTGGGGGGGAGTTTTGTGGCGCATGAGGCGCTGGTTACCGGGGGGATTGATTTGTACCCGGAGTATTCGGGGACGGCGCTGACGGCTTGTTTGAAGCTGCCGCTGGAGCGGGATCCGGGGGTGGTTTTTGAGAGGGTGAAGGCGGCATATGCGAGTCGGCACCAGGTGGAGTGGGGATGGCGGTTGGGGTTTTCGAATACGTTCGCGATGGTGATGCGGCGGGGGGAGGCGGAGCGGTTGGGGCTTAAGACCTTGTCGGAGGCGGTGGCTAAGTTTTCGGGTTGGCGGGGGGGGGTGGGATACGAGTTTGAACAGCGGGCGGATGGGTGGAAGAGCTTTGTGGGGACTTATCCGTTGGTGGTGAAAGGTGGGCTGAAGACGATGGATTTGGGGTTGATTTATCGGGCGCTGGGGGCGGGGGAGGTGGACATGGTGGCAGGTAACTCGACGGACGCGGCGCTGGTGGATGAGCGGTTTGTGGCGTTGGCGGATGATCGGTCGTTCTTTCCTCCGTATGAGACTTGCTTGGCGGTACGGGAGGCGGCGTTGGCGGCGCACAGTGGGCTGCGGGGGGCGTTGGATCGGTTGACGGGGAAGATCACGGTGGAGCGGATGCGGGGTTGGAATGCGGCGGTGACGGTGGAGCGAAAGAGCCCGGCGGCGATAGTGGCGGGGTTTCTGCAGGAGCTGGGATGAAATGGGTTTTTCGCCTTTTCGGGCTGGCGGTGGGGCTTTGGGGGCAATGGGGCGGGGGTGAGGCTGCGTTTCCGGAGGTGGCGGAGTTTCACTTTGTACGGATGGAGTATCGGGACTTGCCGGGGATGCGGCGGTTTGGCGGAGGGCGGGGGTGGTGGCGGCAGGATTGGCCGGAGGCGGACGCGCACTTTGCGCAAGGGGTGAGACGGTTGACGCGGATCGACAATGGGGTGCCAATTCATCTACCGTTGACCGATGACCGGATTTTTGAGCATCCGTGGGTGTATGCGACGCAGGTGGGTTACTGGGATTTGAGTGAGGCGGAGATCAATCGCTTGCGGGAGTATTTGAACCGGGGCGGTTTTTTGGTGGTGGACGATTTTTATGGCGATCGGGATTGGGAGATGTTTCGGGAGTCGATGCGGCGGGTATTTCCGGAACGGGCCATAGTGGATATTCCGGACGGGGATCCGGTGCTGCGGGTGGTGTATGAGATCACGGAGCGAACGTTTATCCCGGGGTTGCGGCACTTGCGGCGGGGGGCGGATGGGTTAGTGGGGGTGAGTCCGCAGGCGACGGGGCCGCAGTGGCGGGCGATTTACGATGACAAGGGGCGGATGGTGGTGGCGGTGAACTTCAATATGGACGTGGGGGACGCCTGGGAGCACGCGGATATGCCGGAGTATCCGGAGAAGATGACGGCGCTGGCGTATCGGTTTGGGATCAACTACATTCTGTATTCGATGACGCATTGAGGGCGGTTGAGTCTGGAGGGGAAGTTGAGTAAGCTGAACTGCATGACTACACGGCGTGCGTTCTTGGCTGGGGCTGCTGCGGCGACTGGTGCGTTCGGAAATGCGAAGCGTTTTCCGTATGCGGAGTTTGAACAGAGGATTGCGAAGAAAGATTTTCGCGAGATGACGAAGGACGTACTGCCGACACCTTGCATGGTGGTCGACATCGAGTTGTTCGAGAAGAATCTGAAGACCATGGCCGACTACGGCAAGGCGGCGGGGATCCAGCTGCGGCCGCATGTGAAGGTGCATAAGAGCGTGGATATTGCCAAGCGCCAGATGGCGTTGGGGGCGATTGGGGTGACGGCGGCGACGATTGCCGAGAGCGAGTTGATGTCGCGGGGCGGGATTCGGGGCGTGCTGTGGACGAAGCAGCCGGCGAGCGATAACAACGTGATGCGGGCGGTGCAGTTGAGCAAGGCGGACCCGACGTTTTTGTTCGTAGTGGACGATGCGGCGGTGATTGCGAAGGTGGAAGAGGCGGCCGCGGCGGCGAAGGTGAAGTGCAAGGTGGTGGTTTCGGTGTTTGCGGGGTTGACGCGGCAGGGCATTGCGAATGGGCAGCCAGCGGTAGAGTTGGCACAGCGGGTGATGGCTTCGAAGCAGATGAGCTTCGAAGGCTGGATGGCTTATTCGGGGGGCGCGTCGCATACGAAGGGATGGGTGGCGCGGCAGAAGAAGTCCGCCGAGGACTTGGCCGGGGTGAACGAGACGATCGCGCTGGCGAAGAAGGCCGGGTTGCCGGCGGGGATCGTGAGCGGTGGATCGACGGGGACGTACAACATGGATAAGGACCTGGGGTTGACTGAACTCGAGTGCGGGAGTTATGTGTTTATGGACTCGCTGTACCGGGCGGTGGGCGGGAAGACGGATAACGCGGTCTATTCCGATTTTGAAAACTCAATGAGCGTGTTGACGACGGTGGATAGCATGCACCATAAGGGGCAGGCGACGATTGACTACGGCAACAAGGCGATGATCCAGTTGACGGACGAGGTGAAAGGCAAGCCGTGGATGAAGCTGGATAAGCAGGGGGCGGAGTACGGCCTGCTGAAGTGGAGCGATGGCGGCGGGGAGACGAAGGTGGGTGACCGGGTGGAGGTTTACTGCAGCAATTTGGACATGAGCACGAATTGCTATGACCGCTACTACATTGCGAAGGGAAATCAGATTGTCGATGTGTGGCCGATTATGGGTCGCGCGGGCGCGGCGCAGCGTTAGGTGCGGCTGCTGCTCGGTTTGTTGCTGGCGGGTGCCGGCTTCGCGCAGAGCCGAGAAGGGTTCCTAAACGTGCCTGGTGGTCCGGTGTTTTACCGGATCACGGGCAGCGGGCGGGGGATTCCGCTGGTGGTGCTGCACGGGGGGCCGGGCGGGACTTCGTGTGGCTTTCGGGCGCTGGGGGCGATGGGGGCGGAGCGGCCGGTGGTGGCTTACGACCAGTTAGGGAGCGGGCGGAGTGGGCGGCCGGCCGACCCCGGGCTTTGGCGGGTGGAGCGGTTCGTGGAGGAGTTGCACGCGCTGCGGAAGCAGTTGGGTTTGAAGAAGATGCATCTGATGGGCCAGAGTTGGGGTGGCTCGTTGGCGGCGGCTTACGTGTTGGCTAAGGGGACGAAGGGGATCGCTTCGTTGACGTTGAGCAGCGCGTTGCTGAGCACGAAGGATTGGATGCGGGATGCGGGGGAGCTGAAGAAGCAGCTGCCGGCGGACGTGCAAGAGGTGCTGAACCGGCATGAGGCGGCGGGGACGACGAATGATCCGGCTTATCGAAAGGCGGAGCTTGAGTACACGCGGCGATTTGTGCGGCGGAGCCCGCCGGGGCCGCCGAATCCGGAGTGTGCGGAATCGCTGCGGAACCGGACGATTTACGAGCAGATGTGGGGGCCGACGGAGTTTTTCGCGACGGGAAGTTTGAAGGATTTTGATTTGACGGGGCGTTTGGGGGAGTTGCGGTTGCCGGTGTTGTTTTTGAATGGGGAGTTTGACGAGGCGCGGCCGGAGACGGCGGCGCGTTATCAGAAGCTGGTTCCGGGGTCGAAGCTGGAGGTGATTCCGGAGGCGGCGCATTTGCTGCTGGGGGATCAGCCGGCGAAGACGATAGAGGTGTTGCGGCGGTTTTTAGCAGAGGCGGAGGGGACGACTCAGGGTGCTATCCGGCGAGAATGATCAACGATTCGACTTGCTCCGGGAGTGAGTCGATGGAGCGTGCGGCGTTCTCTTCGGTGAGGTAGTCCCACCCGGCGGGTGCGCCCCAGATTTGTTCGTAAGCGATGGCGACGGGGCCGCCGCAGAGGACTCCGTGGCGGAGCTGCGTCAGTTGGCCGCCGTAATCGAACTCAACGTTGTAAGGGGCGAAGAGTGACTCCTTGGCCTTGACTAACTTCTTCAGGAAGGGCGCTTTAGCGGGGGTGAAGTTAGACAGGTCCGGGAGGAGATCCGGGCGGGGAGGCTGTTGGTTACCAAGTTTGAGAAGGGCGTCGGATTGGGGATCGCGACGCATCATGGCGATGAGTTTGAGGCTGGAGTAGCGGTAGCCGCCCGAATAGGCGGGGGATTGGCGGGCGCGAAGCCAGGCGTTCCAGGGTGGGGTGGGGGCAACGGTTTCCTTGACCGGTCCCAGGAGGCCAGAGGCGCGGGCGGCCAGCGAGGCGAGTAACTCCTCCTGAGCGGGCGACGGGAGTTGGGAGTAGTAATCGAGGAAGGCGATGACGCCGGTGGAGGGAATCCGCCGCAGACGAGGGAAATCGGCGGCGGATTCTTCGGAGAGGTGGCTGAGGATCCTGATCATGCTGGCGGGCTTACTTTTCTGCTCCCTCGATGGCCGCGACACCTTTCTTTGATTCGCTCATGGGCGAATCGCCGAGGGCGAGTTTGACGCCGGACTTGATCAGAGTAGTTTCGCCGGGGCCTTGGAAGAAGGCATAGCCTTTGCGGGAGGATTTCCAGGCGAGGGGGCCGGCGACTTTCTTGCCGGCGGCGAGGGTGGCGTCGCGGACGGTGGAGACGAG
Source organism: Acidobacteriota bacterium (assembly GCA_026394015.1). Taxonomy (GTDB): domain Bacteria; phylum Acidobacteriota; class Terriglobia; order Bryobacterales; family Bryobacteraceae. Next base: position 12,523 of record JAPKZA010000359.1, read on the forward strand.
GGCTTCGTAGCCGGCGTCGCCCTGGTTGAGGCCGGAGAAGCTGCTGAGGTCGGTGCTGGCGACGAAGACGACGTCGACGCCGGGGATGGAGGCGATTTCGGAGGCGATTTTGACGCCGGCGGGGGATTCAATCATGGCCACAATCATCATATTATCGTTGGCGATTTTGCGGTAGTCGGGGCCGTAGAGAGCGCCGTACTGGCCGCCGCCGAGGCTGCGTTTGCCACGGGGTGGGTACATGGCGAATTTAATAGCGTTTTTGACCTTTTCGACGTCTTCGACCATGGGGATGATGATGCCGACGGCGCCGAGGTCGGCGGCCTTTTGGATGTCGCCTTCGGTCGCGTCGGGGACGCGGATGAAGGGCATGGCGGGGGCGCCTTTACAGGACATGACCATGTGGCCGACGCTTTGGAAGGACATGGTGCTATGCTGCATTTCGATCCAGAGGAAATCGAAGCCGGAGTTGGCCATGGCGCAATAGGTGTCGGGGTCGGGGATGGAGACGGTGCCTCCGACGACTTGTTTGCCGGCGGCTAGCTTTTGCTTGACGGTGTTAAAGATGCGGGGCTGGGTCTGGGCCTGCAGAGTTGCGACAAGGCAGAGGGCGACGAGGCCGAGGGAACGGAATGGGTATGTCATCGGGTTACATTATTCCATATGGCAACAAAACGGATGCGGCTGATTTTGCTGTTGATGCTGGCGGTGGGGTTGGCGGGCCAGACGGACTCCGAGTGGATGGGTCGACAGGTGCGGGTGCTGGTTGATTTGCCGGGAGATGATTCGGGGGTGGAATTGCCGGGGGCGGCTGAGGAGTTGGCGGCGCGGGTGAAGAAGTACGGGGTGGGGGTGAGGCGGGGGACGACGGCGACGGTGACGGCGGTGAAGGTGAAAGGGGGTCGGGTGGAGGTACATTTGAACGGTGGGGGATTTACGAATCGGGAGTTATGGTTGATTCCGGGGATTGATGCGGCGCGGTGGGGGACTTCGGAGGAGGAGAGCCGGATTCGGGGGAGCATGATGGGGACGCGGGATAAGGATCGGCGGCGGCGGTTGCAGAGTCAGTATGACAGCGTGCGGCTGCGGCGGGTGAGGTCGTTGCGGGAGGCGTACGAACGGGAGCAGCGGGAGAAGCGGGGTTCGCGGTTGTCTGTGCGCGGGGGAGAGGCTGAGTTGGGGGAGTTACTGCGGGATTATGTGGTTATGGTGAAATAGGGGCGATGATTTACAGGTGGACCAGATGGCCGGGCTGGAGTTTTTGGGGGACAGAGGGACGGTGATTCGACGGTTGTTGGAGGAGCGTTAGAAGTATGGCCGCAACCACTCTTGATTGGCGACCGGCGGTGCCTTCGCTCGAGGTGCTTCACCTTGACCCGGCAAGCCGGGTGACGCATGGTTGCCAGACTCTCTTTCTGTTGCTCTTCACGATCTTATGGAACTCGGTGGTATGGCCGATGGTCTTGGTTTTTGCGATGAGTGGCTGGAGGGCGTTCGGGTTCGGGGTCTGGGTATTTGCCCTGTTTCTGCTGCCTTTTGTCGGCATTGGCCTGTGGCTGATTGGGCGGACGGTTAGTTCTTTTATCACGCAGTGGTACCCGGTTCCGCGTGTGGAGCTAGACGCGATCGTGAAGGCGCAGGGGGGGATTCGGGCGGGCTTATCGTTTCCGGTGCGATGGACGTTCGCGGAGCGGGCCGGTTTGTTCCGGAGCCTGACGGTCAGTGTGATTGGGTTCGAGGAGGTGCAAGTGAGGCGAGGGACGGAAACGGTGACGGAACGGTCGGTGTTTCATCGGTCGCTGCTGTTCGACGGGGGCGCGGGGATTTAGCAGGGGATCGTTACGGTGAGCATTCCGCCGGATGCCGCGCCATCGTTTCAGGCGCTTTACAGTCGAATTGCTTGGATGGTGCGGATGGAGGCAGTTCCTCGGGTTCGATTTTGGCCGGTGATGGTGCGGGAGTTTGCGATGGTTGTACAGGCGGAGTCGAAGCGATGAGCGGGGTGCGGGTGGCGCTTTTCGAAGGTGGTGTCGGGCCCGGGGCGGCGATTGACGGAAAAGTGACTTGGGATCGACGGGAGTTGCATCCGACGGAGGTGGAGATCCGGCTGGTTTGGCACACGACGGGCGCGGTGGATCGAGATCAAGGGACTCGGATTGTGGGGCGGTTTCCGGTGGCGGCGGGGGTGGGGGAGTTGGCGTTTTCGATCGTGGCTCCGGATGGGCCTTATAGCTTTTCGGGGAAGTTGCTTTCGATTGTTTGGACGTTGGAGGCGGTGGTGGGGCCGGGGAGTGCACAGGTTCCGTTGGTGATTGGACCGGGTGGGCGGGAAGTGGTGGTGGGGAAGGCGTGAAGCCGCGTGAGAATCCGTTTCGGAACGAGTGCGTGGAGGGGCTGCGGTATCGGGTGCCGGGGGTGGCGGCGGAGGCGCTGATGCCGATGCTGCTGGGGCGGTTTGCGGGGCTGGGGTTTCGGGGGGCTTTGGTGGGTCCGAAGGGGCACGGGAAGACGACGTTGTTGGAGGGGTTTGCGGGGTATTTGCGGGGGGAGGGGTACGTCGTACGGGTGGTGTGGGCTCGGGTGGGGGAGAGGCTGGCTCCATTGGGGACGGTTTCGCCGGGGGAGATTGTTTGTTTGAATGGGGCGGAGGCGTTGAGTTATTGGGGGTGGTGGCGGTTTCGCTGGGAGGCGCGGGGGGCGGCGGGGATTTTGGTGACGGCGCATCGGGAGGGTATGCTGCCGACGTTGTGGCGGTGTGAGACTACGGCGGCGTTGTTCGAGGAGTTGGTGGGGGAGTTGGCACCGGGGGTGGATCCGGCGGGGGTGTTTGAGCGGAATGGGGGGAATGTTCGGGAGGGGTTTCGGGAGTTGTATCGGCGGTGTGCCAAGTAGGGTTTGGGGCGGGATGAACCGCTTTGCGAATCGCTTCGAACCTACTCATCCCAAGGGTTGAAGAGCGACACGGATACGCCGACGAAGTCCTTGGTATTGCGAGTGACCAGGGTCAAATGATGTTCGATGGCCGTGGCGGCTAACAAGCCGTCTATGTTCGGGAGAGGAGATCCATGTCGCGAGGCTTGCGCCGAAATCAGCCCCCATCGAACGGCGATGGGTTTCGTTACGGGGAGTAGACGATGCTCAAACCACTGTTCCAGGTCTTTATCCAGCCACATCTCCAATTCGGTTCGCCGTGCGCCAAGTGCAAGGTTTTCGATCCCGCGCCGGATCTCGCCGAAGCTTAAGACGCTGGCCCAGAGGAGGTCTGGAGGAGTCGCTTGGAGCCAATCTCTTACCCGAGGGTCAGGCGGACCGCGCCGCTTGAACTCGGAGAGAACATTGGTGTCCAAAATGAATCCGTTCACAGGTCAATTGGGCGGCCGTAATCCTGAACCCGGTCCAAGTCGAGGCCGGAACCGGCAAACGGCGAATCGAGGAGAAAGTCAGCGAGGTTCTTGCGAGGAGGGCGGGCAAGTGGAAGGGGTTCGCTTTTCTGGAGGAGGACTTCGAGGGCTTCCTCGATCACTTCGGCCGCCGAATGAAAACGCCCAGACCGGATTTCTTCCTGTACTCGTCGTTCGGTTTCGGGTTTGAGCTCCACGATCACGTCTTCAAGCTATCGTTTTCTGGAACGAAGTGCAAGCTCGAGCAGTTTACGCCCGGCGGAAGAGTTTGGGTCGTGGCGTGAAAGACACGTCGGGGTCGAGGGGGAAGATGGGCCGGGCGCATTTGGTGTGGCCGAGGTAGGGAAGGTTGGCCGAGGTGGAACCGGGGGCGTCGATGTTCAGGATCAGTTCGGCTCCTTCGTCGAACATGTGGGGCTGGCAGTGGGGGCTCTTGACTACCGTCGCGGCGAAGGCGGCGGGGGCGAGGCCGTGGGCGTAGAAGAGGGACCGGTCGTAGAGGTTTACCGCCTGGGAGGTTACGACGATGGTGATGTTGTCGGCTTCGAGGACGGCGGTGGGGCCTCCTCTCCAGATCTCTCCGTTGGACTCGCTGACGAAGTTGCCGTCGGAGAGCTTCGTGACCTTCGCCGTAGTGGAGATGGGTTGGAAACGGGTGGGGTCGAGGGTGCCTCCTAGGGGTACCGTGATGGTGGCTCCGGGGCCGGCCTCGATGGCGGCCTGGACGGCGGGGGCGTCGACGATGGGCAGGAGCACCGTGCGGGTGAAGTTGGCGGCCAAGAGCGCCTTCAGAATGGCGTTGCTGTCTCCGGAGGCTCCGGAGCTGGTGGCGTCGGCGGCGTCGACTAAGACGACTCGGCCCGTCGCGTTTTGGGCCTGGGTGATGCTTTCGGCCAGGGGTGTCAACGGCTGCTGGAGGTGCTGGCGCATGGCCCAGAACATGTTGGCGATGCGGACGGCTTCGTCGATGGGGGCTTCGTTGTCGGCCACGAGCAGGACGTTGGAGAGGAGGTCGGGGACGTCTGTGAAGGGGTTGCCGATGAACATGCCGCCGGAGAGGCCGGTCGGCGAGTTTTCATGGGCGATGGCGGCGCGGACGCATTCGCCCCAGCGGCCGGTGGCGGTCTTCAGCTCCGAACCTCGCACGAGGGCGGGGATGGGGATGCGGACGGAGACGGGGCTTACTTCGCCAACGAGGATGCGGAGGAGGAGGCGGGCGGAGCGCTCGCCGGTCTCGTAGAAATCGACGTGGGGGTAGGTGTGATAGAGGACGACAGCGTCGGAATGGGTGAGGATGTCATCCGTCAGAATGCCGTGGAGATCGAGGGAGGTGACGATGGGGATGCGCTCGCCGACGAGCTTGCGGGTTTCGGCGAGGAGGTAGCCTTCGCAGTCGTGAATCGTTTGGGCGGCGCAGGCTCCGTGGAGACAGAAGTAGATGGCGTCGACGTCGGGGTTGGCGCGGACGGCGGCGAGGAACTCTTCGGCGAGTTGGGCGAAGGTGGGGTCGGAGAGGGTTCCTCCGGAGGTGATAGCGCGGGCGCTGTAGCCGCCGATGATTTCGAGTTCAGGATGCTGGGCGAAGACGGCGAGGGCTCCGGCGACTTCGGTGCCTAGGCCTTCGTGGAACGAGAGGACGGTGGGGCCCGAGAGGGTGACCCAGTCTTTGATCTGGCCTAGAAAGGGATTGAAGGAGGAGATCTCTTGCTTGAGTTCGTTGATGAGGATCTTAGACATAGGGGTTGGTCTCGTGAGCGATGACGGCGACGCAATCGCCTTGGGCGACGCGGGAGGGGGCTCGATTGGCGATCAGGATGCCGGCCGAGGGGGAGATGATTTCGATGGGAGGACGGTCGGGGTCTTCGAGGTAGAGAATGCGGTCGAGGGAGGAGTTGGCCGGGGAGGACGGGTTCGGCAAGATCGGTGACGGCTTCGAAGAGGCCGGAGACGGGGGCGAAGCGGTAGTCGTCGCGATGGAGGGATTGGACCCAGCGGGCGGGTTGCGGTCGCTGGGCGACGTGGCCGCGGAGGAGGCCGAGGTGGCGGAGGACGTTCGAGAGGCCGGACTGGGTGAGGCGATGGACACCGGCGGGGACGGGTTCGCCGCCGCCGAGTTCGGTGGTGATGACGAGCTTGCCTTGGCGCTCGGCTTCCGAGGGGAGGAGGCCGGAGCCGGCGACGTCGGTATAGAGAAAACAGAACTCGGTGAGGAAGGCTTCGGTGGCGGCGAACTGGGCGGGGTTATCGACCTTGTGGGAGTGGGCGCAGGGGACGAAGTTGAGGCTGCGGCCGCCGGTGTGGAGATCGATGACGACGTCGGCGAGGGGGAAGAGAATTGCAGAGAGAAAGTGGGCGAGGATCTCGCTGGGGGTGCCTTGGGCGTTGCCGGGGAAGCAGCGGTTGAAGTTGCGGCCGTCGAGGGGGGAGAGGCGCGTCGAGGCGTGGGCGGCGGGGGGATTGAGGGTGGGGATGAGAATGAGGCGGCCGGAGATGTCGGCGGGTGAGAGTTGGCGCCAGAGGTGTTGGATGGCGACTTGGCCGGGGTATTCATCGCCGTGGTTGCCAGCGAGGAGGAGGACGGTGGGGCCGGGGCCGTTCGAGATGACGCAGATGGGCACGAGGAGGTTGGCCCAGCCGCCGAGGTTGTAAGAGTAGGGGATGGCGAGGTGGCCGGGGTGTTTGCCGGTGGGGGCGTCGAGGGGGATGGAGCAGTGGATGGGAGATGGTTGGCTCATGCCGAACCTTAGTTTACTGAGAATTGAGGAGTTTGACGAACCGGTTGTGTTGTTGGGGGTTGGCGACGTCGGCGAGGGTGTAGGCGTCGAGGGATTTGAGGAAACTGTTGAGAGCTTCGCGGAGGGGCGATTTGAGGCCGCAGATGGAGACGATGGGGCAGGTGTTGGATTCGAGTTCGAAGCACTCGACGATTTTTAGATTCGGTTCGCAGGCGCGGACGACGTCGCCGAGGCGGATTTGGGTGGCGGGTTGGGCGAGGGTGACGCCGCCGGAGCGGCCGGCGGTGGCGGTGACGAAATTGTGGAGGGCGAGGGTTTGGACGACGCGGACGAGGTGGTGCTTGGAGATGTCAAAGGCTCGGCTGATTTCGGCGGTGCCGACGGGGCGGTCGGGGAAGTGGTTGAGGTAGAGGAGGACGCGGAGGGCGTAGTCGGTGTGGAGGGTGAGATGCATCTCTCATTTCAGGGTAGTGGGGAGGAAGGCGTCGGCGCTAATGGCACGGCTGGCCATGCCGGCGAGGAAGAGTCGCTTGCGGAGTAGGTTGACGATTTGGGGGTCGCCGCAGACGAAGCCGCGCCAGCCGGAGAGGCGGGGATGGGCGGCGGCGAGGACCTCCGGAAGGGGGCCATCGCGGTGGAAAAGGGTGGGTTGATAGTGGACGTTGGGATGGGCAGCGGCGAGGGCTTCGAGTTCGGCGGTGAGGTAGAGGCCGCGTTCGTTGAGGGCACCGTGGTAGAGCCAAATGGGGCCTTGGTGGCCGTGGCGGAGAGCGTCGCGGAGGATGCCATAGAGGGGGGCGAGGCCGGTGCCGGCGCCGGCGAGGGGGATGGGTTGGTGGGGGTCGCCGGGGGTGTAGAAGCAGTCACCGGCGGGGCCTTGGAGGGTGACCTGGGCGCCGGGTGCGGCGTCGGCGAGCCAGTTGCTCATGGCTCCGCCGGGGATGCGGCGGACGTGGAGTTCGAGGTCCTGGCCGGCGATGGAGTAGCTGCGGGCGAGGCCGTCTGCACGGAGCAGGGTGAGGTATTGGCCGGGGCGATGGTCGAGGGGTTCGGTGGCGGTGAGGTGGACTTGCAGGACGGATTCGCTGAGCCAGTTGCGCTTCGTGATGACCGCGGGGACTCGAGCTCCGGGGCCGGGGGCAGCGAGATGAAGATCGGTTTCGGGGCGGCAGAGGCAGGATAGAAGATAGCCCTGGGCGATGAGGGCGGGCTTGAGGCCTTGTTGGGAAGAGGGCGGGATTTCGCCGGCGGTGGCTTGGAGGAGGCAGGATTGGCAGGCCCCGGCGCGGCAGGAGTGGGGGATGGAAACGCCGGCTCCGAGGAGGGCATCCAGCGCGGATTCGCCGGGGGCGACGGCGATGGATTGGCCCTCCCAGTGGAGCGTGGGCACGGGTTACTTGCCGAGGACGTCGGCGCGGGTGGTTTCGGCGAGGGCGGCGACTTCGCCGATCAGAGCGGGGGCTACGCCGAGTTCGGCGAGGCTGGCTCCGAGGTGTTCGATGACGGCATCGAAGTGAGAGTCGTTGAGGCCGCGGGCGACGAGATGGGCGTGGCCGCGGCGCATGTCCTGGCCGGAGTAGGCGACCGGTCCGCCGAAGACCATCGTGAGGAACGCCTTCTGTTTCGAGATCTGGCGGTCCATATCGACGCCTGCGAAGAAGTCTGAGATCTGAGGGTCGGTGAGTACCTTGCGGTAGAAGAGATCGACGGCGGCGAAGCCCCCATTCGTTTTGGTCTCCTTGGGACTCTACATAATCACAGGGCCTCCAGGACCGCCAAGAGTTTGTCCGCTGGCTTGAAACGGCCTGGAGCGGAGCCTGCCGGTCTTCGCTTCCCCAGCGCGTTTTCCGTCATCGTCAGGTCGGCGTCGACGTATCCGTGAGTGGTCTCGACACTCTCATGGCCGAGCCAGAGGGCGATCACTGCCGGGTCCACTCCAGCTTGGAGCAAGTGCATTGCCGTGGAGTGACGAATCAAGTGAGGCGA
>JAPKZA010000525.1 GCA_026394015.1 Acidobacteriota bacterium
CCGTTTCGACTGGCGTTGTTCTCCTCGGCTAAGACCAGCAAAGAACCCGGCGGACCCATCGGCCCGCCGAGTCTCCTCCGAACTACTTCTTCACTTTATGCGCCTTGCAGCACTTCTGGCCATTGCAGCAGGACGTGCCATTGCAGCAATCCGCCGCGAATAAGCTCGTCCCGAAGACGAACATCAAAGTCACCGCCGTGAAAACGGAAGTCATTCTTTTCATGGGAATTCTCCTGAATTGAGGTTGAAAGCGATTGGTAGGAAACTGCAGAGCCGTCTCAACTCCACCAAATCACAGCAACAACACCCGATTCAAAACGCAACGGTCACAAGTCCGCGAAACCGTTCTCGCCCTTGGTGCCAGTGCCAAACGCACCCCATCCCCCGGCTCCCCCACCACCTCAGGAACAGGCGGAGCGTACCAACTCTCCAGCGTCGCCTCGGCCACCCCAATCTTCCGATCCGTCATGAAGAACGGGCAATTATCCAAGGATTCCGACAGAGGACACTTCTTGTCCGGAGCATGCGATCGCGGGCAGCAGCTCTTGTTCCCCGCCAAAAACGGGCACGGAACCATCCCCCCGACGCTGACCAAAGCGAAGAGAGCCATCGCCACGAACTGTGCCAAATAGCTGCGCATCCTATTCCACCAGTTTCGCCAACTCCGCCTCCAGATGTGCGATCCCCTTGCACAGCATCTCTCGATGTCGACTATGCCGCGCCGCCCCCAAATCCCGCCACGCCGCCTTCAACGCCAACTCCAAACTCGCCCGCTTCCTCTCGTTCTCGCTCCGCGGAGGCTCCGGCTTCTGCCGCTCCGCCCGCTCGGCCTGCTGCGATTCCACGTCCTTGCTCTCCCATCCTTTCGACATTGCTACTGTTGCACCCGTACCACCCGAAATCCAATCTCCGGCAACTTAGCCGCCGGATCATCCGCAAATCGCTGCGACATCGAAATGTTCATCCCCTGCGTATCAAAGTTCCCACCCCGCACCATCCGCATCGTACCCGTCTTCGGACCCTGCGGATCCACCCCCGGCGAAGATGCGTAGTACTCAGGATCCAACCAATCCGACGTCCACTCCGATATATTCCCCAACATGTCGTAGAGCCCAAACGCATTCGCGATCCGCGTCGCCACCTCCTGCGGCCTCTGCCCGCTATTCTGCTGCAGCCAAGCCACATCCTCCAAATTCCGCGGGCGATCCTCCTGCGAACCCCCTCGCGCCGCATACTCCCATTCCGCCTCCGTCGGCAGCCGATACCGAAACCCATCCTTGGCCGCGTTCAACTTCGCCATAAACCCCTGCACCTCGTTCCACGAAACCTTCGCCTTCGGCACATTCGACCCCGTTGCCTTCCCTGTCATCACCGCGTTCCATTGCTTCTCCGACACCTCCGTCCGCCCAATCTGAAACGCTCTACTAATCTTTACCATATGCTTCGGCTTCTGATCGGAAGTCTCCGTATCAGAACCCATCTGAAACATTCCCGCCGGAATCAACGCAAACTCCATCGGCCAACCATCCACCACTAACGATAACGAACTCGCCGCCGTCGGTGCCGTCGTCGGCGGAGCGGCCAGCGAAGCCTGCGTCTCTGCCTGCTTTGCTGCCGGCGGCGGCGTCCATGCCACCCCTCCCGGTTGCGGCGCATCAATCCCTTCCCTCACCCGATTCCCCGTCCGCGTGATCATCCCAAACACGATCCCCATCACCACCAACGCAATCGGCACCAGAATCGCCGCCTTCTTGGCCGAGCTCATCGAATCACCCGACGCCGCCACCGCCGTTGAACCCAAAGCCTCCACAAAGTCGATGCATCGCGGAAACCGTTCTAACGGCTGCTTCGCCGTCGCCCGCTCAATCGCCGCCTGCATCCTCGCCGACACCTTCGGGTTAAACGTCGATGCCGGCGTCGGCTGATCGTGGATGATCTTATACGACAAAGCAATCCACGAATCGGCCTGAAACGGCATCTCGCCCGTGTACATCTGGTAGGCCACCACCCCTAACGAAAACTGGTCCGCTCGCCCATCCACCGCCTCCCCCCGGATCTGCTCCGGAGCCATATAACCCAGCGTCCCCACCGTCGTCCCCGGCCCCGCCTGCGTCTCGGTCGCCCCCGCCGCCATCCGTCGCGCAATCCCAAAATCGGTGATCTTCACATTCCCTAACTCATCCAGCAGCAGGTTCCCCGGCTTCACATCCCGGTGCACAATCCCCTGCGCATGCGCTTCGTCCAGCGCCAACGCCGCTTGCCGCAAGACATTCCCAATCTTCGCCAAATCCTGCCGCTCCCCCGCCACGATCATCGCCTCTAACATCGCCCCCCGCACATACTCCATTACGATGTAAGCGCGATCCTCAATCCGAAAGAAGTCATACACCGCCACGATGTTCGGATGCCGTAACTGCGCCGCCGCTCTCGCCTCCCGCGACAAACGCTCCTCCAAGCTCGCCCGCTCGGACTCGTTTACCCCTTCCAAACGCACGCTCTTAATCGCCACTTCCCGGTCCAGCGTCGGGTCGTACGCCCGATACACCACTCCCATTCCGCCCCTTCCCAACTCGCCGCGAACTTCGTACCGACCGAGTAACTCCATCGCACTAGGATATCGCGTGCGCTATCATTCCGGAATGTCCAGTCTCCGCCCATGGTCCGAAGTCGAACGCCTCCTCGCCTCCGGCGACGTTCACGGCAAACTCTCAATCGACGACCTCCCCACCCCCGCTCTCTGCGTCGATCTCGATGGCCTCACCGCCAACATCAACAAAATGGCCGCCTTTGCCAAATCCAAAGGCCGCGCCCTCCGCCCCCACGGCAAATCCCACAAATGTGGCGAAATCGCCCGCCGCTGCATCGCCGCCGGAGCCGTCGGAGCCTGCGCCGCCAAAATCAGCGAAGCCGAAGTCTTCGCCCAACAAGGCATTGAAAGCATCCTGGTCACCACCGCCATGGTCGGCCGCTACCGCATCGAACGCGCCGTCAAACTCGCCGCCCTCATCCCCGATCTCATCCTCGTCGTCGAAGACGCGCAAAACGCAACCGACCTCAACGACGCCGCCCACGCCGCCAAACTCACCCTCTCCGTCGCCCTCGATCTCAACGTCTCCTACCGCACCGGCGTCGCCTCAGGAGCCCCCGCCATCGCCCTCGCCGAACACATCGTCCAGCTTCCCCATCTCTCGCTCAAAGGCATCCAGGCCTACGCCGGCCACGCCTCCCACGTCGTCGGCTTCGATGCCCGCATCGCCGCCAACCATCAAGCCATGCTCCCGGCCGTCGAAACCCGCCGCGCCCTCGAAGCCAAAGGCATCCCCTGCCCCTGGCTCTCCGGAGCCTCCACCGGTACCTACAACATCGATTCCGACATCGACGGCATCACCGAACTCCAACCCGGCTCCTATCTCTTCATGGACCTCGATTACAACCGTATCGGCGGCACCTCCGGCACCGTCTACGACGATTTCGCCAACTCCCTCACCGTCCTCACCACCGTCAACTCCAAGCCCAACGCCCACTCCGCCATCCTCGACGCCGGCATCAAAGCCTCCGCCTCCGACCGCCCCTTCCCCCCCATCGTCAAAGGCATCCCCGGCACCGCCTACTCCTTCTCCGGCGATGAGCACGGCTCCCTCGCTCTCGAAGGCGAAGGTCGCGCCATCCAACTCGGCGACCGCCTCGAACTCGTCATCGCCCACTGCGACCCCACCGTCAATCTCTACGACCGCATCTTCGTCACCAGCGGCCAACAGGTCGAAGCTGTTTGGACCATTGATGCTCGCGGCAAGATCGAATAGACCCGATAGACGATTCCTATTTGACAGTGGGTTAAGCGTTTCTTAACCTGAAAGCTAGTTAGCCAACGCTGGCGCCGCTCCCACGACGGAGTCCAAATCTTTTTCGATCCTGGAGATTCCGTCATGTTTCGTCTTTTGCTAGCCCTGACGTTCAGCCTTCCCCTCCTCGCCCAGTCGACTTCCCTGTCCGGTGTCATCCGCGACAACCAGAATGGCGTCATCTCCGGAGCCGTCATCTCCCTGACAAACGTCGATACCTCCACTCCCCGCAAGACCCTCTCCACCCCCACCGGAGACTACGTCTTCAACCAGATTCCCCCCGGCAATTATACCCTCGAAGCCCAAATGCCCGGCTTTCGTACCTCCTCCCAACAGCTCCGCCTCCAGGTCAACGTTCCTCTGTCCGTCAACATCCAACTCGAAGTCGGCCAAGTCACCGAAACGATCAACGTCATGGGCGAGTCGACGGTCGTCAATACCCAAAACGCCACCCTCGGCAACGCCTTCACGGAAGTACCCGTAACGTCGTCGAACTCCTCAGCCTCCAACCCGGCGTCACCTCCACCGGCGAAGTCATCGGTGCCCGGCGCGATCAGAACAACATCACCCTCGACGGCGTCGACGTCAACGACAATCAATCCGCCGGAACCTCCAACGCCGACCGCGGCTTCTTCGCCGCCCTCCCCGTCCCCCTCGATTCCGTTCAGGAGTTCCGCGTCACCATCGCCGGCCAGGGCGCCGACCAGGGCCGCTCCTCCGGCGGTCAAGTCTCGCTAGTGACGAAGTCCGGCTCCAACCAATGGCACGGCTCGCTCTACGAGTTCCATCGCAATAAGTCCACCGCCGCCAACGACTGGTTCTCTAACCGCGCCGGCCTCAAACGCGAAAATCTCATCCGGAACCAATACGGAGCCTCTTTCGGCGGCCGCATCATCCGCGACCGCGCCTTCTTCTTCTTGAACTGGGAAGATCGCAAGGACCGCTCCGCCTCCGCTCAACTCCGCACCGTCCCCACCGAAGCGTACAAGCAAGGCATCGTCCAATTCCGCACCAACACCGGCGGCATTCAATCCCTCACCGCCGCCGAAGCCCGCCTCGTCGACCCCTCCGGCATCGGCATCTCCCCCGCCATGCTCAACATCCTGAAAGCCTACCCCGCCGGCAACGACCCCCAAGCCGGCGGCGACCGCGGCCTCAACTTCTCCGGCTTTCGCTTCAACGCCCCTCTCACCCGCAACGACCGCGCCTACGTCGCCAAAATGGATTTCAACCTCGACAAACAGGCCAAACACACGCTCATGCTCCGCGGCACCCTCGCCGACAACTCCCGCGACCAAGTCCTCGCCCAGTTCCCCGGCCAGGACGCCGCCGCCAAAAATCTCGACAATTCCAAAGGCCTCTCCGCCCGCTACACCGCCGTCCTCTCCTCCAACCTCGTCAACGTCTTTAGCTACGGCTACACCCGCCTCGGCATCGCCCAGTCCGGCAACGGCAACCCCTCCCTCGGCTTCGGCGGTCTCTCCAACCTCGAAAACTTCACCCGCGGCTTCGGCCGTTTCATCCCCACCTCCAACTTCGTCAACGACACCACCTGGACGAAGGGCAAGCACTCCGTCCAGTACGGCATCAACTTCCGCGTCATTCAAAACGATCGCACCTCGTACGCCAACTCCTTCGCCAGTTACTCCTTCAGTCGGAACACCCTCCGAGGCCTCGGCGCCGATCTTACTGACTCGGTCACCGCTTACATCCGCCAGCGTTCCGGTACCTCCACGCTCGCCCTCTCGGAAGCGCTCCAGGTCACCAACTCCTACGGCAACTTATACGGCATCGTGAACCAGTTCAGCGGCACGTACAACTTCGGCATCGATGGCAAAGCCGTACCGCTCGGCCAGCCCATCAGCCGCGGTTTCGCCGCCCGTGAATACGATTTCTACTTGCAAGATACGTGGAAGGTCCGCCGCGATCTAACCCTCACCTACGGCCTCCGCTACTCCAACACCACGCCCCCCTGGGAAGTCAACGGCGTCCAGGTTGTCCCCACCGTTCCCCTCGAAACCTACTTCGCCGAACGCGTCGGCGGCTCCGCCCTCGGCATCCCCGGCCACGCCCTCCCCAACGCCAAAATCACCTACGCCCCCGGCGGCCCCGGCAACAAAGGCCCCGGCTGGTTCGGTCGCGACAACAATAACTTTGCTCCCCGCATGAACATCGCCTGGGCCCCGGAATTCAACGGCACCGCCGGCAAACTCTTCGGGAAGGGAAGTGTCATCCGCGCCGGTGCCTCCATGCTCTATGACCGCTACGGCTCAGACATGATCGTCAACTTCGATCAATCCGGTTCCCCCGGCCTCGCCTCCTCGGTCACCCAACTCCGCAACACCAACTTCTCCGACTCGTTCCGCTACGCCGGCGCCGGCCTCCCCGCGCTGCCCCCCGCCCCGGCCGCGTCGTTCCCCTTCACCCCCGCCACCATCGTCGGTGGCTTCGGCTCCAACACCGGCGTCTACTCCAACCTCGTCGCTCCTTACTCGGTTCTTCTCAATATGACCTACGCCCGGAACCTCCCCGGCAAGCTCATGGTGGAGGTCGGCTACATCGGCCGCCTCTCCCGCAAAGGCCTCGTCCAGCAGGATATCTTCCAGGCCCTCACCGAGTATAAGGATCAAAAATCGGGCACGACCTGGGCCCAGGCCGCTGGCATCCTCCGCGATCGCCTGGAATCGGGCATCACCCCGGCTCAGGTCCGCGCCAACCCCAGCATCCTCCCCACCGTCCCCTTCATCGAGAATATGTTCCCCGGCGCCGCCAACCGCACCTTCCCTGGCTCCGCCACGGCGAACTACTTCTTCACCACCTACGGCACCTACGCCGGCTCCGACCTCGATGCCCTCAACGACATGGACCGCGAACGCCTCCCCAACGGCTCCTGCATTTCGGCCACCGGTTGCAACACCTTCTTCCCGTTGCAAAACGCCGGCATGCGCGCCTGGGTCAACGCCGCCAACGCCAGCTACCATGGCGGCCAACTCGTCCTCCGCCGCCCTGTAACCAATGGCTTCGGCTTCGACTTCAACTACACCCTCTCCCACTCCTTCGACATCGTCTCCGCTGCCGAATCCGGAGCCGGCAACGGCGGTGCCATCATCCAGAACAGCTTCAATCCGAAAGCCTCCTACGCCTCCTCGGACTTCGACATCCGCCACAACATCACGACGAACTTCGTCGTTGAACTGCCCTTCGGCAAAGGAAAGTCGTTCCTGAACTCCGGCCCCGGCTGGGTCAATCAGTTCATCGGCGGCTGGCAGATCACGGCGCTGAGCCGTTACCGCACCGCCCTCCCCCTCAACATCTCCACCGGCGGTATCTATCCCACGAACTACCTCAGCAGTTCCATCGCGATCCTGAAACCCGGAGCCTCCTTCCCCGACAGCGGCACCGGCTTCGACCAAAATGGCAACCCAAGCATCTTCCGCAACACGAACGCCGCCCAGGCCTTCATCGGCCAGTATCCCGGACGCGTCGGCACCCGGAACATCCTCCGTGGCGCACCGCTCTTCAACACCGACATGTCTCTCGGCAAGTACTTCCAGTTGCCCTTCGAAGGCCACCGCATCCAGGTCCGCGCCGAAGCGTTCAATGCGTTCAATACGGTGAACTGGGGCGATCCCACCCGTACCCTGGCCAACCCCGGCAACTTCGGGCAAATCACTGCCACCAATGGTGGCCCTCGCGTCATCCAATTTGCACTCCGCTACGAATTCTAAAAACCTATGAAATCCGTCGTCCTTGTAAGCCTCCTCGCCCTCAACGTCCTCTACGCAAAGAAGGAGGGGCCCCCCCCTCCTCCCTCCGCCGGCATCAAAACCCCCGGCATCCAAATCCCCTTCGCCAACCTGAAGGCGGAAGCCGACATCGTCCTCCCCGGCGCCCCCACCTCGGCCTTCTTCGCCGACATGGCCTACTTCCCGATCCCCTCGGAAAACTCCATCGCCCGCGTCGACACCAAAACCAACAAACCCGGTGACGCCTGGACCGGCGTCAAAGCCCCCTGCGGAGGACTCGTCAACGCCTTCAAGTCCTACTGGGTTCCCAGTTGCGGCGACCAAACCCTCCTCCGCCTCGACCCCAAAACCGGCAAACCCACCGCCACCCTCGGCGTCACCGTCGGCAAAGCCAAACTCGCCCTCGCCGCCAACCCCGATAGCATCTGGCTCCTCTCCGACGACCGCACCACCCTCTCCCGCATCGACCCCGACCAAAACTCGGTCGTCGCCGAAATCCGTCTTCCCGCCGCCTGTAACTCCCTCCTCTTCGCCGAAGCCTCCCTCTGGGTCACCTGCCCTGCCGCCGATCGCCTCCTCCGCATCGATCCCAAAACTAACCTAGTTACCCAACGCATCGAAATCGCCGGCGGTCCCGTCGCCCAAGCGTTCGGGGAAGGCTCCCTCTGGGTCCTCTCGAAAGCCGAAGGCAAAGTCCTCCGCATCGACCCTAAAACCAACAAAATTAGCGTCACCATCGAAACCCTCATCCCCAAAGCCGACGGCACTCTCGCCTTCGGCGAAGGCTCCGTCTGGGTCTCCGCCCCCGGCTTCCCCCTCACCCGCATCAATCCCACCACCGACAAAGTCGTGCAGCAGTTCGCCGGCGCCGGTGACGGCGATCTCTACATCGGAGCCTCTGCCCTGTGGCTCTTTGACCAAAACAAAAAGACCCTAAAACGTTTTGACCCCAAAAGGGTTGCCGCCACGCTTGCGGAGTAACTTATACTGGTTCTAGCCTCGTCGTGCGTGTTGGCTGTGTCGCCATCTTTATAGGCCCCCTGTCTGGAGCCCTGCTTTTCTGCCATTCGTCAGGATCCCATGCGCCTCAGCACACTCCCGCTCGTTCTTCTGTTTGGCTCCGCGGTCTTCGCGCAAACTCCGAACTCCCCCGAGTTCTTCGAGACGAAAGTCCGTCCCCTTCTCGCTAAAAACTGTTTCAGTTGTCACACCGAATCCGCCCTCGGCGGTCTTCGGCTCGACAGCTCCGAAGCCATCGCCAAAGGCGGCAAGCGCGGGGCGTCCATCAACCGCGCCGATCTCGACAAAAGCCCGCTGCTGATCGCCGTCCGCCACGCCGATCCCACCTATAAAATGCCCATGGGCGCCAAGCTCAAGGACGCCGAAATTAAGGATCTCGAATCCTGGGTCAAAGCCGGAGCCGTCTGGCCGAAAACCGCACCGGTGCAGGAAGCCAAATCGGCCAGCGGTAAATACGTCATCCGCCCCGAATCCCGCCAGTTCTGGTCCATCCAGCCCCTCAAAGAACCCGCCGTCCCCGTCTCCAAATGGGGCCAGACCCCCATTGACCGCTTCGTCCACGCCCGGCTCGAAAAAGAAGGCCTCCAACCCGTCCGTCAGGCTTCCAAGCGGGACCTGATCCGCCGCGCCTCCCTCGACCTCACCGGCCTCCCGCCCACCTACGAAGAGATCCAAGCCTTCGAGAAGGATACAACCCCCCAAGCCTTCGCCAAGGTCGTCGACCGCCTCCTCGCCTCCCCCCAATACGGCGAACGCTGGGGCCGCGTTTGGCTCGACGTCGCCCGCTACGGCGAAGACGACTACCGCAGCCTAGATCCAATGCGCCGCGGCTACAACCCCTATCCCAACGCCTACGTCTACCGCGACTGGGTCATCCAGGCCTTCCAGGACGACATGCCCTTCGACCAGTTCGTCAAAGCGCAACTCGCCGGTGACCTGCTCGATCCTAAGCTCCGTCACAAAACTCTCCCCGGCACCGGCTTCCTCGGCCTCGGCCCCTGGTATTACGACAACGGCTCCACCGAAGTCACCCGCGCTGACGAGCGCCACGACCGCGTCGACGTCGTCACCCGCGGCTTCCTCGGCCTCACCGTCGCCTGCGCCCGCTGCCACGATCATAAGTCCGATCCCATCCCCGCCACCGACTACTACGCCCTCGCCGGCGTCTTCAACAACACCATCTACGACGAAGTGCCCCTCGTCCCCAAATCCACCCTCGCCGAATTCCAGCAGGTGGAGGATCTCATCGACCTGAAGCAGAAGATGCTCGGCGAGATCCAACAGAACGTTTCGAACCAGCTCTCCAAGTCCCTTGTCTTCCAAACCGCCAACTACCTCCAGGCCGTCTGGGAGGTCAAAGGCCCGCAGAAGAAGGAAATGGCCAACGTCGTCGAAGCCCGCAAGCTTGACTTTGAACTCCTCGACCGCTTCGTCGCCTACATGGAGAAGCCCACCGACAAGTACAAGAACAAAGAAGCTTGGCAGGCCATGATGAAGAAGGGCGGCACCGCCCCCGAAGCCAAGAAAATCGCCGAAAAATTCCAGGAAGAGATCGTCGCCATCATGCTGCGCCGCAACGACCTCGACGAAGAGAATAAGGTGATCGTCGCCAAGGCCATGGACGGCACCAAGAAAAAGAAGCGCACGAACAAACCCAGCAATTTCGTCACCAACGACGACTTCTGCCCCGGCTGCAATCTCACCCTCAAGTCGATGCCGGAAGCCGAAACCAGCTTCTGGACCGAGATGTTCCAGCGCATGCTCAGCGACAACGACGACCCCCAAGCCATGATGGCCAATGGCTTCCGCAACATGAAGCCGGGCGTCTTATTGTTCCGCGGCTGGGGTCTCGAAGCCCGCTCCGGCTCTGAAGCCCAGGTCCAAATGGCCACCATCCGCAAGGATATCGACGAAGCCCGCAAGAAAATCGAACCCGGCTTCCCCTATCTCCACAGCGTCAAGGATGCCGAAAATCCCAAGAATATCCAACTCGCCTTCCGTGGCGATCCGTTCGACCTGAAGCAGGAAGTCCCTCGCCACTTCCTCAGCATCCTCAGCGAAAAGGATCCCGCCCCGTTCTCGAAAGGCAGCGGCCGCCTCGAACTCGCCGAAACCATCGGCAAACAGCCCATCGCCATGCGCGTCTTCGTCAACCGCATCTGGAAGGGTCACTTTGGCACCGGCCTCGTCGAATCCCCCAGCAACTTCGGCCTCACCGGCGAACGCCCCACCAACCCCGAACTGCTCGAATATCTCGCCGCCAACTTCGTGAAAAACGGGATGTCGACCAAAAAGCTCCACCGCGACATCATGCTCAGCTCCGTCTACCAGCTCTCTACCGAGAATAACCCGACGGCGCTCGCCAAGGATTCCGGCAACCGCCTCTACTGGCGCGCCGACCGCAAGCGTCTCGACGCCGAACAGGTCCGCGACTCCGTCCTCACCGTCGCCGGCAAGCTCGACCCCGCCCTCGGTGGACCTTCGGTCGAACTCACCCCGGCCGTCACCCGCCGCACCGTCTACGCCAAGGTCAGCCGCTACAAGCTCGACGAATACCTGGCTCTGTTCGACTTCCCGACGCCCATGATCAGCGCCGAAAAGCGCTTCGTCACCACCGTCCCCACGCAGCGCCTGTTCCTCATGAACAGCGACTTCATGCAGCTGCAAGCTGAAGAACTCGCCAAGCGCGCCGCCACCGAACCGAACAACCCCGCCCGCATCCGCAAGCTCCATCAGATCGTTTACGGTCGGGAAGCGACTCCGGAAGAGGTCGCCCTCGGCGTCGAGTATCTGAAAACCGAACCCATGCTCGAGTACGAGGAAGCCAAGAAACGTCCGCCGGCCGAAGGCATGCGCGGAGCCGGTGGCCGTGGCCGTCGTCCCGCCGCTGCGGAAAGCAAAGACGCGCCTCCTGCCGCTGCCGGTGACAAGGGTACCCCTCCTCCGATGCCCCCGATGCCGCCGTCGGAAGAAGGCCAAACCCCCGCCGCTGAAGCGCCTCCCGCCGGTGACGCCCCCCCAGCCGACTTCTTCGGCATGGGCATGATGGGCGGCATGGGTCGCCGTGGTGGTGGTCCCGCCGGTCCTCCTCCGCCCAAATATGAACCCACCGCCTGGGGTCGTTACGCCAAAATCCTGCTCAGTTCGTCTGAGTTCCTGTTCGTCAATTAATCGAGGAAACCACGATGTCGAATCATAAGTCAGGAAACCCCACCACCCGCCGCGAAGCGCTCCGCCGCATCGGCAACGGCTTCGGTATGATGGCCTTCGCCGCCACGGTGAACCAATCCGTCGCCCGCGCCGAAGGCCTCGTCGACGGGGCCGGCAAGCCCATGGGTGCCGCCAAACTCGACCATCCCCAGCGCGTCAAACGGGTCATCTTCCTGTTCATGAACGGCGGCCTCTCCACCATCGATAGCTTCGACCCCAAGCCGATGCTCGACAAATACGACGGCAAGCCCCTCCCCGGCGTCCAGGTCAAAACTGAACGCGGCACCGGCGAACTGATGCGCTCGCCCTTCAAATTCAAGAAGTACGGCCAGTGCGGCATGGACATCTCCGAAATTTGGCCCCACCTCGGCGAAGTCGCCGACGACATCGCCTGGGTTCGTTCCGTCCACACCGAAATCCCGAACCATGAGCCCTCCTGTCTCATGATGAACACCGGCGGTAACCAAGCCGGCCGCCCCTCCATCGGCGCCTGGCTCACCTACGGCCTCGGCACCGAAAATCAAAACCTCCCCGGCTACGTCGTCCTCTGCCCTGACGTCCCCACCACCGTCGGCCCGCCCCTCTGGTCCAACGGCTTTCTCCCCCCGGTCAACCAGGGAACCTTCATCAGTTCGAAGGTCAACACCCCGACCGATGAACCGCCGCCCGAAATGCCGATGAAGGATAAAGACGGCAAAGAAATCCCCGCCAAAGTCGTCGTCGAAAAGGCCTTCGACCCCAAGAAGCTCGTCAGCTACGTCAACAACCCCAAGTTCGAACTCACCGAGCAGCGCCGCGAACTCGACCTCCTCCAGAAAATCGAAAAACTCCGCGTCAAGCGCGAAGGCGACGATCCCCAAGTGGAAGCCACCCTCTCCTCCATGGAGACCGCTTTCCGCATGCAGACCGAAGCCCCCACCGTCTTCGATATCCGCAAGGAGTCTGAAGCCACCCAGAAACTCTACGGCCCCGGCAGCACCGCCCGGGGTGCCCTCACCGCCGTCCGTCTCGTCGAAAAGGGCGTCCGTATGGTCCAGGTTTACTACGCCAAAGGCGA
Organism: Acidobacteriota bacterium; assembly: GCA_026394015.1. Taxonomy (GTDB): domain Bacteria; phylum Acidobacteriota; class Terriglobia; order Bryobacterales; family Bryobacteraceae. The sequence goes on from JAPKZA010000525.1 coordinate 12,876, forward strand.
CCCATGGGACGCTCACGGCGACATCATGGCTCACAAGGTAAACGCCAAGAACTCCGACCAACCCTTCGCCGCGGTCATCAAGGATCTCAAGTCCCGCGGTCTGTGGAAGGATACGTTAGTCGTGTGCGGCTCCGAATTCGGTCGCACCCCCGTCCGCGAAGTAGGCGGTGGCGGCGGCCAAGTCAAGAAGGGTCGTGACCACAATCCATTCGGCTTCACCATGTGGCTCGCCGGCGGAGCAATCAAAGGCGGCACCATCCACGGAGCCACCGATGACTTCGGCTTCAAGGCCGTCGAGAAACCGGTACACGTGCACGACATCCACGCGACTATTCTCTACCTGATGGGCATCGACCACACCAAACTGACCTACCGCTACAGCGGCCGGGACTTCCGTCTTACCGACGTCAGCGGTGAAGTCCTCCACTCCATCATCGCTTGACCGAGCCGCCAACAATGTAGTAACGTATCTACATTGAGGAAGGAGTCCAGCCCATGACGTCTACCACTATCTCCAGCCGAGAATTCAACCAGGACCTCGGTCACGCTAAGAAAGCGGCCCAAGACGGTCCCGTAATCATCACGGATCGCGGTCGGCCCTCCCACGTCCTGCTCAGCATCGAAGAGTATCGCAGGCTTACCGGAGCGGACAAAAGCATTGCAGAACTTTTAGGGATCAACGGTCCTGATGATGGCGGCGATTTCGAAATTCCAATCTGCCGCGAACTAGCTCGAGCCGCAGATTTTTCTTGAAATATCTCCTCGATACGAATGTAATCTCGGAGTTTCGGAAGCTCGTACTCGGAAGGGCGGACGAAAATGTCGCCCAATGGTCTGGGGGCGTCAAGGCTCGGGACCTTTACCTTTCAGTCATATCGATCCAGGAATTGGAAACCGGCATCCTTCTCGTCGAGCGAAAGGATCCCTTTAAAGCGTCTATCCTTCGAACTTGGCTGGACCGCCAAGTGGTGCCGGCCTTCGACGGGCGCATTTTCCCTGTCGATCTAGTCATCGCTCGGCGTAGCGCAGGACTTCATGTCCCAAAGACGTGTCCCCAGCGCGACGCCCTCATCGCCGCCACCGCCCTCGTGCACGGCCTCACCGTCGTCACCCGCAACCTCCCCGACTTCGCCCGCACCGGCGTCCAAACCCTCAACCCCTGGGCCCTAACGCCCCTATCAACGCCCTAAACCAATCCCCCACCGCCGTCTCCCGCCGATGCGGATCATGCCGCAACGCCCGCGCAAACACCCCGCCCACCTCCTCGCTCAACCCCCGTTCCCGCCCCAACACTGCCACTAACTCCCGCTCCCAGCTTTCATCAAACGGCAGAGACAAATCCGTATAACGCAACTTAGCCATCACCTCGAGCGCAATCACCCCAAATGAGTAGACATCGCTAGCCGGCGAAAAACGCCCGAATAACTGCTCCGGAGCCATATACCGGATCGATCCCGCCGGATTCGTCGCCTCCGACAAAGTATCCGTCTGTAAGTGCAGCGCCGAAGTCCCAAAGTCAATCAAAATCGGCTGCCCGGCTTCTAACAGAATATTCTCCGGCTTCAAATCGCAATGCACGAGCCCCTGCGCATGCGCCGCCTCTAACGTCGCAGCGACCTTACCCAGCAACGGCAGCGCCTCCTCCAATCCCAACGGTGCCCGCTTCTGCAACACCTCCCGCAACGTCGGCCCGTCCACCTTCCGCATCACCAAATGCGGCACCCCCGCCCCGTCCACCCAGTTATCCAGAATCGGCAATACTCCCGCATGCCGGATCAAACTCACCGCCGCAATCTCCTGCGCAAACCGCCGCCGAACCCACGATTCCGTCGCCACGTCCATCTGCGCCGGCGGCCTCACCTGCTTGATCACCACTCCGCCCCCGTCCCGTTCGTCCTCCGCGCTATAAACGTCCGCAAACCCACCCCGCGCCACCAACCCCGTAATCCGATACCGCTCCCGCACTACCGTCCCCACCGCCCAACCCGCCGCAATCAACGCCGTCCCCTGTTTGCCCTCTTGCCGCCGCAGAAATCGCCGTTTCTCCCATGCATAACGCTTCCGCACCACCCACGGCCACCCCATCCAACCCAGCCCCAACAACGCCAATCCCCCGGCCCCCCACGCCCACCCCGTCTGCCACCAACGAAGCTGCATCTCCCAAGGCAAACGCAATACTCGGTTTGTCCCGGCATATCTTATCTCTAGCGTCCCCGCATTCCCCGGCGCCTCGCCCACCGGAATCTCATGCCCCGCCGCCCTCCGCCACATCGCGCACGCGGTTGGC
>JAPKZA010000505.1:0-8891 GCA_026394015.1 Acidobacteriota bacterium
GAGGGCGAGGGACACTTCACATTATAAGCGGTCTCTTTCGCTTTTTCTAGTCATTTAAGGCTATTATGATGAAAACACGAAGGAAACCGAACTCAATGCCACAAGCATGATAGCGATTTCTGGACGGGCTCTAACTACTGGCACCCTGGACGGCCACGAACACGGCGGCCTCCTGGACTTGTCCGGTCTGGCAATCATAGATGGGGATCGTGGCACCGGCATAGTCGACAAACGTCTTCTCGCCGGCGCGATGTTCGTGGCGCAGCACCGGGTCTCGCTTGTTCAGCCAGCGCCGGTACAGATCGCAGAACCTGCTGTAGCCGTACCCGTCCGGGTCGCTCTCTCGCCGTTCTTGCCAGAATCCTTCTGCAATTCTTCGAGGATGGGGGGCCAGTCCGGCTCGGGATGCTTGCGCCGTCCTGTCGGCGTGGGCCGTTGGGGAAAGAGCGCTTGCTCGATCTGGTGGTCGTTCCCGTCTGCCGGCGGCGGCAACTGGACGCCGGACGCGCGGGCGACCGAAACGTACTCGTGGACGGTGCTTTGCGCGAGGGAACAACTTCGGGCGATCTGGTGCTGGCTCAGTCCGAGCGACGCGAGCCGCAGCACTTCTTTCAACTTGCGCATGGTCAGCCTCTTTTGTGGCAGATGGGGGTACTCCACTTCCTAGTGGACCCCGCAAACGCCACGGCTGCCCTGCGCGCCGCTCCAATCCCATGCCGATCAGCAATCCGAACTACAGCCGTAGAAGTGATCGGCTTCGGTTCGGAACACTGATCGACATCAGTTCGGAATGCTGATCGACATCGCTCGGAATCCGAAAGCACTTGGCTCTTCTTTGCTTCGTTCAAGAGATTGCTCACAGGGGCAAGAGGATAACGCCTGCCAATTGGGGATCTCTGGAATCAATTTCAGTGGCTGGTTTTCAAGTGACCAGGAGTGGCTGGTTTTGGGTTACCGCCGAGGCGTTTAAGCGGCCCTCTGGTAAGCGGGGGTCGGAGTGATCTCGGCAACGTAACTCCGGGTGGGACTCAATCCGCTATATCCCCAGACCCGAGGGCGTCGCGGGATTTCACTCCCCAGCCACGTTTTGCGAGGAAATCTGCCTTCTCCCTTGCCTGCTTTCTAGCGAAAAGCGCCGATCTCCAAACGACCGGCCCTTAGACGGTGGTTGTTTAGGTCTTGGCGGCGCCGACTGCAATGTGGTCACCTAATCGCATCAAATCGAGACGGATGGCATCCAGTAGTGCCTTCCAGCTTGCCTCGATCACATTATCCGAAACACCCACTGTCGCCCAGTTTTGATCGCGATCTCGCCACTCTATCAACACCCGAACCTTGGCATCAGTACCCTTCTTCGAATCGATGACGCGGACTTTATAGTCGGTTAACTTGACTCTCGCTATCTCGGGATAGAGTCCCGAGAGGCATTGTCGTAATGCAAGGTCAAGCGCATTGAAGGGCCCGTTGCCGACAGCCGTTTCGGTATGCAGACCGTCGCCTGTTCGCAACGAAACGGTTGCGACGGTTGATGCCCTCTCGTCACCGTTTTTCATCTTCGTGGCTACCTCAAATGACTCGAGCTGGAAGAACTCCATGCCAGGCTGGAGAGCCTCGCGGACTAGCAACTCAAAGGTACCTTCGGCTGCTTCGAGTTCGTACCCTTCGTACTCCATCTGTTTGATCTGCTCAAGCAACTGTAGCCGTTGTACGTCCGTCAAGCGAAGGTCCAGGCCCTGCTCCCTTAGCTTGTAAAAGACATTTCCTCGGCCCGACATGTCGCTCAAAAGGACTCGCTGTCGGTTGCCAACTCGCTCCGGGGAGACGTGCTCATAAGTGGCCGGGTCCTTCAGCACTGCACTAACATGGACTCCGCCTTTGTGGGCGAATGCACTCTTCCCAACGAATGCTTGGTCGTTGCGAAGGGGGAGATTGGCCAAATCGGCCACAAAATGCGCAACTGTAGTAAGCCGTTTCAAACCAGCCTCCCCGATTGTGACGTGACCAAGCTTTAACTCGAGATTTGCGATAACAGAGATCAAGTTCGCGTTCCCACACCGCTCCCCATACCCGTTGATACAACCTTGGACGTGGGTACATCCAGCCTCGACGGCCGCGAGGGCATTCGCAACGGCAAGATCAGAGTCATTGTGCGAATGAATGCCAATTACTCCGGAAAAGTGCGACCGAACATCACGAACGATCTCCGTGAGGCTCTCCGGTATTGTACCGCCGTTCGTGTCACAGAGGCACAAGACATCCGCTCCAGCATCCTTTGCCGCTCGAAGGGTCTTTAGAGCATACTCAGGGTTACTCTTGTAACCATCGAAAAAATGTTCTGCGTCATAAACCACTTCCCGCCCATGACGCTTAAGGAACGCAACAGTGTTCGCAATAATTGTTAGATTGTGGTCCAACGTGATTCCAAGAACACGGGTCACGTGGAAATCCCAGGTCTTACCAAAGATTGAAATAGTCGGAGTTTCGGCCCGTATCAATTCCTGAATAGAAGGATCCGCGCCAACCTCATACTTCGCAAAGTGAGTTGAGCCAAACGCCACCAGCCTTGAATGCCGAAGGACGAGTTCACTCTTGGCACGGGCGAAAAAGTCCTTATCTTTTGGGTTCGAGCCGGGCCAACCTCCCTCAATGTAGTCAATACCAAGGACATCCAATTCCCTCGCGATCGTCAACTTGTCGTCAACTGAAAAAGAAACGGACTCCCCTTGGGTCCCGTCGCGAAGTGTGGTGTCAAAGATCGTGATCTGCATAGGAGGTAGACCCGGCAGCGAACTAGGCCTGCGGGATTCCCGCTTCCTTCTTCTTTTTGAGGAAGGGCATCATCGAGCGAAGTTCTGCGCCAATCTTCTCGATCGGGTGATCCGCATTGGCTTCCCGCATGGCAAGGAATCGTTTCCGCCCGCCTTCCTGGTTTTCCGCTATCCAGTTGCGCGCAAACGTTCCGTCCTGAATCTCGGCCAGAATTTTCTTCATCTCCGCCTTTGTCGCGGCATTTACCACGCGCGGGCCACTTACGTAATCGCCATACTCGGCGGTATCGGAGACAGAGTAGCGCATGTATCCCAAACCGCCCTCGTAGATCAGATCTACGATCAGTTTGAGCTCGTGCAAACATTCGAAGTAAGCGATCTCTGGTGCGTAACCAGCTTCGGTTAGTGTCTCAAACGCTGCCTTGACGAGCTCACTAACTCCACCGCAGAGCACTGCCTGCTCTCCGAATAGATCGCTCTCGGTCTCCTCTCGGAAGGTCGTTTCGATTACGCCAGCCTTCGCGCAACCGATGCCTGCTGAGTAGGCTAGCGCATTCTGGAGAGCCTTTCCCGTCGCGTCCTGTGCAACAGCAACTAGTCCTGGAACTCCGACACCTTCGGTAAACAACTCGCGTACCCGGTGACCTGGAGATTTCGGCGCGACCATCGATACGTCCACATCCGCAGGAGGGGTAATGGCCTTGAAATGAATACTGAAGCCGTGAGCGAACATCAGCGTTTTCCCGGCGCTCAAGTTGGGAGCGATTTCGTTCTTATACAGCTCGCCTTGAATGTGGTCGCTCACTAAAATCATCAGCGTATCCGCTGCCTTCGTCGCTTCGGCAACAGTCATTACGGTTAGCCCGGCAGCTTCCGCCTTGGCCCAACTTTTCGATCCAGGGTAAAGTCCGACGATAACGTCGCACCCGGTATCACGCAAGTTTAGTGCGTGCGCGTGGCCTTGGCTACCATAACCGATGATGGCATACCGTTTGCCTTTCAGTAAGGACAAATCCGCGTCATTCTCATAATAGCGTTTCAACATGATTAAGCGACTCCGTTCTTTTCTTCTACCAACACTGCCTCACTGCGAGGAATGGGAGGTGACAATCGTAACTTTTTCGAATCGAGCGAGACAGTAACCGCTCCGGATCGCGTGACCTCGATCTCGCCGTAACTTTGCATGATATTTATAAACTCATCCAGTTTTTCGATATCACCTGTTGCCTCCAACGCAAAGCCCTCAACGGTGGAGTCCACGACACGAGCGCCGAAGATCTCAGACTCCTTCAGAATGGCGGTCCGCGCCTCTTGGGGCGCACGAACCCTCATCAAGACCATTTCTCGAGTTACCGCTGGACCTTCCGTTAGATCGGTTGCCTGCAAGACGTTGATCAATTTGTTCATTTGCTTGATCAACTGCCGGCGTCCATGCGGTTCAATATCTACCGCAATCGTCATCCGGGATAGGCCGGAATCGAGGGTGCGAGCCACAGTCAAGCTTTCTATGTTATAGCCACGAGCGGTCAGCAGGCCGGTTACGCGCATAAGCGCTCCGGTCTTGTTTTCCATGAGCAGGGAGATAATTTGCAACATCGCAATTTCCTTTGAACTATGCCACCGGACTAGGCTGTACTGGCCCTAAGACCATTTCGTTAATAGCCCCACCCGACGGGACCATCGGATACACGTTTTCAGTCGGTGTCACCTTAACATTGAGCAGATAGGGGCCGTTGTATTCGATGGCTTCCTGCAACGCGCCAGCCAATTCAGACGGATGCTCGATGGTCCGCCCTTTAAAGCCGTAAGCACCAGCCAACAAATACGGATCAGGGAAACTATCCAGAGTAACTGAACTCAATCGGTTGTTGTAGAAGAGCTCCTGCCACTGGCGAACCATGCCAAGGTAGCCGTTATTCATCACGATGATTTTGACTGGAAGACCGTAGTTCATCAGAGTCGCCAATTCTGGCAGCGACATCTGGAATCCGCCGTCACCAACAATGGAGAAGACAAGTTGATCAGGATTAGCAAATTGAGCGCCGATTGCAGACGGTAGGCCAAATCCCATCGAGCCAAGGCCACCGGAGTTGATCCAAAGACGAGGGGCGTTATAGCGAATGAGTTGCGCCGCCCACATTTGATGTTGGCCAACGTCGCTAGTAACAATCGCCTTCCCGCCAGAAATGCGATCAATTTCTGCCATTAAGTGCTGAGGTTTGATCTCCGTAGTGGAATAGACGGGGACCAATGGGTTTTCTTCTTTCCACCCTCTGACCTGCTTCCACCATGCCTTGAGCCCGGTTCGCTCTAGGTTACCTGATTCCGTGCGAATCTCGCGGATAATGGCAGTCAGCTTGGGAAGGATCCGTTTCAGGTCTCCGACGATTGGCAAATCAGCATTTCGGTTCTTCGAGATTTCAGCTGGGTCGATGTCGACATGGATGATCTTGGCATGCGGCGCAAACGCCGCTAAACGTCCTGTTACCCGATCATCGAACCGAACCCCTAGAGCGATCAGTAAGTCGGCACCGGACATTGCCATGTTCGCCGCGTAGCTACCATGCATCCCTGGCATGCTTATAAAATTAGGGTGTTCGCACGGCAGCCCACCTAACCCCATGAGCGTACAAACCGTTGGCGCGTCCACTGCTTCCACCAGCTCGCGGAGTTCGTCGTGCGCGTTCCCTAAGATGATCCCGCCGCCAGCGTAAATCATCGGCCGCTCTGCCTCAAGGATCATTTGCGCTGCCCGACGGATTTGGCCCGTATGGCCTTCCGTGTATACCTTATAGCCGGGAAGATGGATCGAGTTCACCGGCTCGTATTGAGCGTTACCCATGAACACATCTTTGGTGATATCAACGAGAACCGGCCCTGGCCGACCTGACGCTGCGATGTAAAAGGCTTCATGGATAACCGAGGGGAGATCTTTGATATTCTTGACCAAATAATTGTGCTTGGTCGCAGATCGAGTGATTCCAAATGTGTCGGCTTCCTGGAAAGCATCCGTCCCAATTAGCTTTGTAGATACTTGGCCAGTCAGTGCCACGATGGGGATCGAGTCCATCATGGCGTCTACCAATCCGGTCACCAAATTCGTGGCTCCGGGGCCTGAAGTCGCACAACAAACCCCGACTCGACCGGTGGAACGGGAGTATCCTTGGGCCGCAAACGCCGCGTTTTGTTCGTGTCGGACCAACACGTGCCGAATTGGGTGATCATACAAGGCATCGTAAAAGGGAAGCGTTACGCCCCCCGGATAGCCAAAAATGACATCAACACCTTCCCGCGATAAGCACTCAAGCAGGATCTTTGCACCACTCATCAATTGAGACATCGGTATAGCTCCAGATACCAAAAAAGAACCACCGGTCAGGTTTCCCCGCCGGTGGCCTTTAGATTCCGTTAGGAGTCCGTCGCCACTAGGCGGTTACCAAAAAGATAACCCCAACAATGGCATCCACTACATTGACTCTGCAAAGCGGTCGCCAGACTCGATCAATGATGTAGAAACGGCTCACATCTTTAGAATAGAGCAAAAGCGATCTAAATGCAAGACGCGTTCTTGATAAATAATATTGATGTGTTCATGCGCCCTGCCTCGCACTTCGGCGCGAAATCCGGGAATTCGATGGTGAGTACCCGATCAAACAGAACTGGTCTAGCGCGAAGAGTACGATCGACTCCACTCCTGCCGCCATCGCCATTCCGACCTCCTTTCGCCACGTAGTCGTCGAGTCACCGGGCCCCACAAGAAAGGCGCTTTTCGCTCGGGGGAATCCTTTCGAAAAAGGAAAGTTTACAGAATACTTGGATTTGTTCAGATTCCGGTCGAAGGTGAAGCTAAAGCTCTCCGTCTTTAGGACGTCGAGCTTCGCTGGCGTCCACGCCGCGTCTGGATAGTTGACGATTCGTCCCCAAGCTGTGTCATTCACGTCCGTCGGGTACAGAACTTCATAGCGGCAGTTTGGGTGCGCCGCCTTAACAAATCCGATCAGCTCGTCGGTATACTCGCCAATCAGAGCGGGCAAGTGGACACTCTCCTCTGGGTACAACCCGGGATCCACATGTTGATTTTGAATCAACCGCATGGGAAAGCCGTACCTCGCCTGGAAAGTGTCGATCGTATACTGGTCATAATAGGGCATGCTCGTCCCAGTGGAGATCCCGAAGACCCGTTCCCAGTATTGCCGAGCCGTAGGTGAAAAATTCGTCTGGAGCGCCGGTGTCGTCAGCAGACACGGTTCCCCATCCGAGTATCGTTGGGCCAATCCGGCCTCCGGCGAAGAATCTCCATGTTCGAGTTCCGTTGAAAAGGCTGCTGTAACGTCTAGGCCGTATGATTGACAGGCCCTGTAGAATTCTCTCGACCAGTCGCGACAAGCCCGATTTATGGCCTGCCCTGCGACGGTGTCGGTTGTCCAACGTCCGTCAACCCCTCCTTCCAATGTGGCGCTGCTCAGGTCAAGAAGGAAGCTCCCCGTTGCGGGCGAAGCTCCAATCGTGATGGACTCTCCGATTTGGCCCATCTTACGGGAATAGATGGTCAACCGAGTTCCGGACGCTTCCGCTCGAATGGCCGTATAGCCGCGATTGAACTCGAGTTCGAATGCTTTGGCAATTCTTGCCGCGGTATCGCCGAACAGATTAAGGTGACGAACGGTGATCGTCGACGAAGGCTCGCCCAAAGTTCCAATCGCAATCTCGGTGTATTCGCTTGGAGTCGGGACCCCAATGAAGTCGATCGTCGCTGAAGCGTACTGGTGACCCTTACGGTAAAGTTCGTAAAAAATCAACGCGCCAACATAATGATTAACTCTGCCCCGAAAGCCGAGAGAGTCAATCATCCACGCCGTGCGCTCAGCGGGAACCGCCAGCGAATGATCCGTATCCCAGTCGGTCGCCAGCGTCAACTTTTCGACTGCAGGCAAATTGGCTACCGCTTCTGCTGGTATCGCCACCTCCAGGAAATCGAACCAAAATCGTCTGCCCGAGGTGCCGTTGTGGGTGATGTACACCGTGTGCTGACCAGGCCCATAGCCGCCTATCGGCAAGCGAAGCAGTCGATCCTCCAGCTTTCGTCGAAGATTGAATACCTTCACTGGACCATCATCGACTCGAAACGCGATGTTTGGAGCCTGATCGAGCAGGCGCGTGCCGAGGTACAACTCGTGGTTCTGCCCAGATCGGTACCGAATCACTAGGCCATCTCCATACTGCTCGACCCAACGAATCGTCCCGCCCGAGTAGTTGCCTCGAACCTCCGGCCCCCAACTCGAACCATAATACTCAACCGTTTTCGACGAGTTTTCAATCCGTCGAGAACCCGGTCCAGCAACCCGATAACGGCGGGCCGAGCCCGTAACACTCCAGTTCTCCAGATGAACCCGAAACTCACTTCTTTCAAAGTTTCCTCGCTGAAAGTCAGCAGCGTAAGTCCAACGCATCTTTCTCACCCGACTCATGGGGACAAGGCTGCCGTTCTTATCCTCGATTGCGGAGAAATCCAACCCCACTCGCCATTTTGAAGGAGAAGTCCCCCCGGCGAAATACTGAGCTTCGACATCCCAGGTTTCGGACCCACCTAGCGTGACGTGCCCGTAAGCCCCCAACCGATTGCCATTAGACCCGGTCGTCGATTCAGCTAACAGCTTGCGTACCCCTAGATGGTCTGCTCCCACGCACGTCAACGTGATCGTCGTTCCAGTTCGACTGGCAATCATGTTAACGGAGAATGCATTGACACTCGCCGTGATCGCTTCCGCAACATCCACCAAAGTGTCCGTCGCATAGCAAACATGGGTATGATGCTCACTCATCCATGCCAATCCAACCGCATCACCTGCCGTCACCGAACCTTGTAGAGTAAACGTAGCGGTAGCAGGAGTGTAGGCTCCCGCAATCGGCACAGCGTAACGCTTCAGCGGTACTTCGCGATAGCTCTCCATGTCATCGATTACCGACTCATCCTCCACCCAAACGCGCAGAAACGGCCATCCCACCGTGGGATAGATCTCGGAGTCCATCGGCAAGCAGTTCTCCCGCGTTTCATCATAGGTAAGACGGAGTCCACTCAGGTCACCGTCCGGGAGGTTCCGAAACAACGGATGTTCCCAAACG
>JAPKZA010000505.1:8911-20847 GCA_026394015.1 Acidobacteriota bacterium
TCCACTCGATCACGCACCAATCGAACGGTTGCCGCCATGTCCCCGAAACGGTGAAGCCCGAAGCCGTCGCTTCACTCATCGCCGCAATCGCCGACGGCCTTTCGAAATAAACCTGTAAATCGCGGTCGGGCCTCAGCTTCTCTAGATACTCGGCCATCGTCTTGCGCTCCTTTGTTATAGTCGAATACTACAGTCGAATTGTCACTGTCAGATCACTTCCTGGAGTGCTCTCCGCCGTTTGCGCTACGCTCTCAACCTCCAGTCTTAACCTCGCTCCCGTCCGCAGCGGAGCCATTCCAAATCCGTCGACTCTGTTTGAAACCGTCTGCCCGGCTGGAATCGTTAACCTGCAAAGTTCGTCCTCATCCTGTCGGAGAACTAGCACGATTGGACCAAGCATCGGCGGGTCGCCTACGACTGCAAAGATGTCCCGCATCACCAGTGGCGATTCAACCAGAAACGGTGGCGTCGCATCTTCCTGAATCGCCAACCATCCCTCAACCTGGAGTGAGATCTGGCCGCCCTGCAACGTCCTCAATCCGTAGTCAACGGTCCCCGTTACGTTTCGCTTCCCCACTCCCGAAGTCCCTCGGCCATTCGTCAAATAAAGATCCGCCGCGGCAACCCTCATCCCAGGCAAGTGTGAGTTGAACGAAAAGCTTCCGCTGGCCGGTGATCCGAAAAAGTCCCGCCCAAAAGGTAGGATATGAGTCCTCTGGTCCAACGGATAAACCGCCGCCCCAACAGCGTGAATCTCGATCAACGAGCCGTGAGAACCTCGCACCGCCTGCACCGAATCCCCACCAGCCGACACCGCCGTAACCACTAACAACTCGCCGTCGATTTGGAACAGTTGTCCAACCGAAAGCCGACCGGCAATTGAGACCACGATCGTCTCGTCCACCTCATCAATGGCTTGGCTCAAAACGACAGATGATGGGCTCTGAAGCTCATCCCAATACCGCAACACCAAGGTTCCGGCCGAAATCGTTCGCGTGTTGACCAGCGAAGGGAAACCAATCGAATGCACTTCAATCGTACCGTCGCCGACTGAAGTCATTGAGAATGACGGTGTCGGAGCCACATCTACATCAAGTTGCGCCGCGCTGGCCCCCAGAATCCGCCATCGCGTAACTGGCGACAGCTCCGGAAGGCACTCTCGATCATTCGCATTCGCCGCGCGACCCGTAACTTGGATCGTCGCTCCCTCTCGATTCGGAACCTCGAATACGGCCGGGCTCGTAGAAGTCGTGGCCCCTCGCACCCAACTCGGTTCCACGATTGACCACTTGCTCGTCGCATCAGGTACCACCGCCCAAGCTGCGCTCAAAACGCAACTCGTCTCCGAATTGCTCTCGATCCTTCTCTCCTGTCCCACCCCTCTGCCGCTGACAATTCTTACCGTCTTTGATCGCCATTCATTGACCATCATGTTCAAGTCAGGATGACCGATCGCCCCGGAACTGACGATCCCCGCCGTCCGCTCGCCCTGCAGCTCTAACCGCCAATAGAAATTCGCGTGCGAAAAATTCTCGTCCGGCGGTGACACAAAGCCATCGGCCTCACCAACGTCAGAGTAAGTCAACGCGATGGTAAGGTTCGCTGCAATCCGCGCCATCTGATAAGGATTCGTGCCTCGGTACACATGAAACGAATTGGTCCCTGAGTCGAAACTTAAGCCGCTTAGCGTAACCCGATTCGTATCCGTCCCTGCCGGGATTACGGCCCGAACAAGGAACGACGGTGCACCTTCACGGCCTTCACTATCGAGCCCCGTGAGCGCATAGTAAAGGACCTGATCACCCCGTAAAGACCCACCCGTTGCCTGCGACACGGGGGAGAGCGCCAACAGCGGAATCCCCGACTTTGTCGTCTGCGGTCTCGTGGGTTCTGTAAACCCAACTGAGATTTCAACTCTCGCCGTGCCGTCTGTTCCTTCCGCGTAGGTCTCGCTGATTGCAAACTGAGCAATGCCATCCCCATCGAGTACATTTCCAACCAACGGCCTAGGCACCCCCAATTCGTACCGGGGCTGTCTTCCTGATGACTCCGCCCCATTACCAGCCGTCTGAACATACCAATCGTCGTCGTGCTGCTGCACCGTCAGTTGAACGGTGCGGAAGTTAAGCCCCGGTGTGATACGACTGATCCGGAATAATTGTCGATCCATGCCCTCTTTCGGGTAAGTCAAGGTGACTAAATCACCCGGCTTTAACCCAATCGCTTTCACGGACGTCTCGAACTCCAGATAGACATTGCCCCGCACACTCTTGAGCAAGTGCAACTTTGTCATCCGAGCCGCCTGATCGAAATTAGCCAATCCGAGCGCCGGTAGCGCGGCGCTTGTCTCCTGTCCCGCCGTTACAACATCATCTAGATCCAGCAAGGAGAAAGAATCCTGTTGATACTCATTGAACGAGTCTTGAAACTCCACACTGAAGCGATTCGGCGTATCTGCGGAGCTTCTCGCGTATATCCTGAGCTTGGGCTCCCCGCTTGCTCCTCTCACAATCGAACTCTCATCAAATTCGTAGGCCGGCCAACCGCCCAGCAGCTCTTCGACCGCATTTGTCCCTGGAGAAGCCTGTGCCTGTTGAACTCCAATCGTCGACTCCTGCCGCAGCTGCAGCTTCCCTTCCACCCCAAAAGTCAGGAACAAGCCAGCGCAATTCCGAATCCCGCGGACCACCTCCGCCGCGCTCCGACGCCTGCGGAGCGCAAGATTGCACTGGAAACGTGGGATCAACACCGAGTTTCCGTGGAGATCGAACGCCGAGATCTCATCGGCGCAATAGAGGGCCGTCGTGCCAAAGCTGCCCAGGTCAAGTTCGTCCTCTCGCCATCCACTTCGCTTAAGAACATCGAGCATCACCCAGGCCGGGTTGTTCGTAAAGCGGTCAGCTACAAACTCTCCGTCTACATCATACGTGGGTAACTCTGCTCCTTCGACCAGAACTTGTACCCGAGGTATCGATCGGCCATCTTGAACCCGATTGGGAACTACCACCGAAACGTAAGCCATGCTACCGTACGGATCCCCCAGCGCCTCTCCGTTGCCATCCGTGAAATTGAGATTGAACGCCCCCGTTCGAATCCCTCGACTCACCAAGTGGTACCACCCGGGCGACGTCATATTCGTTCCATCGATCGCCAGTGGAATCTCAATATCATTGACGACTACTTTCAATACGCCGCGTATCTCACCCAAAGCGACCAACGCTTCCATCCGAGTCAGATTTCCGTCATTCCGTGCCAAAGTGATCGGCGGCTGCACCCAGCAAGTTCCGTAGACGAGCGGCACAAAATCGTTATACTTCGCCTCATTGGTCTGCACTGCGCTTGTCGAATATCCCTTGTCTCCGTAACCGCGAACAAGCGTTGTCGACGGTACGAATTCTATCCCACCGAAGCGACGCGTAATTTGTACAAGCGAGTCAGTACTAAACATTCCCCGCTCCTCACAAGACTTACGCGTATAGTCGCAACTCGTAAACGGTACGGTCCCATTCAGATTCCCAACGCCCCCCGGCTCGCCGGCCGAATACCCGCAGCGAAAGAAGGGAGAATGGCTGGCCCGGGGCCCACCGGTAATTGCCTCAATTCGATTCGCCTGCGTCGCCGGAAACAGCCATGGGCATCGCTTCTGAATCCTCACGTCGGGGAGCAGAACCCTTTGAAAGTTAAGCCGATTGTTGAACGATACCTGAAATGTCGACTCCCTAATCTGGTCTGGAGAATTGCCAATACCCCGAAATAGGGTGACCGCTTCGGTCGAGGCCACACCGCTTGCTAGGTTCACGAAGACTAACCGGGCCGTCAAACGGGATCCCTTGAATCCTACCCCTCGTTCCACTTGGGAGTACCGCGAATCTGCGTTCGCCAGCACGACACTTACTTTCGCCGACGTGTCTATCCCGTCCTCCGAGTAGGCCTTGATGTCAAAGCCAGTGTGCTCGATGAGTCGGGCATCGTAGCGGTTGCCCTCAAACGTCACCTGATGCGTCGCCCAATAATGGTGTTGGCCGTTTCGCAGTTCGCAGTCAAACAGCAGCACTGGAGTTTCCAGGATCTCCAGCTCTTTCATCTCGTGAATCGTCAGCATAGGGTTCGTCCAGTAGCCGCGGAGCGTTAAGCTAGGCGGGCAAAAAGCTTGATGTTTGTGCTGTTATCGTCCACTCCTCGCGCTACCCGCGAGAACGTATCCGCCGCAAATCGTACTTTCGAATACACGCCATGGCGTGAGGCCGTCTTTCGGTAACCCGCCGCTGCCGGCTGCGCATCCACTTGTGCCCCCACTGCCTTTACGACCGAACCCGCCGATTGTTCCCAGCCGAAACCGATCGACTCCGTCGACGATGGAAGCTCTACGCTCAACGAAAACCTCTTCCAGAGCGGATCAACCACCACTAATTGCGACTGGCTAAACCCGCCAGATGTCGCCAGCAGTGTCAACTGCGTCGGAGCGACGGCCGAAAGCCAAATGCTCAAGCAGTATCGATAACCGCCAGGCGCTGCGATTGCCTGAACCGCCGCCTGGGCCGTGCCTGCTGAATTCTGCAGGCGGCTCGCGCGTAAGGTCCCCCATGGGTCTAGCTCCCCGCCGGTGACGCTGAGTAGCGGACCTCGAGTCCAAACCGGTTTCGAGAAGTCTTCACTCCATTGGAGAAGGTTCATCGCTGGATCCAAAAATCCAAACGTTTCTCTCCTGCCCTCGCGTTCGGCGAAGAACTCTTCCAATCCAGTCATCTCATCGTCGGTCAACCCATTGAGTTCGAGCTCGATCTCGAGGCCACTGCCGCCCGAGTCAAACGCCTTGATCTGTCTTCCATCGCGCATCCGATTCACCGCCGAACGGAACACCTGTCTCCGCCGAAGCGGATACTGGCTCGCGACACCTGTCGATAATTGTGGGAAAAAAGCCATTTCGTTCCTACCGAACCTGCCGGATTCTAAGATTGGTTCGACTGTCCTGAAACTCGAGAAATTCGGCCAGGATCTCTTCGTTTTCGAACTGACATTCGGGGTATTCCGTTCCGTCCCAAGGATCCGTAAACGAAAACGTACCGAATTCGCCCTGTTCTTGGGCATAAAATGCCTCGATGCGTCCAAGTTCGTCTTCGTCCAGATTCGCCAAGCGAATGGACCACCGCAACAGAGCGCCCGAATAATTACGATATCGTTGCTCACTGCCGTCGACAAACTGAATGATCTCTGTCGAAAACAGCCGGCCCCGTTCCCCCGGATACTGCATCACAGCCCCGGTCTTTAACAATGGAAAATCGCTCATAAGTCATTCACCACATCGTTTAGAGAGTGAGAGTGCAACATCGCCTCTCGCACCGCCCGGGCGATATCATCGCTTCGATCCATAAAACTCTTACTGTCCATTGCACTAATGTTGACCGTAATGTTCTGGATCGCCCCACTGTTTCTATTCCCCCCAACAGAAGCTTGCGGTTCTGAGGCCGTCAGCATCGGAGATAGAACGCGGGGCTGATCGCCACTGCCCCGCGCGATCGAATACAGGTTACCTTCAGGCGAAAGCCCAGCCTCAGCCCTGATCGGCTCAGGCAGAGCGAAACGCTCAAGCGCCGGCTCGGGCGACTTGTCTCCCGAGCTGCCGAATAGCTTTGCGATGCCTCCAATCAAAGGGCCAAGAGTCAGCCCTTTCAACAGAAAGCTACCAGCGCTCTTCGCAACATCAGTTCCAATGCCAGTCGCCTGGCTTCCTCGGGCCGTCGATTCAATGGCTAGCGTATTCGCCCGAGTCGTCTCCACCTGCTGCTGGGCAATGCGCACTAAGTCGGCGATCTGCTTACTCAACTGATCAGTAGCCTCCCGACCTTGCGCAACGCCTGCGGATGCCAACGGATCCGTCGCCCCACTCGCCGCGCCGCTTCCGCCTGCAAGGAGGCGCTCCATGTCGTTTGTGTAATTATCGGACGCCATTCTCTCGCTCCTTTAACAACTCACTCTCAAGTACCGAAAACGCCTCAACTGCCTTGGCCGAGTACTGACTCAACTCTTGCTTTCCGCCCAATCGCCAAACATGAAACGCCTCCAGCCAACTCAAGCTATCGGCGCTTATAAAGCTTCGTGGGCACTCCTGGCTAACCACCCCACCCCGCAACCAGACCGGGGCCCGGCTCACTGGTTCGATCTGAAGAAACCCACAATTCCGCTTCTTTTCCAAGCCCTGTCTCCGGCAATCGTCGCACCTCCACGCGGCTTGGTTCGCGAACTGAAAGTGAAAGGCGACGGTTAGTTTTTTCTCTCTTCCTCGCTCAGAAAACATTGCTCCCGTACTGCCTGTGCGATTTCACGACAAAGCGCCTCGGGTCCGGTCGCGATCAACCGATCGACATCCGCCACCACACCGTCGATCTCCAGTCCTTCAATGGAAACCAACCCCCATCGGACATAGAGCGATTCGATCGAACTGCTGATTTCGGCGGCCGTTAGCTTGTCCTTCGGTTCGCTCCCCGCTTCACTGAAGGCCAAGCCTACTCCCTCAACTCGGATCCGGTGCACTAACTCCATCCGTCCAGCCAATGACATCTTTCGAACGGAAAACGCGACACCCGGACTTGCTTGTGATAGTCTCTTTACACAACTCTCGTAGTTCATGGTCGCGTTCCTTAAGCGAATGCAATCCGAATTTCATCATCGAGTGAGCCGTTCGCCTGGCTAAGTCCAAACGACCACTCAACTCTCGGATTTCGGTCGTCAAACTCTGGGACTTCCGGAATTACGTTCGGCATGTAAATCCCGCAAAGCTGGCCGGGCTCTTGACCCAGTTGCAGCATCACCGAAATCGGCTGCCGAGCCTTCCCCGCCGCGTATAGATCCTTCGTCGCCGCATCATCCTGCTCCAGAATCCGGAAACGCATACCCACCTCGCGCTCACCGGCCGCCATACAACGAGGACCGTCAAACCCAAACTCACGCTTCCGCATGTCGACGTTATTCCGCACAACTACTTCCGCCTCGGTCAACGTGAAAAACTGCGTCGGAGTCGCGCCCATCCAGACTTGCCCGATATGACCGGGTATGATCTGATACCCAATCTCACTTACCGCTGGCTCCTCTGGGAACTGAGTCAAGGCCGCGACACCGGAGCTGAAGGACGTATTGTCGAGGAGGTCTCTTGCCTCGCCTTGAAACTCGAACTCATGATAGTCGCCGTTCACCTTGATTTTCATCACATCCACCGAGGCACCTGCGATGATTCGTTGAACCGCCGTCGCCGGACTCCAATAGTCGAAGATCGAAACACTCGGTAACTGAGTCGCCGGCGCGTACGTGATCGTGGGGTTCAGCGGAGCACCCGTCGCCGGTGATACCGAAAACGGCGCATTCAGCTGAATCGTCGTCGCATTCACCACCGATTGAACAAACCGAATCTCGCTGCCAAAGCTGATTGCTTGACCCTTGGACAACCCATGGGGACCTCCCACGGTAACGTTGTTCCCCGCAGTCGAAGCCACAATCCCACCAGCATTGATCACCGGTTCAGCGCCAAGGGCTCCCCGGAGCATCGGCCCATATGGGGGTTCGCCTGTCGTCTCACCCCAGTTCGTAAGGTACGTCTCCAGGCGATAGTCCGTTCGCCGCCGTACCCCGGACGGCATCGCCGCTCGGGATCGGCTTCCCGACTTGTCGCGCCTCCGCGCTACGATCGTGTCGTGTCGAATCGCTAACTTGATTGCAGGTATGCGATTGGCGGCCGTAACGCTCGCCACGTTCCCGAAACTGCCTTCGAGAGCCGCGTAAAATCGATTCTGGTTTGATGAGATGTAACAAGCCATTGCCTTTCCCTCTATTTGCTAATCTGGACTTCGAAGGTCGCTTTCGCTGTCTGCACGAAGTGTTTCCCGCCAAGCTTCACGGGGCTAAAACTGATTTGGTAACCGCCGGTATAGAACTGGCCGTCTCCCCAATCACCTCGACTCGCGTCCAAAGTTTCGATCAGCGCATCGACATATAAGTGCGCTTTTTGCTCAATCCCCTCTAAACGATCGTGAGTCACTCGAACCTCGACTGACATCACGGCCGTTCCAGAAAACTGCCGAAACTTCTCACGAAGTGTATTGTTAAGCTTTTCGCAATAAATGTAGTAAGTCGGATACAACGCTCCCGTGGCTTTTTCCGCCAGATCCGCCGCTACATTCTGCGCCACAATTTGCTGATCGCTCAATTGTGCGAATGTCTGCCCATTTGCCTCGCTGACCGCCGCCAGCCCCTGCGCTAAACCCGTCGGCGCTCGCAAGAGAGCCTCGATCTTCTTCACTGCCAACACTGCCAGTTGTGCCATCGGATTATCCTCGAAACACTACAGTTGATCGACGCAGATATTGGTCCGGTACCTGCCCCGTGCCGGGACGAATGCCCGCCGCAGGCGCGCCCGCTGGCATCTGCCACGGACTACCTAAGGCCAGAAGGCCAACATTCTGGCGTTCGACCTGGTCATCGCTCGTACCGAGATAGACGTTCCATCCCCGCGCCGTTCGCGGTGCCCCAACGGCGCGGACCGTCAGCGCTGAACCCTCGGAGGTGTTGAAGGAACTCGCCAAACTAGGGAGGCTTTCAACTCCAAGGTCGTCCGTCCAGCTCACCTTCACGAACCAAGTCAATGCCGCCTGGGTTCCCAACGTTTGTCCCACTATCGGAAGCGTCGGTCGCGGCAGCGGGGCACACACCAGCCCCACCCCAATTTGATACAACAGTTCGGAAGCTTTGGCGGCCAGTGCCACGTAAGTCTCCCACTTCGACTTGTAACGGTCATTCAGCTGCTGGTGATGTGCATCCCGAAAGGCGACCGCCAGAGTGTGCAAAATATGCCATTGCCGAAGTGCGTCCGTAGCCACCACGTTCGCCAAGCCGAACGAGCCACCGCCTGGCGTCCGGACCAAAAAGCGTTGCAATTCAAGACCTATCTCCAGCGCCGCCACCGTCCCCTTCGCCACCAAATCGATGCCTTCGGTCGTTGCGGTGCTGAAAATGGACGTCTCGTACGGCGAGAGGTCCATCGGTTCAGAAGGATTCCCATCTACGAAGAGAGCCATGTGAGTGTTCCTTACCCTTTACGGGGCTGTAGGGATTTCCATTCGTGTTCGCTGACCAAAGTCACCTGAACCCGTTGTGCAAGCGCCGCTTCCTGGCGAAGTTTGTGCCCTTCGGCCTGCTCGAGGCGGTAGAACTCCACCTCATCTGGCGTTGCCAGCCGCGCCTTCTTTTCCACAACTAGGCGGGCCGCTACGCCCTTTGGCACTTCAGAAATGACGCCGGCTTTGCCGCCGTCCCCTGTCGGTCGGCTCACGATAAGCGCGTCCTCGCCTTCGATTGTCTTTTCCGTCGCCGCCACTTCGGCGTAATAGTGTCTAAGGTCCATATCTTCTCCTTTGTTGACTAACCAGAATCTGGGGCGGCCGTGGCCGCCCCAGAACTTACAAACTAGCTGCGGACCTGAACACCAAAGTTGTTGCGCAACACCGCGACTCCGTACAAGCAGTCGACGGTGAATTGCTGAGCCAACGTGTTCGGCTGATAGCTCATCATCACGCGCATACCGAAGTTACCGAGTTCGGAGTATTCAGCAATCGCGCCGGTGCCCGGCAACGGCTGCGGCAGCCGACGGACACAGAGACCGATAGAATCCTTGGCAAACGCCAGGTGCTGGGTCGTAGCCGGCCCGGCGCCCGTCTTGGCCACAAACTGCGAGCGGAAGACAAAGAAGTCCTTCAACTTGCCGACCGTCCCATCAATCATGGCCCGAACGCCGGCTTCACCCGCCGTATTGTACTCGGAGAAGCGCGGAATCTGACGAAGCTGCGAATAAGTGCTGCCATCCACAACCAGATACTTCTGGGCGGAAGTCGGCACTTTCGCATTGAACAGAGCCGTTTCCGCCTCGTCCACCAACCCTTCGGTAAGCGGAGAACCAGCGAATCCAAGCGGAGTATTCGCCGTAAATTGCGAATAGAGCGCCAGAATATCAGACTCAATTTTCTCGGCCAGAGCCACCACGGCCGGCTCCATGTAAAGCCGCAGCAGATCCGGAACCGCCAAAACCTTGGTCACGTCCGGAATCTGGAACGTGGCCTCGGCATGGGTATTCAAGACGATCTGCGCATTACCCAAACTGGGGTTCTGCGTCGTAACCGTGCCGCCCTGAGCGATGTTGTTCGCCACCAGAGTCGGAGGAATGGGCACGTTAATCGTGTCACCAGCCTGAGCGAGCGAAGGCTCGAAGTTCCGGTTCACGAGGTTGCCCATGACCAAGTTACCCATCAATGCGGGCAACGCGTCGGCGGCAACGAGCTTAACAAGCGCGTTCGCTACATTCGCTGAAGTAATAGCAGCCATTTCTTTTCTCCTAAAATAAAAAAGCCCCAGCCATTGCGGCTTGGGGTGCTTGCGGTGAGTTTGTCGCCAGCCCGATCGGCTGGCCCATCGGACGCTGTAGCCCATTGCTCCAACGTCCCTTCTCCTGGCCGATTACCTCGATCAGAGAAGCAATCTTGGTCTAGCGGGAGCCACTGAGTTGCTGTGCTATGCGCGAAATCTCCTGCCGCGCACGCTCCAACTCGTCTTTGGGCATCCCTGGACGAATTTTGTCAATGTCGAACGATCCCAACGGAGCCGAAGACGGTGCCTTCGAACTCGTCGACGCGCCCGATCCCCCAGGAATTCGCGCGGGTAGCAACTCAGGATTTTCATTGACGAAGTTCGTCAAGTAGTCCTTCACAGTTACCTCACCGTCCCGGCTGCGCCCCACCAGACGACCGTCTTCTGTCCGCTGAATGTCGTCCTTGACGGCACGGAAGGCTAGGTCGAGTTTCTGAACCCCCAACCGTTGCAATTCGCTTCGGATCGAAGAGCTGCGCTCTGCTTCCTCCGCAAGTTGTCTGCTCTTCCGATTCTCTTCGACGAGTTCGTTCATCCGTCGCTCGAGCGTTTCGCGCCGCCGTCGCTCGTCTTCGAGTTCCGCTTTGTAGGCCGGCTCACTCTTGGACTGCTCCAGGTTCACGAACTCCCGAACGGCTTCCTGAATCAGATTCCGAAAGTCGACGCCCTTGTTCGGCCCTGTCTGATCTTGCTTGTTCTCATCCATACTCCGTCCTCCTTATTGGATCCCGCGCGTAAACCATTCATCGATTTCCCGCGCGATTGTGTCCTTCACCTCTTGCCGCTCATCGCAGAGGTACTTGAAGGCCAACTTCTTATAAACTTGTTTCGCCAAGGTCTTCGATTCGATGTTCATTGCAAGGAGTTTCGTGGCATCTTCCACCTCGCTTGCAAAGTCACCGATGTCAAATTCGTCCAAGCCAGCCACGTTGATCTGTAAGCCATCCTCACGGACGAATTCGATGGCCCGCAAGATCCGCTTCAACGCGTCCTTCACCGAGTCTCCAAATCCCCGCAGTACCTCTTGGGTGATCGCGAAATCCCGCTGCTTGGCCAACCCCGAAACCGGCCGATTGTCTCCGACTGCCGGCCCAGCCTGGCCAATCAGATAGCACACTCGATAGATTTCGTCTTTCAAACGATGCAGGTTGTGAGCCGCAATTTCAAAAACTTTCCCCTCGGGCTCTGTCCACCCGAACCGATCCCCCGGGCCTAACTGGAGAAAGTAACTTTCCCCAACCATCTGGTCGAAGTTCTTTTCGCTATACACTACCGGCATGGCGAACAGGCCCATGGTTAGCGCCCAACTCAGTGCGTTTGACTTGTTAAAATGCTCTAGTTGCAGCAGCGCCGCCTTGTTCATTAGCCACATCCCGTCACTTACCTTGAGTTCAAACAGTGGAACCCGGTTCAGCTTCGCTAGGCCGTGGATTCCCTCGTCGACCAGTTCAATTGCTCCCGCCTGGCCGGTCTGTGTCTTCTTGTCGCTCCGCCGAAAGACCTTGAATCGCTCGCGGTCATAGTAGATC
>JAPKZA010000314.1 GCA_026394015.1 Acidobacteriota bacterium
TCCGCCACTATCTCCCCGCCTAGCTGCTATCCTGACTCTCATCGGGATTCCATCAATGACCAAACCCCTCCTCCTGCTCCTCCTCTCAGCCAGCCTTGTCTGCGGCCAAACTAAAATCTCCCCCGAACGCGAAGCCGCCATCAAGGCCGACCTCGCCGGACGCATCGACCGCATGGCCAAGCAATCCCAGGTCATGGTCGATTCCG
Organism: Acidobacteriota bacterium; assembly: GCA_026394015.1. Classification (GTDB taxonomy): domain Bacteria; phylum Acidobacteriota; class Terriglobia; order Bryobacterales; family Bryobacteraceae. Next base: position 207 of record JAPKZA010000314.1, read on the forward strand.
TCTTCTCCTTCGCCGAACTCGGTTTCCAGGAATTCGAAACCTCCAAATACCTCACCGCCATCCTCGAAAAGGAAGGCTTCAAAATCGAACGCGGCATCGCCGGCATCCCCACCGCCTGGATGGCCACCTGGGGCTCCGGCAAGCCCGTCATCGCCCTCGGCTCCGACATTGATTGCATCCCTCAAGCCTCCCAAAAACCCGGCGTCGCCTACCGTGTCCCCATGCTCGACGGCGCCCCCGGCCACGGCGAAGGCCACAACTCCGGCATGCCCATGAACATCGTCGCCGCCCTCGCCGTCAAGGAAATCATGGAGCGCGAAAAACTCCCCGGCACCATCAAACTCTGGCCCGGCGTCGGCGAAGAGCAACTCGGAACCAAAGCCTACTACGTCCGCGCCGGCGTCTTTAAGGATGTCGACGCCGTCCTCTTCGCCCACGTCTCCTCCGACTTCAACGTCTCCGCCGGCGCTGGCGGCCAAAACGGCATGGTCTCCGTCGAGTATCAATTCAAGGGTGAATCCGCCCACGCCGCTGGCGCCCCCTGGCGCGGCCGCTCCGCCCTCGATGCCGTCGAACTCATGAACGTCGGCTGGAACTTCCGCCGCGAGCATCTCCGCCTCGCCCAGCGCTCCCACTACGTCATCACCAACGGCGGCGACCAACCCAACGTCGTCCCCCAAAACGCCTCCGTCTGGTACTTCTTCCGCGAAGCCGACTACGAGCACGTCATGGACCTCTGGAAGATCGGCGACCAGATGGCCCAGGGAGCAGCCCTGATGACCAACACGACGTTTACATCCCGAGTCCTCGGCACCGCCTGGGCCGGGCATTTCTCAAAGCCCATCGCCGAAGCCATGCACGCCAATATCAAGAAGGTGGGCTACCCCCAATGGTCTGAGACCGATAAGAACTTCGCCGTCGCCCTTCAGAAGGAACTGAAGGTGCCCGTCACCGGCCTTTCCGATCAGGTCTCCGAACTCCGCATTCCGCGCGCTGCGGGCACGGACGGCTCCAACCGCGAAATCGGCCCCACCGGCGGAGGTTCTGACGACATTGGAGACATCTCCTGGAACGTGCCCACCGTGACGCTTCGTTATCCTGCCAACATCCAAGCCGGCCCCGGCCATAGTTGGGCCAATGCCATTGCGATGGCGACCCCGATTGCGCACAAGGGCGTCGTCGCCGGAGCCAAAGCCCAAGCCATGACGCTGCTCGATCTCATCACCAAGCCCGAGTTAGTCACCGCCGCCTGGGACTACTTCAAAAACGTGCAAACCAAGGATACGAAGTACCAAACCTTCCTCCGCCCCGACGACCAGCCCGCCCTCTGGCTGAACAAGAAGATCATGGACGAGTACCGCCCCCGCATGAAGGAGACCTACTACAACCCCGACAAGTTCGGAACCTACCTCGAACAGCTCGGCATCGAGTACCCCACCGTCCGCAAGTAACCGCGCTACCAATACCGGAATACGGTGTACTCGGAAGCAGGGTCGTCGATATCCTTCAAAGTCAACTGAGGCCCGTGCTTCAAAACCGGAAGCCTAGCCCTGAACCGTTTCGACTTGCCGGCCGCCCAGTTCGCGGCCGTTATCTCCGATCCGGTCAGCGTGTAGGTGCCTCTAACGGCGTCGATGCTGGACTTCTTCACGCCCTCCGAAATCCCCTTCGAGCCCCTTCGCCGTCACGGCGAAACCGTTATGCTCCAGCATTCGGTCAAGATCTTTGGGCCGCGGAAACTGCTGCCGGAATGCGGACTCGCTCGGCGCCACCACCACCACCGGCCACGTCCCGCGTGAATACACCAACTTCATAGCAATAAAACAAGTTCGCCCCGTCTGCGTCTCCATCGCCTTCGCCTCCCGATAGTAAATCGCGGGATCGCCAAGTTCGGTCGATTGCCGCACCTGCCAAGTCTTAAAGTAGGGTGCCACTTTGCGCTTCCAGTAGTACTCCGTCGGCTCAGTGGAATTCGGGCGATTCGCTTCGAGCCAGACGTCCGGATAGAGCAACCGGGCCTCGGTCTCCCCCCTTGTCACCTGCACGAACTCCGCGTACGCCGTCGTCTTCCAGCCATCCTTGACGTTCGTCATCAGAACCACCGGACCCGCCGGACTAACCAACACCACCGAATCCATCAACTTCCCCGCCTCCCGCGGGCAAGACTCGTCTCCCATGTAGACCTTCACGCTATAAGTCCGGTCCTGGCTGGTCCGAGTACTCAAAAGCAAACTCCAGTTCCCTCGCGCCGCTTTGATCGCTCCCGTCGTGATCGCCCATCCGGTCCGCTCTGCTTGCGTGATGGCTGTCGGCCCTACCACCCCATCTGGAATCACATACTCGCGCCAAGCGCTATCAAACTCTCCTTGCGGCGTAACTTTTCTGCCCTTCGAAGATATCAGCATGGCGCGACAACTCCGCCCCGGGTCGGCCGCCCAAACATACACCCCAAAACTCCTGCTTTCAGCCCTCCAACCCTTCGACGCGGTAAAAGAACACTCCCCCATCGTCTCCGCCCGAACCAACTCCGAACTCAAATAAGCTACCAGCGCGAGAGCCATCCGGTAACGACTCATGGCGAAAGTATATACTAACGCTCACGCCTCTGCACCAACACATAACGCAAAGGCTCATACTCACTATCGGTCAAAATCAAAACGTAGCCATTCTTAATCGCCTCTAACTGCGCCCAAAATTTCTTCGTCTTGCCTTCCACCCGGTTCGTCGCCATCACCTCCCAGTCCGTCACCGTATAGCGACCCTTATAATCCAGCCCGCTAAACCGCGACGCGCCATTCGTCGTATTCGCAAACCGATGCTTGCTCTGATAAGTCCCGTCGTTCTGAAACACAAACTCATCCGTCGTCGAACTCGCGCTCATCCCCGCATAGTTCCCCGAATAAGCGTTGTAGTACTCCACTCCACCCCCCGTATTCGCCCCCCAACTCCCCACCATGTCCTTCGCCGTCACCGCAAACTTGTTATAAACCAGCATCTTATCCAAGTCATTCGGATGCCCAAACTGCTGCCGATAAGCTGCCTGATTCGGACTCACCACCACCACCACCCGCGCCCCGCCCGCATAAACCACCTTCAACGCCACATGGCAAGCCTTCCCATTCCGCTTGTCCACCGCGTTCGCCTCCATAAAGTAAACCGGCGGATAACTCACCCCGCCCCCCCACACCTGCGCCGGCCCCACCCGGAAAAACGGCTCCACCACCTGCGACCAATAGAACTCCGGCGGCCCCACCGTATTCGGCCGACTCTTATCCCGCGCGTCGTTCACATAGTGAAGTTGAACCTCCAGCGCCCCCTTCGTCACCTGCACAAACTCCCCCTGCACCGTTGCCTTCCAACCATCGTCGAAGTTCGTATTAAACTTCGTCATCAACATCCCAGCCGGAGTCGCAACCGGCGCCACCCCGTTCACCACCACCGATCGCATCAACGCCCCCACCGCCTCCGCAAACGAGTTGTCATTGAAGTAATGCACAATGCTGTAAGTCCGCCCCTGCCCCGTCCGCGTACTCACAATCACCGTAAACCGTAACTTCCCCACCGTCGCCATCCCCCCCCCCCGCCTTAACCAGCCCATGTTTTGCCGCATGAATCCGCCAGGCGTTATCGACATCGCCCTGGTGCGACCCCGCCGAAGCCTGCAACGGAATCAAGAAACTATCGGAATACTTCGATCCGATCTCCTTCTTCACCGCTGCCCATGCAGCAGACTTCTGCACCGTCCACCCCGCCGGCACGGTAAAGGTAAAAGCGTCAAATGTCTCCGCCCAGCCAGCTAACCCGCCGAGCCCGCCCAGCACCAAAAACCGAACCCACAATTGCATGAAGTCGTCACCCCTTACAACTCCCAGTTTAACCGTTTCCCGTTCACGGTCACCTCCCGGTACCGCGGCGGCCAAGCCGCCGGCTTCATCTCCCCGCTCCACCCCGCCCAAGCCTCCCGCAACTCCTTCACCACCCCCGGATTCGCCCCGCTCAAATCCCGCGTCTCCCCCATATCCGCCGCCAAATCATACAGCCCGAGTAACTCCTCCCCAAACTCCAGTAACTTCCACTTCCCCTTCCGAACCGCCCGCGCCTTCCCCGCCCGCCAGAACAAAACCTCGTGCGGCCGCCCTCCTTTGTTCAAATACGGCAGCAAATCCACCCCATCCATCGCCGGCCCCTTCACTCCCGCCGCCGCCAGCATCGTCGGCAGCAAATCCCGCGACACCACCATCTCCCGATACGTCTTCCCCGCCGGAACCTTCCCCGGCCACCGCATTAGGAACGGCACCCGAATCCCGCCCTCGTAGTAAGTCGCCTTCTCCCCGTTCAACGGCCCATTTGTTCCCGCCCCCGTCTCCTCCGGGCATCCGTTGTCGCTTAGAAACACGATCATCGTATCCCGCTCCAAGCCCAACTCTTTCAACTTACCCACGACCCGCCCCACCGCGTCATCCAGCGCCACCGTCATTGCCGCCAGCATCCGATGCTTCCTCTCTTGGATTCCCGCCACCCGGTCAACATACTTCTCCAGAGCCTGCAGCGGAGTATGAATCGCGTTAGGTGCAAAATACAACAAAAAGGGATGACTCCGATTCCGATCAATAAACTCCACCGCCTCGTCCGCAAACGCGTCCGTCAGATACCGGTCCTCCACCACCTCTTTCCGCCCCCGCCAAATCGGCGCATCCCGCTCGCCAACCTTTGCCGTCGCCCCCGGCGTCCGCGCCGTCAAAAAATCGTTCCCTCCCGTCAAGAAACCAAAAAACTCATCAAAGCCCCGCTCCATCGGATGGAACCCCGCCCTCACCCCCAAGTGCCATTTCCCCACCGCCATACTCCGATACCCTGCCGCCTTCAAATACTCCGGCGCAATCTTCTCCCCCTTCGGCAACCCAAAACCAATTTCGGCCTCCCTCTCCACCGACCCCGAATTGAACTCATGCCCGAACCGATGCTGGTATCGCCCCGTTAGCAGTGCCGCCCGCGACGGGCTACACACCGCGCAAGAAACATACCCATCCGTAAATCGAGTCCCCCCTCGAGCCAAGGCATCAATATGCGGCGTCGGCACGTCGGCCGACCCATAGCACCCGATATCGCCATAGCCCATATCGTCCGCCAGCAAAATCACGAAATTCGGCTTCCGCGGCCCTGCCGCCAAGGCACTCAAGAACACTCTTCGGGTCATCATCGAGCCCAAGTCTATGCGATGACCCACCCGGCGGTCAAATGACCGCCAACGGTCACACCAACCCCTTCAACTGCCCATAAACAAGGCATTTGCGATTGGCCATCCAGTTGCTCCCCTATTCCGCATGAAGCTAAATTCAATCCCGAAATCCTTCGCGCTTCTCCTCGCCCTCGGCGCCATCACCCTCTGGGCGCAGTCGAATGAACCCAAACCGAAAGCGGACAACTCACGGGTTAACCAGCGCGATCAAAAGCAAGGCGAAGCTACCGCCGGCCAGCAAAAGAGGAACGCCGGTGATCGCGACCTCACAGCCAAAATCCGGCGCTCACTCATGGCTGACAAATCCCTTTCCCTCTACGCCCACAACGTCAAAATCATCTCGCAAAACGGAATCGTCACTCTCAAAGGTCCCGTCCGCACCGACCTGGAACTGCAAACCGTTCTCGCCAAAACCGTCGAGATCACCGGCAATCTCAACAAAATTGTCAACGAAATGGCGGTCGCCCCGACTACCTCCAAGTAACGAAAGGAATCATCATCATGGGAACACTAAAAACATCCGTATTTGGCATCTTCAAAAGTGGCGGCATGGCGGAACGCTCCGTCGCCGAGTTACTCCGCACCGGGTTCGCGAACGGAGATATCTCCGTCCTCCTCCCCGATGATGCGAGCACTCGCGACTTCGCCCACGAAAAGAACACCAAGGCCCCCGAAGGGGCCACCCTCGGTGTCACCGCCGGCGGTGCCCTCGGCGGTACCCTCGGCCTTCTCGCCGGCATCGGTGCCCTAGCCGTCCCCGGCGTCGGCCCCTTAATCGCCGCCGGTCCGATCATGGGTGCTCTCGCCGGCCTCGGCGTCGGAGGAGCCATCGGTGGCGTCATCGGTGCCCTCGTCGGCATGGGTCTTCCTGAGTACGAAGCCAAACGTTACGAAGGCCAAATCAAGGCCGGAGGCGTCCTCCTCTCCGTCCATTGCGATACCTCTGACCGTGTCGCCCGCGCCAAAGAAGTCCTCGCCCAAACCGGTGCCGAAGACATCTCCTCGGCTGGCGAAGCTGCGGCCGATTACCCCGCCGCCTCCCGCAGTGCCTCGGTATAGAACACCATGAATCGCGCCCTCAGCGTCTTCCTCGTCGGCCTCGGCCTCCTGGCGCTCGCTTGGGGTGCTCTGGCCGTCAATTCCAACCTCCAGTTAGCCGACGCGCCCCTCTCGCCCATCGTGGCCGGAGTGGCGCTCCTCGGCGGAGCCATCCTCGCCATCAACCCCAAGCGCTTGTAATAAAAGGATAAAACCAAAATGCTAATCCTACTCATTCTCTTAATCCTCCTCATAGGTGGCGGAGGCGGCTACTACGGCCACAGCCGCTGGGGCGCCGGCGGCGGTGCGGGCATCGGCATCGGCACCGTCCTTGGCATACTCCTCATCGTCTACCTCCTCGGAGGCGTACGCTAGCCAAGAACTATGGCATCCTCATAGTTACTCCCC